>NZ_JBTXLR010000005.1:0-198386 GCF_054871685.1 Myroides sp. LJL116
CCCTTTTATACTATTCTCCCCATTTGAAATTATAGTTACTAAACGCAACTTAAATTCATAATTATATATCTGTTTTTTACTCATAAAAAATGCCCCAAAAAGTGTCTAACTTTTTGGGGCATGTCTAAATTGATAGGGTCTTTTTTTATAGGCTGTTTTTGCTCTTTAAACTATAGATTCTCTTTTGCTATTGCTTTATCCTCTAAACTACAAGCTAAAGCATCTAATAGCAATTGAGCTGTTGCTCTATTGGTACCTAAGGCGATATTGTGTACATCACATACCCTTAAAAGCATATTGATATCTGGCTCATGAGGATGCTTTCCAAGAGGATCCTTGAAAAACAAAACCATCTGGGTTTGTCCCTGTGCTACACGAGCTGCAATTTGAGCATCTCCTCCCAAGGGTCCAGATAACATACAATTTACCTCTAAACCTTGCTCTTGCACAAGTCCACCTGTGGTTCCTGTAGCCACTAGGGTAATTCCCTTACTAGCTAAGATCTGCTTATTTTGCACTACAAAACTCAGCATTTCTTTCTTTTTGGCATCATGGGCAATAATTGCTATTTCCATTATTCTAATTTTATTGGTGAAATTCAATAAGCCCATCCAAAGGCTTTTGGACAAACTTACCTATTTGAATTTGTTTTTGTTCTAGCGCTTTTTTAAACTCTTCTTGTAAGAGAAAAGCTACTGACCCTACAAAATTCACTTTACAATCTTTTGTAAACGGATGGTCTTTTAAGTAATCTTTTATAAAGTAATCCAATTCCTTTTCAATCATTTCTACAAAAAAAGGATGGTCCTTATGCTTTATTAAAAATGGCAAAAAACTAGCCATATAAGCATTTGGATTTTCTTGTTTATAGAAGTTATACTTCACTTTATCGGCATCTAACCCATACTCCTTATCAAAGTCCAAGGACAATTGTTTAGGCATTACTTCTAGAAAGTAACTCTTTAAGATTTGTCTACCAAAAGAGCTTCCACTACAATCATCCATAGCCATATAGCCTAAAGATTCAATTAGCGGAGTCACTTGATGACCGTCAAAATAACTCACATTAGAACCTGTACCATTTATACAAACAATCCCCTTGTCCCCTTTTCCAAGCAAAGCGTAGATAGCAGCATAAGTATCCTCGTGAACTTCTATTGTTTTACAATTAACAAAGAAGCTACTTAAAAGACGTTTAACCATCGACTTTGTTCGCAAAGAACCGCAACCAGCTCCATAGAAATAGATACTAGTGACCTTTGAGCTAATTTGCTCTAGTTGTTGATTTTGCTCTAAACGAGAAGTGAATTCGCGATCTGTGAGGACCTCAGGATTTAACCCTAAAGTTGCAATAGGTTCCGATACAAAGCCAACAGAATCTAATGCAATCCAGTCTGCTTTAGTAGAACCACTGTCTACAATTAATTTCATGTATTTTTAAACGTGTTATTTTACCTGGTTTAGAACAATTGCCATATCAATCATCTTTGCAGAATAACCGTACTCATTGTCATACCAACCAACAAATTTAAAAAAAGTATCATTTAATGCAATACCTGCCTTAGCATCTATTATACAAGTATGAGGATCCGATACAAAGTCTTGACTCACTACATCTTCTTCCACAAAAGCCAAAATTCCTTTTAAATGCGTCTGACTAGCTTGTTTGAAAACATCCATCACTTCTTGGTAAGATGTTTTCTTAGCCAATTTAACGGTTAAATCCACCACAGATACATCCGCAGTTGGAACCCTCATGGACATACCAGTCAATTTTCCTTCTATCTCAGGAATTACTTTACCTACAGCTTTTGCAGCTCCAGTGGAGGCAGGAATAATATTTACAAGAGCAGATCTTCCTCCTCTAAAATCTTTTTTAGAGGGTCCATCTACTGTATATTGAGTAGCAGTTGCAGCGTGAATAGTAGTCATCAATCCTTCTACAATTCCAAAGTTATCCTCTAATACCTTAGCCATTGGTGCTAAACAGTTTGTAGTACAAGAAGCATTAGATATAATAACATCCTTCGGAGTTATTTTATGCTCATTTACTCCCATTACAAACATTGGAGCATCTTGAGAAGGAGAAGATATCAGTACCTTTTTAGCTCCTGCATCTATATGGGCTTGGGCTGTGTCTAAGTCTTTAAATATTCCTGTACAATCTGCAACTACATCCGCCTTTACCTTATCCCATTGCAATTGTAAAGGATCCTTTAAGTTTGTCACTCGGATTCTATTTCCGTTGACAATCAAATCTCCGTTATCAATGTGTACTTCTCCTTGGAATCGTCCATGTACGGAATCGTATTTTAGCAAGTAAGCCAACTGCTCTACACTCATTAAATCATTTACAGCAACAATTTCAACATCTTGTCTTTTTACTGCTTCTCTTAACATTAAGCGTCCAATACGCCCAAATCCATTAATTCCTATTCTTGTTTTCATATATTTTTTATTTTTTTTTGGAAAATTGTCTATTTTACTCTTTACACTAGATGGTGATTATATCTGATACGCGAAGTAATTCTTGGTCAATAGGAGAATGTCCTTTTACTGCCTTTTTAAGTGGAGTTAAAGCTACTTGGTCATTGATAAGCCCGACCATTACATTAGCCTTTCCTTCTAGTAGAGTTTCTACGGCCTTCACGCTTAATCGAGAAGCCAATACTCTATCAAAACACGAAGGAGCTCCTCCCCTTTGCATATGACCTAAAACGGATACTCTCACCTCATAATCCGGTAGATTATCCTCTACATATTGTCCTAACTCAAAAACATTCTTACCCAGTTTTTCACCTTCGGCAACAATTACAATACTAGAGGATTTACCGCTCTTTTTACTTCGAGCTAAAGATTCTAATAAGCGCTCCATACCTAGGTTTTCTTCAGGAACAATAATTTCCTCTGCTCCAGCTCCTATACCGGCATTTAAAGCAATATGTCCAGCATCTCTTCCCATTACCTCTACAAAGAATAAACGTTTATGAGAACTAGCTGTATCGCGAATCTTATCCACTACATCCACCACTGTATTACAAGCTGTATCAAAACCAATGGTATGACTCGTTCCAAAAATATCATTATCTATAGTTCCTGGGATACCAATAACAGGTAAATCAAATTCCTTACTAAGCGCCATTCCTCCATTAAAGCTTCCATCTCCTCCTATGATAATTAAAGCATCTATTTGGGCAGCTTTTAAATTATCATATGCTTTTTGACGGCCTTCTTTTGTTCTGAATTCTTGGCAGCGGGCTGTTTTTAAAATAGTACCTCCCTTATTTAAGATATAATGCACATCTCTAGGTCCTAAAGGTTCAAAATCTGCATCAATCAAACCTTGGAAACCTCTATAGATTCCAGCACACTCCACATTATGGTAACTACAAGCTCTTACAATTGCTCTAATAGAAGCGTTCATACCTGGGGCATCCCCCCCGCTTGTTAATACACCTATCTTTTTAATTTCTTTACTCATACATTCATGCTTTTGAGTAAATTTAATAAAAAATACTTTCTTTAACAATAAAAGCCCTCTTAAATACCATGACTTAAGAGGGCTTTTATTGCATTTTCTGTAATATTTTTACCTAGAATTGTTTTTATTTCGATTTTCATAAAACTGAATGAAATCCCGATTAAATCCAGAATCCGGTAATTCTTGGGTTCGATTCTTTTCTGGCTCCTTTTTCTTAGATTTTTTATCCTTTTCTCTTTTATCAGCTTGCTTTAAAATCGTTGCCAATAGCTCCTTAAAGGTATCAAAGTCTACTTCATAAGTTAATCCGACCCCTTGGGTATAACCTATACCTTCTCCAATATAGTTAATATCATTTTCTCTATTGAAAAACCTAGCATTTAAGTTTCCTTCTTCGGTAATACGCAAAAGCACCTCTACATCCCCAACAATAACGGATTGTTCTTCTCCCCCAACAGGAACTCCAAGTTTTCCATTCACGCTAATGCGATCGTTTACCTTAGTGGAGAAAGTAACTCCTAAACGCCCTTCTGTTTGTGTATAAGGGTTTCTTTCCCCTTGAGCATAATTTAGCCCTACTTTAAACTTATCATCCTCATCACTAAATAAATCATCAAAGATACTAGAAGCTCTTTCAAATAAACTTCCTGCTAGTGCAGTAGAAGAATTATCCGAAGAGAAGAAAGAACCTGTAGCCAATAAGGCCATCGCTTGTCTTTCCCTCATATCTCTATCACTTAAACGGTAGTCTAGTTCTGATTTTACCACGGAGGTAACCGTTGGAAAATAAATCTCAAAATCTACCTCTGGATTACTTAAACTTCCATTTAGAACAATAGCTACATCGGTAGGTACTTTTCTATTGATAATGGAGTTATCAATAATTACACTAGGATTGGCCTCAGTATGATAAATGGCTTGTAAATCTAAAATGGCATTCATCGGGTCTCCATCCCAGCGTATAGTTCCATACCTTTTTACCACGAATTTCTTATCAATCAGTCCTCCGTATTTAAAATTATACTCTCCTTCATAGGCTTGGAAGTCACCCCACATATTGAACTTACCAAGAGTGTTGATTTCCATGGTGATAAATCCTGCTCCTCTACCCTTCATAGCATGACCTGATTCTCTGTCTAATATAATTTCGATTTCCGCATCAGGAGTAATTACAAACTCAAAGTCGAGTTCTATACCACTGTTTTGATATCTATAATAATCATTACCTCCTTCTTTTTTCCTTCTAGCTTTTTCCTGTGGAGAAATAAAATGAATATAATTATTCTCTCCATTGCTTTGAGCCTCTTTCAAAGGAATTTTAATAAAAGTTCCCTTATTAGAAGTAGCAGCAATATTAATACGAAGCATATTAACTGGCCCGGTTAAACTAGCGCTACCATTTATGTAAGCTGTTCCATAATAGATACTCCCTTGTGAAAAATTAGTATCTAAGGCTAAAAGGTTCGCAGAGGACATACTTAAGTTTAATACCCAGTCCTTAAACATTTTATGGCTCACATCTCCTTCAATAATTCCCTGGGTTTGAAATTTTGTATCGGAAATACGAGCTCGCCTGAAAATGAATTGTTTTTCTGTTATATCTAAAGGAGTATTCTGCTCAAAGGCATAATCTACTCCTGTAAACTTAGAAGTCATTCCCGCATTATTCAAATACACTCTACCATTGACCTCGGGATCAGAAGGTGTTCCTTGAATACTTATTTTACCTGAAGCATCTCCCCTTAGATTAGATAAAACACTAGACAATAAAGGTCCTATAGGTTGCATGGTAAAATCATCAAAACCAGCCTCTAAATTAAAATAGGTTTTCTTTTGAAATAAATTAATGTCCCCTCTTAAAAAGAAATGCTCTTTATCTTTATGCAAGATATTGGCATCCACCACAAAGTTATCCAAGCGTTGATTTCCATCGACATTAAAGTTCATATCCCCTAAAAGAAACTTATTGATAGCTAAAGAGTCTATTTGCAGGTTTACACTTGGGTGATAAAGTTCTTTTTGCTGAGAGAAATGAACCTCTCCATCGATTTTACCAGAGAAAGCAATGTTTTCTATCTCCGGAGTAATCTTAGCTAAATCTACTTTATCAAAGGCTAAATCCAAATGCTTATAAGTGGAATCTCTCATCACTCCAGCAAAACTAACTTTTTGATTACCATGGGAGAAATTAATTTCCTCAATGGTAAAGTCGGTTAATTTTTTATTGAAGACCACTTTATTTAAAGTGTCTTGATGCTGATTTATAGTCCATAAAAAGTCTTTAAAAACTACTTGACTCTCTTTGAATCCAACCACAGATAAATTCTGATCATTAATGGTGTGGTATAAGTTTAACTTATAGTCATCCTTACTGTTTTTACCTCCTTTAAACTCAGAACGAACAAATAAAGTATCGTTATAGGTTACATTTAATAAATTAAAGTCAGCAATTTTATAAGAACTATTCCTAACACTATCGATGCTGATAAAAGTATTGTATAAAGGATTATTGTTGTTGACATTTAGGTTGGTATTATAAAAGGTAATACCGCTTAAGGCAAAATTAGACGAGTTGAATTTTAATTTAAATTGCTTTAAATCATTATTGATTACCCCCTCTAAATGACTCTTATCTGCCACTGTTAACTGAGGTAAGAAAACTTCGATTAAACTATTATGTACAGAAATATCAAAATCAATATACTGTCCTTGAGCGATAGGATAAGGGTTGTAGTTTGTATACAAACTACCTAGTGCATTGGTAAACAATGCCTTTAAATCTTTAAACTTATACTTTCCTATAATATATCCTTCAATTGCCTTAGTAGAATGTATAGAAATACTTCTTTCTTGATTTTCATTAAAAAAGGAGTTTACCTTAAAATTGTCAAATACATAATTATCTTTAGTATTGTTGTAAAGGGCAGAGTTTACACTAAACTCCCCTTGTAGATCATCTATGGTATTTCCACTAGCCTTTAATTTAAAGTCTCCCCTAAACATAGAAATACTGTCATTTACTAGCTTTAAGGCAAATAAGTCCGCATACTTTACATCTGCAACAAAATCATAATTCTTCTCAAGAGTACTAAGGTCAATTTTACCATTAAAATCCATTTGTAGATTTGGATCACTTAAATGTAATAACCCGTGAAAGGTTGGCATTTTCATGGTCCCATCTACTGCTATCTTGGTATAGCGATAATCTCCAAATTGAAACGAATACACATCTCCTTTTACACTAGTATTTAAAGCCTCTTGGTTAAAGCCTACTCCATCTACTAAAAGGTCTAAAGAAGTTAATCCTACCTGTTTCTGCTGTAAAAACGTACCTAAATCAAATTTATCTAATATAATATTACCTTTATACTGAGCAGTATAAGGATCATCTAAATTTACAATATCCAACACTGCCGAGGCCTTACCAATATTACTTAAGATGCGAATATCTGACTCTAAAGTTCGCTTGGTAAGGGTTATATCTCCTCTTAGATCCACTAGTCCCATATGTTGTAATTGCTCTGGGAGTAAACCACTTAAAGTTTTAGGCATTAGAGTCACTAAGTTACTCCTTGTAGTTTGTAGGCGGTCCAGGCTAGTAGTCATCCAAAATGGTGCAATAGGATCAAAGACATTTTTAAAGGCGAAATAACCTTGAATCTGAGAGTTATTTTGATCAATTACCCTAGCATTAGATAAAGTGAAATTATTCATTGGACCTTTCATGGTTCCACTGATATATAACATCTTATTTGGAGAAAACTCATTGGCGAAAACGTTGATATCCGAAGTATTTACGTTGGCTTTTTCAATGTAAAAATCCCAATTCACCTTATCGGTGAAATACTTCATATCTCCTGGATTAAAGCTAAATAGCAAATCTCCTTTAATAAAGGATTTATCGGTTTGAATAAACATATTATCCACTGAAATCGAGGTCTTACTCAGACCAAAGTCTCCTTTAAGATCTCTAATATTCATTCCCCAATTATCCTTAAAATCCCCCGAATCAATATGAGCATAAATATTAGGACCATGGATTTTAAAGTCTTTTACTAAACCATCTAAAGACTGAAAATCAATAGCTACTACCTCCTTGGCATTATCATCCGATATAATCAGATGTCCATTTTTTAAAGCAATACTCTTAGCCTCTAACTTAAAACTTCCATCTCCAGGCTTTCCATTATCAAAAGCATTGATTAAATAATCAATATTGGAAAATTCTTCTTCTTTATATTTATGGATATTTAAAAATAAATCTTCAATACTAGAATCATCTAAGAAAATTTGCCCAGTCTTTAAAGCCTCGTAGTTGGCAATTTTGGTAGATACTTTTCCAATCTCAATAAATTTCAAATCGTGATTATCCGTAGCACTCACCCCTTTTAAAGTGATATTTCCAAACAAGTCTATAGCGATTCCATCAATTCCTATATTGGTAGAAAAGGTAGTATTCACTTTTTCAACTGCAATTCGAGCTAAAAAACTTTGTACCCAAGGCAAAGTTAGCCCCAGGGATAAAACCACCGCTAAAGTTAGAATAGCAAGTATAGTGCGAAAAACTATTTTTTTAAATTTTTTGATAACGTATAATGTTTTAAATTTGCGCTTAAAATGCGCCCAATTTTCTGGGGTCTGCAATTAGCAAATTTAGTTATTTTAAAGACTTGTATGCAATAATTCAGCAGATATAATTTTTCATTACAAACAATTACATTACCATATAAAATGTCCACAAAACCTACTTATATTCTAGCCATTGAAAGCTCTTGCGATGATACATCGGCAGCTGTGATGCAAGATAACAAAGTTCTTTCAAATGTAGTAGCACAACAACAAATCCATGAGCAATATGGAGGAGTAGTTCCTGAGCTAGCCTCTAGAGCTCACCAGCAAAACATTGTACCTGTGGTAGATGTAGCTTTACAAAAGGCAGGAATAACTAAAAATGATTTAAGTGGTATTGCCTTTACCCAAGGTCCAGGACTAATGGGTTCTTTATTAGTAGGAGGCTCTTTTGCTAAGTCCATGTCCCTAGCACTAGGTATTCCTTTACTTGCTGTAAATCATATGCATGCTCATATTTTATGCCACTTTATAGAAGAAGAAGAATTTGACAAGCCAACTTTTCCTTTTTTAGCTCTTACTATCTCAGGTGGACATACCCAAATTGTTCAAGTAAATAGTTTCTTTGATTTAGAAATATTAGGACAAACAACAGATGATGCTGTAGGAGAAGCTTTTGATAAAACAGCTAAAATCCTTGGTTTTCCTTACCCTGGAGGTCCGCTTATCGACAAATGGGCGCAACAAGGAAATCCTAAGGCCTTTACTTTTACAAAGCCAAAAGTGGATGGTTTAAACTTTAGTTTTAGCGGACTAAAGACACAAATCCTATACTTCATTCAGAAAAACCAAGCAGCTAACCCAGATTTTATTGAGCAAAACAAAGCCGATATCTGCGCAAGTATTCAACATACCATAGTTGAGATCCTTATGGATAAGGTGAAATTAGCTATAAAGCAAACTGGCATTAAGCAAGTTGCCATAGGCGGAGGAGTTTCAGCAAACTCAGGAATTAGACAAGCCTTACTTTTAGCACAAAAAAAGCACCATTGGAAAGTGTATATCCCTAAATTTGAATATACCACCGACAATGCTGCAATGATTGGAATTGTAGGATATTACCGTTTTAAAGAATCTCTATTTGCAGATTCTTCCGTAGTATCTAAAGCTAGAATTGAATTTTAACAAAAAAAGCCTGATTATGCAATTATTTTATTCCCCTGATATAAGTCAAGACCAAGATACTTTTACTTTTGACAAAGAAGAAAGCAAACATATTGTTCGTGTATTGAGAAAGAAAAGTGGCGACATCCTACACGTAAGTGATGGAAAAGGAACCTTATTCACTACTCAAATTACCCTTGAATCGGATAAAAAATGTGTTACGAAAATCATTGATTTTCAAAAGGACCCCCTTACAAAACACCGTATTCACATTGCTGTAGCTCCTACAAAAATGAATGAAAGGTATGAGTGGTTCTTAGAAAAAGCTACAGAAATTGGCGTAAATGAAATAACACCAATTATTTGTGAGCATTCGGAAAGAAAGATAGTGAAAATGGAAAGGTTTGAAAAGATAGTACAATCGGCAATGAAACAATCTTTGCAGAATTACCTACCAAAACTCAATGAACCAATTTCCTTAAAAGATTTTCTAAACCAAGAATTTTCAGGCGATTTATATATTGCACACTGCGAAGAGGATAAAGAAAAAACTTTATTGAAAAACGCTATCACACCAGATAAAAATTACTTACTTTTAATAGGTCCAGAGGGAGACTTCTCGACAAAGGAAATTAAACAAGCAATAGAAAAAGGTTTTACACCTGTTTCTCTTGGACACACGCGATTAAGAACTGAAACAGCAGCCGTTGTAGGTGTGCACAGTTTTGTTTTCGCTAACCAATAAATTTATTTTTAAACACTATGGTAACTTCCAAAATTATTTCTAAAGGTATTGTAAGGGCGGTATTAGTCCTTTTTGCAATTGCAGCTCTGGGCTGTTTACTTTACGTAATAACACCTTTATTTATATACATGGGATTTGCCTTTGTACTGGCTTTAATTGGAAACCCAATTGTAGTATTACTAAGGAAAAGATGTAAATTCTCCAAAATATTATCCGTAAGTATTACTATACTTATTTTTCTGGCCTTTTTTGTTGGATTTATTTTTATGTTTATCCCACTGTTTACTACCCAGGCACATAATTTATCGGTACTAAACAACTCTCACCTTCAAGAAGACTTTAATGGTCTAGTTAGTAAAATAGACTTTTACTTCTCTACCAAGGGAGTAAATCTGAATCAGGTTATAGAAAATAGTAATTTGCGATCTCCTTTTAAATTGGATTTCGTACCTGATTTATTTAATACCCTTTTAGGAGCTATTAGCCAGTTTGGAATCGGTGTATTTGCTATTTTATTTATTGCTTTCTTTTTCCTAAAAGACAAAGTAGTACTAGAATACCAATTCAAAAAAGCCTTCCCCTTAAAGCATGAGAACAAAGTGATTAGCTCCATAGATAAGATAAACACTTTATTATCTAGGTACTTTATTGGGTTATTAACCCAAACCTGTATAATTTTCATTTTATCTTTTATCCTACTGGCATCCGTTGGGGTGAATGGCTCTTTAATGATTGCCTTTTTATGTGCACTTTTAAATCTAATACCTTATATAGGCCCTTTAATTGGAAATGGTCTAGCCATTATATTTACCATGTTGAGTTTCTTGGGAGATAACTTCACAGAAGTTACTTTACCAAAAGCACTAACGGTATTGATTGGCTTTTTAATTATTCAATTAATTGACAATGTCATCAACCAACCTTTAATATTCTCGAATAGCGTAAAATCACACCCTCTAGAAATTTTCTTTGTGATTTTAGCCTGTGGTATGCTTGGTGGAATATTTGGAATGATAGCCGCAGTTCCTTTTTATACTTGTCTAAAGGTGATTGGAAAAGAATTCCTGCCCAATGTGCGCTTTATACAAATACTAACAAAAAAATTATAATTGAAAACAGCACTTTTACAACAAGAAGTACAAGAATTTATAGAGCAAAATTTAGCCTCGAATGTGCAGAAATTGGCTTTAAAAAAAAGCCCTTTCTCCCATCTATCTATGGCAGATTTACTGCCACAAATAGAGTCTAAACAAAGAGCTAAAAATAAGCTACCATTATGGTATGCTACCAAAAATATTTTATTTCCAAGTAAATTATCTATCGAACAAACCTCCTCTGAACCATGTGCTCAATACAAAGCTAGCTTAGTAAAGGGAGATTCATTAGTTGATTTAACAGGAGGATTTGGTATAGATAGTTACTATTTCTCTAAAAACATACAAAAGCTAACCCATATTGAAATGCAAGAGGAGTTAAGTCAAATTGCTCAGCATAACTTTAAGGAGTTTGTCCAAACAAACATTGAATGTATCTGTGCAAATAGCATAGAATACATCCGAGATGCAGATCAAAAATGGGATTATATTTACCTGGATCCAGCACGAAGAAATGATGCAAAACAAAAGGTTTTTCTTCTAAGTGACTGTACTCCTAATGTAGTAGAACATCTAGATCTATTGTTTTCTAAAACCAATACTATACTGGTAAAAACCGCGCCTCTTTTAGATATACAAGCCGGTTTAAAAGAACTTTCTAATGTAAAGCAAGTACATATAGTTGCCTTAAACAACGAAGTAAAAGAACTACTTTGGGTAATAGAAAAAGACTACACACAAGAAGTAGAATTAATCGCTGTAAATATTCAAAAGGACAAAACAGATAGTTTCACAGTTAGCCTTTCCCAAGAGTGTAATGCAAAATTTAGAGATCTGTCCCTTTATCTTTATGAGCCTAATGCTGCTTTATTAAAAACAGGGAAGTTTGATTGTATTTCAGCAATTTTCGACATTGGCAAACTACACCAACACTCCCATTTATATACCAGTAGTGAGTTAATATCCTTTCCAGGTAGAAGTTTTAAAGTTCTTTCCACTCACCTTTATAATAAAGCAAATACAAAAGAACACTTACAGGGAATCAAAGCAAATTTAACCACGCGTAACTTCCCTTTAAAAGTAGAGGAAATACGAAAAAAATGGAAAGTAAAAGAAGGTGGAGATATCTATATCTTTTTCACCACCTTGCGTAATGAACAGAAAGTTTTCATTATTTGTCAAAAAATATAATGTACAAAAGGCTAAAGAAAACTCTTTAGCTTTTTTGTTTACACAACATTAGGTAAGTCCTTTAACACAAAGCTTATCAAAACATATTATCCAATTAAAATTATAAACTAAATGAATAAAATTAAAAATAATACATTTTTTTTAATCTACTTAACCGGACTAAGTATTATAGGCTTCCTTGCCACAGATATGTACTTACCTGCCTTTGATACCATGAAAAATGACCTTGGTACAGAAAAGTCGCTTATTGGGGCAAGTTTAACCTTATTTTTAGGAGGGTATGCTTTAGCCCAATTATTCTGGGGACCTCTTTCGGATAAAATAGGGAAACCAAGAGTTATCTTAATTGGCCTTAGTATCTTTGCCATAGCTAGTATTGCTATCTTTTTCAGCACTAACATCTATACTTTATTAATCTTTAGATTATTACAGGCCTTTGGAGTTTGTGCAGGAGCTGTTTCCTGGCAAGCATTGGTTATAGAAAAATACCCAAAGGAACAAACCAATAGGGTATTTGCTACTATTATGCCACTTGTAGCATTATCACCTGCTTTAGCACCTCTATTAGGAGTGTATATATTACAGTATTTTGGTTGGGAGTATATCTTTATATTTTTAGCTATACTTGCTATTGCCCTAATGTTTTACACATTAACTCTAGGGAATGACACCCCAAAACAACAACCAAAAGACACCCAACAGGGCTACTACCCTATCTTAAAAAATACTGATTTTTTGGGTAATGTTCTAATTTATGCAGTTTGTTCAGGTACCTTTTTTGCATGGCTTACCGGTTCTCCTTTCTTTTTAAAAGAATTAGGTTATAACGAAGCTGAAATAGGTCTTAGTTTTATTCCACAAACAATTGCATTCTTACTAGGAGGATATGGATATAGAAGTATTTCTCAAAAGGTAGAAGCAAAAAAGCTAATGCCTTATTTACTAACCACCTACAGTCTGTGTGTTATTGCTCTTTTAGCCCTAGCCTTATTTACCACACCAACTTTACTTACCCTTATGATTCCATTTTGTTTAATGGCCTTGGTAAATGGAGCTAGCTACCCCATTGCAGTTGCTCAGGCATTACAACCCTTTAAACAAAACTCAGGAAAAGCCTCTGCATTACAAAATACCATTCAACTTGGAACTTGTTTCATTGCCAGTGCGATAGTGTCTGTATTCTCTCAAAATGCCCTGCTAACAACGTGTATTGTAATGGCTAGTACAGTCTTTTTCGTTTATCTAGGCTATAAAATATCCAATAAGAATTCTACATTATAAACAAAAAAAGGAGCCATTAAAAATGGCTCCTTCTTATTTTTGTATCATCTATAAATTATGCATTAGAAACATCTACTGTTGTAGCTTCTGCAATTCTTTTATATTCTCCACTTACTAATTTTTCACGAATTCCTTCGTAAGCTTTAAGTGTTTGATCAATATCTTCTTTAGTATGCATCGCTGTAGGGATCATACGTAGTAAGATGATTCCTTTAGGAATTACTGGATAAACAACAATTGATAAGAAAATATTGTAATTCTCTCTTAAGTCGTTTACCATTACCATTGCCTCTGGAATACTTCCTTTTAAATAAACAGGAGTAACACAAGTGTTTGTATCACCAATATCAAATCCTCTTTCTTTAAGACCATCTTGAAGCATGTTTACGTTTTCCCATAATTTTGCTTTCATTGAAGGATTCTCTCTTAAAAGCTCTAATCTTTTTAAAGCTCCTAATGTGAAAATCATTGGCAATGATTTAGCAAACATCTGAGAACGTAGGTTGTACTTTAAGTAATCAATGATATCTTGATCAGCTGCCACAAAAGCACCGATAGAAGCCATTGATTTTGCAAAAGTTGAGAAGTACACATCAATTCCATCTTGACATCCTTGCTCTTCTCCAGCACCAGCACCAGTAGCACCTAATGTACCGAATCCATGAGCATCATCCACTAAAAGACGGAAGTTATACTTTTCTTTTAAAGCAACTATTTCTTTTAATTTCCCTTGCTGTCCTCTCATCCCGAAAACACCTTCTGTGATCACTAAAATACCTCCACCTGTAGTTTCAGCCATTTTAGTTGCACGCTCTAAGTTTTTCTCAAGACTCTCAATGTCATTGTGCATATAAGTAAAACGTTTACCCATATGTAAACGAACACCATCAATAATACAAGCGTGTGAATCTACATCATATACAATTACATCATTCTTTGTAACTAATGCATCGATGATAGAAACCATTCCTTGATAACCGAAATTTAAAAGGTAAGCTGCTTCTTTGTGTACAAAAGCCGCTAACTCATCTTGTAATTGTTCGTGCATTGTTGTGTGCCCAGACATCATACGTGCTCCCATTGGGTAAGCCGCTCCATACTCTTGCGCCGCCTCAGCATCTGCTCTTCTCACCTCTGGGTGATTTGACAAACCTAAATAGTCATTGATACTCCAGTTAATAACTTCTTTTCCATGAAACATCATACGATTTGACAAAGGTCCTTCTAATTTAGGAAACACATAATATCCCTCCGCTTGTGAAGCCCATTTTCCTAAAGGTCCTTTATTTTTCTGTATTCTGTCAAATAAATCGTTTACCATAATATAACTATGTTTAAAAAACAAATGCAAAATTAATCATATTTTGTATGCTTTCATAATAAAAGCGAAACATTTATTTGCATAAATCTATCTAAAATTAAAATAAAAAATTAATTTTCACAAGAATTTTACTTATATTCTGTGTGAAGACTACTAAATAGACCGAGCCGTTGATCAACTTGGTCAGTAAAATACCTTATTGGTATAAAAGCAGAAACCTTCCATAATTGGAAGGTTCCTATGTATCTTTAATACAAACTTGGATATAAACTAGGGTTTACTTCATGCATCATTGCGTATACCTTTTCAAAGATATCTTCGCTAGATGGTTTACAGAAGTAATCTCCATCAGTTCCATATGCAGGACGGTGAGCTTTAGCACTTAATGTACTTGGTTCACTATCTAAATGCATATATGCTCCTTGTTCTTCTAAAATTTTCTGTAATAAGTAAGCTGAAGCACCGCCTGGAACATCCTCATCTACTACTAGTAAACGATTTGTTTTAGCAATACTCTTTACTGTATCGTGATTAATATCAAAAGGAAGTAAACTTTGAGCATCAATAATCTCTACTTCAATTCCTACCTCTGCTAATTCATTTGCTGCTTGTTCTACTAAACGCAAAGTAGATCCGTAAGAAACAATAGTTAAATCACTTCCTTGGCGAATAGTTTCCACTACACCAATAGGTGTTTGTAATTCCCCTAAGTTATTTGGTAATTTTTCTTTTAAACGGTATCCATTTAAACATTCAATTAATAAAGCAGGCTCGTCTGATTTTAATAAAGTGTTGTAAAAACCTGCTGCCTTAGTCATATTACGAGGTACTAAAACATGCATACCACGAAGAGCATTAATGATCATTCCCATTGGAGAACCTGAATGCCAAATCCCCTCTAAACGGTGTCCTCTTGTACGAACAATTAGTGGAGCTTTTTGACGTCCTACTGTTCTGTACTGTAATGTAGCCAAATCATCACTCATGATTTGAATAGCATATAAAAGATAATCTAAGTATTGGATTTCTGCAATTGGACGTAATCCTCTCATAGCCATTCCAATTCCTTGACCTAAAATGGTAGCCTCGCGAATACCCGCGTCACTTACTCTATTTAAACCGTGTTTATCTTGAAGACCTTCTAGACCTTGGTTAACATCTCCAATGTTTCCACTGTCTTCTCCGAAGATCATCACATTTTTATTATTAGTAAAGATATGATCGAAGTTATCTTTTAAAATAACTCTTGCATCTACCTCAGGTGCATCTTGATCATATTGTGGCTTAACCTCCTCAATAGTAAGAGCACTTAAATCGGATTCACTCATTAAGTTCGAGCTGAATCTAGGTTGATTTGTTAAGAAATAATCTTTAATAAAATCTACTAAAGGCGCTTTATTACCTTGTTTTATAACCATGCGAAGAACCTTTCTTGCAACTGATAAAACATCTTTGCGAATTGGCTCTTTAATTTGACTTAGATCTTGAGCTATCTTTTCAATTGCTTGTTGTTGCTCACTAGAAGCTGCAACTTGCTTTAATACCTCTACCAAGGTATTTCTCTCTGCAATAATTGGATTGATATAAGCTTGCCAAGCAGCTTTTTTACCATCTAAAACTTCTTTTTTAAGCTGTTTATCCAACTCATCTAATTCTTGCTCTGTAGAAAAACCTTGTTCGATAATCCACTTTCTCATCTGAAGTAAACAATCCATCTCTCTTTCCCATTCTAAGCGCTCTTTGCTCTTATATCTTTCATGAGATCCAGAAGTGGAATGTCCTTGTGGTTGGGTTAACTCATCCACGTGAATTAAAACAGGAACGTGCTCATCTCTTGCGATTTTAGATGCTTTTTCATAGGTTTTAATTAACTCTACATAATCCCATCCTTTAACGCGAAGAATTTCGTATCCTTTGCCATTTTTATCTCTTTGAAATCCTTTTAAGATTTCCGATATATTTTCTTTGGTTGTTTGGTATCTAGCATGTACAGATATTCCATATTGGTCATCCCATACACTCATTACCATAGGAACTTGTAATACACCTGCTGCGTTGATTGTTTCAAAAAACAATCCTTCCGAAGTGGAAGCGTTTCCAATTGTACCCCAAGCAATTTCGTTTCCGTTTACAGAAAAATTATTAGCTTTATCAGCCTCTGGAAATTCTCTATAATATTTAGAAGCTTGTGCTAATCCTAATAATCGAGGCATTTGTCCTGCTGTAGGAGAAATATCTGCACTCGAATTCTTTTGCTGTGTTAGATTTTTCCAATTCCCGTCTTTATCCAAACTGTGTGTAGCAAAATGCCCACCCATTTGTCTACCACCACTCATTGGATCATGCTCAATATTTGCATCTCCAAATAATCCAGCAAAAAACTGTTGAATTGACAATTGGCCAATAGCCATCATAAAAGTTTGATCACGGTAGTATCCTGAACGAAAATCACCATTTTGAAATGCTTTAGCTAAAGCTAATTGTGGCACTTCTTTTCCATCACCAAAAATACCGAATTTAGCTTTCCCAGTAAGTACTTCTCGCCTACCAAGTAAACTACATTCTCTACTGATTCTTGCTATTTTATAATCTTCTAATGCCTGCTCTTTAGTTACTACTAAAGGAAGGGTTTTGTTTTTTTGCTTTTGACTCATCGTAAAATTATCTTATTTACCGGTTACGAATATAGAATATTAAAGATAAAAAAGCTAACATTTAACACACCATTATTTAGAATAAAAAGAAAGGAGATTTACACATTAGATAATTTTACAAATAAAAAATTACACTTTTGATAATTTATGCCAATTTTTTAACTACCCAATAGGAATCTATCAATGTGGTTTTTTAAAAACTCCTTATATACTCTATAGGTAAACATAAAAAAAGCCCTTCTTGAAAGGAGGGCTTTTCATTGTTATTATCGAATAATAGTTAAGAAGTTTTCCATAGATTTTCTAACCTTTTTTAAAGGTAAAAGCCAATCATTTGCAGTATCTCGTTTACCTAAAGCTAGCACACTAACACTTTTCAAGCCTTTACTCTGTAAATTTAAATAAGCATCTAATTGATCATTGTGAAACCCTTCCATAGGAGAAGCATCTATTTTCAATTCAGCCGCTGCTGCAACAGCCATCCCTAATCCAATATAAGATTGACGTGCTGCATGATCAAATTGCTGGTCTGCATTTAGGGAAGAAAAATGAGCTTTTAAACTATTCTTATAGTCTAACATACTGTCTTTTTCCAATTCACGAGTCTTTTCCATATGATCAAAAACTTGATCTATACGTTCAGAACTATAGGTATCCCAAGCAACAAACACTAGTAAATCAGAACATTCCACTACTTGAGCTTGATTCATTATAATAGGAGACAACTCTTGTTTTACTTGTTGACTCTCGATCCAAATAACTTCAAAGGGTTGAAGTCCAGAAGAAGTCGGCGCTAAACGAGCTGCTTCGATGATATCCATTACCTGAGCCTTATCTAATTTCACATTAGCATCGTATCTCTTAGTTGCATATCGCCATTTTAAGGCTTGTAATAATTCCATATAAAAATATTTTTAGGGATTACTCCTCCCTATGTTCTTTAAAAAAGGTTTCAACATTATGTTGTATTCTAGCTAATGGGTCGCTATCGTCTGTTTTAACAAACTCACTGCCCATAATATGTTTGTATAACTCCATATACCTATGGGAAACAGATTCCACATATTCCTGACTCATAAAAGGCACCTTTTGACCAGGTTTACCACTAAATCCCTGCTCTAAAAGCCACTCGCGAACAAATTCTTTGGATAATTGTTTTTGAGGTAGATTATTTTCCTGACACTCTGTATAAGTATCTGCATAAAAATATCTGGAAGAGTCCGGAGTGTGAATTTCATCTATTAAAACAATTTCTCCATCGATTGTCTTACCAAATTCATACTTAGTATCTACTAAAAGCAATCCTTGTTTTAAAGCAATTTCTGAACCTCTCTCAAATAAAGCTCTAGTGTACTTTTCTAGTATAGCATAATCACTTTGACTTACAATCCCTTTTTGAATAATCTGCTCTGCAGAAATATCCATATCATGTAGTCCTAGGTCTTCTTTAGTAGAAGGAGTGATAATGGGAAATGGAAGTTTGTCATTTGGCTTTAAACCATTTGGCAACTCTACCCCACAAATAACTCTGTTACCACTTTGATATTCCCTAGCGGCATGACCTGCTAAATAACCTCGAATAACCATTTCTACTTTAAAAGGAGTACAAGCCTTTCCTACGATCACATTTGGATCTGGACACCCAATAAGCCAATTAGGAACTATATCCTTGGTTAACTCCATAAATCGAGTGGCAATTTGATTTAAAATCTGCCCTTTATAAGGAATTCCTTTAGGTAAAACCACATCAAAAGCAGAAAGTCTATCGGTTGCAACCATCACCAAATACTTATGGTCAATAGTGTAAACATCTCTTACTTTACCTTTGTAAACCGAAGTTTGATTTTCAAAAGAAAAATCAGTCTGTGTTATTGTGTTTTGTGTCATATGTAAAAATTGTGTAGTTCTTTTATTATTCCCTGTCTTTACAAGAATACTGCCTAAAAAAAGCCAGCAAAGCAAAGCTTTCACAAATCGAGTTGTACTAAGATAAGAAGTATTCCATAAAATACTACTATAAATAGAGAATACCCCCTACTTCTACCAAGCACCTTTGTAATTCAATACTACAAATTTAATAATTAAACTCTTTTATAGCTTTAGTAATTTATCTTTTTTTCACTACTTATATTAAAAAAATAAATTTTATATACTTTCCCTTACCTAAAACAAAATCAACAATCCTCCCCTTGTAGGGTAATTATCCAATTAACAGTACATAGAAACTTGATACAACAGCAGTAAAACCAATGAAAAAGAATGCTGATAAATAAAAATCAGCGATTTTATGATAAATAAAACATAAAAAACATTTTTTTTGCCTTTAGTTACTATCTTTGCACCAATAAAGTGACAAAACAACATTACTTTATTAGTTTGGGGAATCGTGTGAAACTCACGAACTGTCGCGCAACTGTGAATTAGAATTATATTTTAATAGTCAGACCACCAAAAAATCAAATACAAACCACCTGACTTTCGCGAATCAAAGTAACAGGATAGCTTCAACCTACACCATAGGTGGAAATTTGTTATCTATTGTTAGAATCTTTGACTAGCCTATTAAGACAGTGGGGTAAAAACTCAAAAAAAAACATTTAATTACTATGGAAAGTCAATTAACAAATAGAGAACAAAGAATCGCAAAAAAAATCAAAGATTCTCAAACCCATGTTTTCCGTGCAGTTTTCCCAGGACAAACTAATCACCACAATACTATGTTCGGTGGAGCGGTACTTTACATCATGGATGAAATTGCCTTTATGACAGCAACTCGCTTTTGTCGCAAGCCAATTGTAACAGTATCTAGTGATAAGGTAGATTTCAACCACCCTATTCCTGCAGGTACTCTAGTGGAGCTAATCGGAACAGTTACCAGAGTAGGAAGAACTAGTTTAGATGTTCGCGTGGATGTCTTTGTAGAAAGCATGTATAGAGAAGGACGTGAAAAAGCGATCACAGGAAACTTTACTCTAGTTGCTATTAACGAAAGTAAACGTCCAGTTCCTGTTATAGACGAAATAGATTAATTCTACCCAAAATATAGCACAAAAAAAAGCTTGTCTTTATAAGACAAGCTTTTTTTTATACTTAAGCTATAATTAGTTTACAGCATCTTCTATTTCTTCTACCATCATTTTAATAGACTTAAGTCCACCACCTGATAAGTACCAAACTTCTGCGTCTAAGAAAATAATTTTATCATTTTTATAAGCATTAGTTTGTTTAATAAGTTCGTTTGCAAATTCCTCTTTTGTCATTTTAGCACGCTTAACTGCAGCTCCTCTATCAATTACAAATAAGTAATCTGGGTTTACTTCTTTAATAAATTCATTAGAGATTGCTTGTCCATGGCTAGCAGCTTGAATATTAGTATCTGCAGGTTTTAAACCAAACACATCGTGAATAATTCCAAAACGAGACCCTTGTCCATAAACACTAAAACGACCTTCGTTTACTAGCACCATTAAAGCAGTTTTATCAGAGTCTTTAGTCAATTCATTAATATGAGCAATTCTTTTGTCAATATCCTCTAGTTCTTTCTCAACTTGGTCTTGTTTACCATAAAGCTCACCAATAATACGTTGATTGGCTTTAAAGGATTCCATATAATTCGCTGGATCAATCTCAAGATTGATAGTTGGAGCAATTTGGCTTAATTCATCATATAATGGAGCTTGTCTACCAGAAATAATAATAATCTCTGGATCCAATTCATTTACTTTCTCCAGGTTTGGATCTTTAATCCCACCAACATCTACAATAGAAGCATCTTTGCTATACTCTTGTAAATAAGAAGGTAAATTAGTTTTTGGAAGTCCTTTAACAGGAATATCTAATTCATCAAATGTATCTAAAGCACCATAGTTTAAAACTACTGCATTTTTAGGATCTTCTTTTACTTTAGTTTCTCCTGATAAGTGAGATACCGTAATTTGTTTTACATTAGGATCCTCTTGTTGGGTTTTAGTGTCTTTACAAGAAACCATAAGCCCTATTGATGCTGCTAAACAGCTTATTAAAAATTTATTCATGTTTGTATAGTATTGATAGTTTACTTAAAGTATATACATATTTTATTATCACAATTATCCACAATAGTCATATCGATATCGAAAACTTCTTTCATAATGTCTTCCGTAATTATATCTTGAGTAGGTCCAAAATGAATGATCTTATGGTCTTTTACAGCCGCAATATAATCCGCATAAGACGAAGCATAGTTAATATCGTGTACCACAATAATAATGGTCTTTCCATATTGATCAGCTAAAACACGTAAAATCTTCATGATCTCCACTGAATGCTTCATATCTAAGTTATTCAAAGGCTCATCTAATAGAATATACTCCGTATCTTGAGCTAGTACCATGGCTAAGAAAGTACGCTGTTTTTGCCCACCACTTAACTCATCAATATACTGGTCCTTCATTGAGGTAAGTCCCATAAAGTCCAAACTCTCATCGATTTTCTCCATATCATAGCCCGTTAACCTACCTTGACTGTGAGGAAAACGACCAAAGGATACTAATTCTTTTACTGTTAATCGAACATTAGGGTTATTGGCTTGCTTTAAAATAGATAAACGCTTTGCAAAATCTCTACTTGTAAAACCAGTAACGTCTTGATCTAATAAATTAATCTCTCCAGAATCTCTAGCTACCAATCTACTTATTATAGATAGAAGTGTACTCTTACCAGTTCCATTACCTCCAACCAAGCAGGTAATTTTTCCCTTTGGGAAGTTAACCGACACATCATCCAATATCATCTTCTCTCCGTAAGCCTTACGAATATTCTTAACTTCTATCATGATCTATTGCTCTTTAATAATAAATAAATAAAATAAATACCTCCCACAAAGTTAATAATAATACTAATTGTGGTAGACATATTAAATAAATGTTCTACTAAGTACTGCCCTCCAATTACGGTAACCGAAGTTAAAAGACAACATGTACTTACCATGTATATATGTTTACTACTCTTACAAATCTCATAAGTTAAATTTGCTACCAAGACACCTAAGAAAGTAATAGGTCCTACCAAGGCAGTAGAAATGGCAACCATTACTGAAATAAGCATTAAATTGGCGCGAATAACCCCATGGTAATCTACTCCCAAAGAAATAGCGTTCTCTCTACCTAGACTCATTACATCTAAAGATCTAAAATAGCGTACCCCCCATAGCATAACAGCCACAAGAATTACAGCAGAGACACCTAATAAATGAAGATTAATTTTATCAAAAGAAGCGAACATCGCATTTTGAATAATCAAAAACTCATTGGGATCAATTAACATTACTATAAAGGAGGAGAAGCTTCTAAAAAGCGTTCCCATTAAAAGTCCTACTAATAACAAGAGATACATACTCTTACTTTGCCTGCGAAATATGGCATAATACATTGCCAGGGCGAAAAGCAACATTAAAGCTACTGAAACAAAGAAGTTAGCCTGGGTATTAAGCACTTGAAAGGTTCTGTCCCCATAAGCAAAAACAAGTAAGCTCTGTAAAAGCAAATAAAAAGAATCAAACCCCATAATGGAAGGTGTTAAGATTCTATTGGCTGCAATGGTTTGAAAAACAATACTAGAGTACCCAATAGCAAAAGAAATAAGTAGCATAGCCAATACCTTATACCCTCTTCTTGGTAAAACGTAATCTAATTTAGTCCCCGTAAAGGTGAACATATAAATAGCGATACAAAACAGTAGAGCTACAAATAAAATGGTGATAACCTTATTCTTAAACATTTTTAGTCTTTTTAAAGATTAATACCAAGAAAATAACCCCTCCAATAATACTTACTGTAAGACCGATAGGAATTTCATATGGAGCAATAATTAAACGGCTAATCATATCACAAATCAATAAGAAAATCGCTCCAATTAAAGCAGTATAGCTAATGGTTTTCTTAAGATTATCCCCAAACATTAAGCTTACGATATTGGGTATAATAAGCCCAAGAAAAGGTATAACACCAGCGGTTAAAACAACTACTGTAGAGGTGATAGCTACAAAAAACAATCCTAAATAGGTGATTTTTTTATAATCCAACCCCAAAGAACTAGCTGTATCTTCTCCTAGACCTATAATGGTAAACTTATTGGCGTATAAATAGCTTAAAAAGACAATTGGCACACCAAGGTATAATATCTCGTAATTTCCTTTTAAAATAGCTGAAAAGTCTCCAATTAGCCACCCTTCCATATTTTGCACCAAATTGTATTTATAGGCAAAGAAAGTCGAAATAGCACTTAGGATATTACCAAAAACAATACCTACTAATGGTACAAAAATAATATTCCTCATTTTTATTTTTGAGGATATTTTTAAAAACACCATACTAGCTAAAAGTGCAATAACAAAGGATAGAGTCATTTTTACAAAAATCCCACCACTAGGAAATAATAGTATACTAAAGAGTATACCCATTTTACAGGCATCCAAGGTCCCCATTGTAGTAGGAGACACAAATTTATTCAAGGAAATTTGTTGCACGATTAAACCTGAAATACTCATACCCACCCCAGCAATCAATACGGCAATCATCCTTGGGATTCTACTCACCAAAATAACCATTACCTCATCTTGAGTAAGCTGATGGATATTGAAAATAGATATATCCTTAACTCCAATAAAAATGGAGATAAAGGAAAGTATTAGGAGTATAAGAACTAGTAAAATTCTTATCATTTTAAAGCTTGTTTTTATTTAGAATAAAATTAAATAATGGCAAATATATAAAAGTATGACAAGTGTAACAAAACAAAAATCAAACTAAATATTCCCTAACAAGCCTATTACAAACAAACAAATTCAACAATCCTAATATAGAATTAAACATTTATCACAAAAATACAACATAAGACACTAAATAAACAAAATAACAACCAATACGCAAAACATAATATAATTCGACACTTTGTTTTATAAAGCAATATTTAAATCCCACTTATAGCTAAAATGCCCTAATAAATTCAAAAAAAGTCTGTTTTGAAATACTATCACTACTATAAAGGCTTCTAAAAAAAAGCAGCCATTAACACCTTATGGTATTAATGGCTGCTTACAACTACAAACTCTCAAATTATATTAAGGTGTTACTAACTCTATAGATTCTACTATAGCACTATCTATAGGTTTAAGTAGCATAGTGCGTCTACGCAATTCGCTAACTTTAAATTTATAGATAGAGCCATCCTCTAATTCTACTTTAATAACTCCTGCTTCTAACTCGAAACTCCCTTTGTATTTTTCTAAATCATAGTTATTAATTCCCTCAAGACCTCCTTCTTTTAATAAGGAAATGATGAAAACGGATTTTTGCAATAAACTCTTCTCCAGTTTATAGTCATTGGCCGTACTAGAAAAATTGAAATGAGCTGCGGTCCACTTTTTACTTATATTATGTAGATTCACCTCCATAACTGGATTTGGATCACGATCATTATTACTGTCATCCGTGGAGCACCCCGCTAAACCTCCGAATAATAAACCTAAGCTTACTACAACAATTACTAAACACCTCTTACTCATAGCTCTACATTTAAATTTTAAACTCATTATACTTAAAAGTTTTAAATTAACTTAAAACATTTATCAAAACTCAATTAAAGCTACAAAATAATAAGTTAATTTCAGTAATTATGATAAAATATTAATTTCATTAACTTTAAAAATACCATACAAAAAGTAAAATATACCAAATAAGCTACTATTTACCCTCTTTGAGGTATTACAAATGTTAAGCTTAGTTAAACTAAACAAAAAAAGCAAAAAGGATTCCTTTTTGCTTTTTCTCTAATGGTCTTTATGTTTTATTGCTCCACAGAATAATTCAAGTAATTATCAATGGTTTGCCTAGCTATAAAGTGATAGTTCTCTCTTGCTTGGGCGTAAATTTGATTTGCCAGGTCTATTTGTCCAGAATTGACTAAAGCCAAATACAAAGGCTCTAAAAATTTTCTCCTACCAACTGTAGACATAAATGCTGTAGCATTATCGTTAACAGTGTCGTATTGTAATAAAAAAGATTTCTCAAACCAAGCGCACTGTATTTCTGCGTTATTACTGTTTGTAAAATCGTATAATTGATCCATTTTAGCTAAATCCTCTTTACTTAGGCTTTTGGTATCAATGGATCTAATATAATGTACAAATTGATTGGTAGACCAATCCGTTGGCCTTTTTTCAAAAGATTCCTTTTCACTAAAAGACGCTACATCTTGTTTGTATTGCATATCTACTTGATCTAACAAGGAAGAATTTGGTTTTTGAAATTCGATTGGCCAACCTGTATCGTAAATCCAGTTTTGAACAAAATCATCCTCTCCATGGGTTAAATTTTCCTTTAGATACTCTACAAAACTAGTTGTAGTCATCGTTTGAAAAGCATTGTCCGCAAAGTACTTTTGCACAAAAACATCAAAAGTATCTCGAGTATAGCGGTCCTCTAGCATTTTTAAGAACAAATAACCTTTATCATAAGGAACATCAGAGAAAGCATCATCGGGATTTCTATCTTGTAAATCTACATATAAAGAAGTAAAGTGATTATCTATAAGATTCATAGAGGTTTGTAAATCTTGGTAACCATTTACACTAATCATATCAGCGTAATCCTTACCAAATACCTTCTCCATAATACGTCTTTCAAAGTACACTGTAAAGCCTTCGTTTAACCAAAAATCATCCCATGTGGCATTTGTAACTAAGTTACCAGACCAAGAATGTGCAAGCTCATGTGCAATTAAATTGGTTAAAGATCTATCGCCAACTAGGATAGTTGGAGTAGCGAAAGTTAAACGGGGATTTTCCATTCCTCCAAAAGGAAAACTAGGCGGTAAAATAAGCACATCATATTGCTTCCATGGATAAGGTCCATAAAGCTCTTCTGCAGCCTGTAGCATAGTATCTAATTGAGCTAATTCCCAAGAAGCTTGAGAAAGTAACCCCTGCTCTGCATAAACTCCTGTACGCTGATCAATTTCCTTATAATGTAAATCCCCAACAGCTAATGCAATTAAATATGGAGCTATAGGCTGGTCCATTTCTAAATGATACACTCCCGACTCATTTTTCTCTTTGGCATTAGTAGCACTCATTACAGCCATCAAATCCTTAGGAACTTTCACCTTCGCATTATACGTAAGGCGAATACTTGGGGTGTCTTGTATAGGAATATAAGATCTTGTCAAAATTGGCTGACCTTGGGTTAATAAAAATGGATACTTTTTATCATGAGTTTGGGAAGGCTCTAGCCATTGTAAGGCACTAGCCTTTGGCGTTGTTTGATAAAAAATCTTAACCAAAGTATCTGCATCACTTATAAAAACCCTTAAAGCAGATCCTTTAATAGAGTCTCTTTGAGCAAGCTCCCATTTGGCACTATGTCCTTGAACTTGTACAGAGTCAATTATCAAGTGATCTGTATCAAAGACAATACTTGTGGCATTATTGTTTTTAAAATCATACTCTGCGCTTCCTTTTATTATTTTTTGATTAAAGTCTACCTCAACATCCCATAGTAAATGGGTTATTTTAGCACTATTAATTTCTGCAAAACTTTGATTATCTACAAGAATAGGCGAAGTAGATTCGGACTTACTTTGGCAAGAAACAACAGCCGTAGCTGCGCACAAAGCCAAGAATACTTTAAAAGGTGTTTTCATAAGGTCAATAAAAAATACATTTTGAAGTTACAAATATATAAATATCCACTTAAGGGGTCTTATCTATTGCTTTTTTATCTATCCTTTGCCTTATATTACTAAAGCGTTAATTGAAAACTACTGTTCCATGATTTAAAACAAAATCATTACTTTTGTACTTTATTTTAAAAAGTAATAAATAAAAAATGGGAGAAACTCCACTTACTTAGTTCTCCCATTTTTTGAAAATACACATTATCACTTTTATTGTGATGTACACAATTATATCACACAACACTTAAGTAATATCTATAAACACTAAACTTATAAAAACACATACACTAACTGTATATTATAATAGATATTTCCTTAATTTTGATAGTGCAAATCTCTAAATAATTATGTAACCTTTATAGGACATTTGTCCTTAAGCAGATAAAAAAATGTTAAGAAAAAATATTGAATTCCTATCTTATATAGAAAGCCTTGCGCAAAGTGAGGTTTTTAGTGACAAAATTTTGCTGAAGACTTTTAAACCGAAAGAAGAAATTTTAAACCAAGGAGATGCTGTAACTAAAGTTATTGTAATCAAGGAAGGTATTACAAAATGCTATATCACAGAAGAAAATGGAAAAGAGTACATTCCTGAGTTTTTGAGCACTGGTGAAATTATGGGAGAAATTGAAATGATTTCAAAACGAAATTGCCTTTGTTCAGTTCAAGCAATTACTCCAGTACAAGCCTATATTATTCCAGCATCGGTTTTTGAACACCTTTTGCAAACCGACTTAACTTTTAATCACACTTTATTGCATATAGAAGCCCTTCGACTATACGATACAAGTAGCAAAGCTTCTTTTCAACAGCTTTATACGGTTGAACATGCTCTGGAGAAACTCTTAGAGCTTCAAAAGCTCCAAAATGTCAATTTAACTAAAGAAGATATTGCCTCATATTTAGGAATAACTACTAGAACGCTAAATAGAGCCTTAAAAAAACAAGAATAAAAAAAGGGAGCTTATAACTTATATAAACTCCCTTACTATCATTTTAAATCTATTTATTATTTCTTTTTGGAAATAACTTTTGTCAAATAATCTTTGCTATTTTTAGTTATAGCAAAAATCAACGGTGGATAAATTCATTTCTTTTAAGAATTCATTGGGCATATTTTCCAACTTTATAACTTGTTGCTGACTTAAAATAAAGTTGTGGCTAACCCAACTTTTAGTATTATAAATCATTTCAAAGAGCTGGAATCTAAAATCCTCCACACTTAATTGGCTCAACTCAGATTTTTTGGCTTCAAAACCTGCTTGATTAAATGCTACTTTTTTCATTTATTTATTGTTTTGTTTGTTGCTTGTTGTTTTTCACAGTAATTAAACTAAATCTCCCTGATAAATCCTTCTTAAAATAAAAACATATTACATAGAAAAGATTATCAAAAAACTATTGGCACAGCTGATTTGGCTAAAATCCGCTCGTTAATTTAGTTAAATTAAAGAAAGACCTTAATTATTTTTTGGCAATTTATTACAAAATAAATTATATATCAACACCTTATCGTTGAAATTCGTAAAATTCAAAAAAAACACAAATTTTACTTCTCAATCCAAACAATATTCAATTTTTAAGTA
Organism: Myroides sp. LJL116; assembly: GCF_054871685.1. Classification (NCBI taxonomy): domain Bacteria; kingdom Pseudomonadati; phylum Bacteroidota; class Flavobacteriia; order Flavobacteriales; family Flavobacteriaceae; genus Myroides; species Myroides sp. LJL116. The sequence continues at coordinate 28,798 of NZ_JBTXLR010000005.1, forward strand.
TAAAACAATAACAATATTCCAATATTATCTGAAATCAGATAGCGTATTACATCTAATAATTAACACTATATTAGGAAAAGAATGCCAAAAAAAGGCGAGAAAGGCATAGCAAGACGACTAAAAAAATCAAAAACTATATTAAATTAACCTTTAAATAGAAGTAAAATCTACAAAATTTAGAACATCCTGCATAAAACAATCTATAATAGTGAGATTATCCATTAACTTTTTTATTAGCAAAAAGTAAAAGAGACTGGGTATAATCTCCATCGAAATCAATTTTATATATTTTAGATATATCAAATTCATCGATTTCTTCAATCCACTCCCCATTTGGGGCTAGTTCCTCAAAGGCAAAACAGCTTTGATCATCATTACCCATAAACCTACCTACTAGACAGCTATTTTGATCCTTGAATTCCAAACAAAAGGCACCGTATTTTAATGAAATAGTCTCTAGAGTAATAAAAATATTAGAATGTAATTCCACGGGGGAATCTTCAAAGTTTACATGTTTAGCTTTTAACACTTCTTGAATAAACAATAAATCTGCATCTGTTGTGATGGAAATTACCTTTTTACGATTTATAAGCTCATAGCCATCCATTAAGTAATCCACTAGATTTTTTTTGATAAGAATCCAGTTTGATGTATATGCAAGTAAGATCCCTACAATAGGCGAGTTACTTCTACCTTGAAGTTGTATACGGACTAATTGATTCAAATTATCTTTGACCATAAGGATGTAACTTAAAGTTTAAAACTAGCACTAAGTAATGGACTATTGTTTTGGCTTTACAATAATTAAATAACTATACATAGTGACTCATCCTAAAATTAGTAAAAATAACCCAACATTTCTACTTTTTATGCAAAAATAAATATACAGGCCCAAGAATAACACAATCCTTTAGTAACCAACATAATAAGTTATTCCCCATACAAAGGCATTGCCTAATACACCAGCAACTTACTCCTACTACCTGTCTAAAATAGTATAAAACAAAGGTTAATTGTAATTACCTTTTAAAATAAAGGACATGACTTCATTATATTACCCAAGAGCCATTTCTTTTTATTATACAAAATATAAACGCCTATCTATTCTATAGATAGGCGCTTATGATAATGTGTTTTTATAATGGGATTAAATTTCTTTTGAAAAGTAACTCATATGACGTAGTTTATTTTTTAAAACGGTTGGTTCTATAATAAAATCATACTTTTTAGTAAAACCAAACTTCTGACAAAGTCCGATACTAGCTTTATTCTCTTGTTCAAGACAATAAATAACCGATTTACTTAATGTATGCTCTTTACATATTTGCAAGAGAGTTTCTACAATTTGGCTTCCATACCCCTTTGCTTGAGCGGATTCTTTTAACCAAAGTCCCAACTCAGCATTACGCTCATTAATATCGTGAATACCACAAGAACCCAAAAACTCTTTAGTATTTTTATCTAATACAGCCATAACCAAACAAGTTCCTCTTTGCTGCTCTATTTGAGAAATACGAATAAACTCCTTTAGGATTCTATCATTTTTCATGCTATCAAAACTTAAATACTTTGCAACATTTGGAGTTAAGCTTTCAAAGTAATCTTTTAAGTGCTTTGGATCTATACATTCAAAGAGTAAATCTTCACTCTGCCAGGTAGAATCTAAACTAAAAGGAATTCTTTTTTGATCTCTAACCATGTTTAATATAGTAGAGATTTCGTAAATCAAACCTTTATCAATCAAATCCTTAGTTTCCGTACTTTCTATATTACCCTGGTATTCTAACAAAATTTGCTTGGTATAAAACCAAGGATCATCAAAAAGTAGATTGGTAGGGGTTTGAGCCCAAAGTAACTGATCTGCTTGTTCGCTTTCAAATTCTGGCCATAAATAAATAGAATCATCCTCCCAAATCCATGAACCAAAATCCTTATTGTCAAACTGATCACTATCTAAGAAAAGCTCCCATTGTAAACCAACAGCTTTGGCAAGCTTAAGAAAGATTCTCAAATACAAACTAATATTTTCAGAATCTTGTTGGAAAAACTTTATTAGATAAATAAGCACAATAGGACTAGTAATGGTTAATCCTCCCTTGTTTTCAATAGCATTAGCCAAGGTGATAAGACTCATTCGTTTATTGTGAGAATTACCTGTTTCAACAATATGTAAAAGAGCTCCTGTATCATTAGCTCGTCCATTAAAGTGCATTAATTGATCCCAAGGCACATCTCTATAATGCATTTTTATTAACTCCTCTATACTTTGTTTCATATCTATCTTTGCTTTTATCCATTAAAAAAGGGCTCTAAATAAATTAAAACCCTTCTTATATCTTATTTCTTACCGTCTTTGCGGTATTGTAACATATTTAAAATCTTTGTTTGCTCAATATTACGAACAAATTCATGATCGAAAACATAGCCTAATTTTTCCGCAATCTTAATGCTTCCGCTATTGTTTTTCTCCACATTGTAAATAATAAAGTCCACTGTTAAGTTATCATAGATAAACTGCTCTAGAGCCTTTATTAACTCTGTTCCATACCCTTTACCAAATGCTGCTTCTTTTAACCAAATTCCCAAAGAAACGCTTTCTTTTGAAATATCATGAATACCACAACAACCAATAAACTCACCACTTTGTTTATCTGAGGCAACTAAAGTAATATCTAAGCCTTTTTCTAACTGTCCAAGACTATAATCAATAAATCCTTGTGTGTCCTCTATTTTACCTGTAGGGATAAATGGTAAGAATTTTGCTACTGTTGGAGTTAATGCCTCAAAAATAGCTTCTTTAAATTTATCATTTACTATTTCAAAATGCAAACGATCGGAATCAAATGCAATGGAAGTATCCATTCTCATAATGTCTATGTTTAATTTTGCTCTTTTGAGCAATTATAATGCTTCTGTAATCTTTTCTTTTGATAAGATAAAGTGCAAATGTACGAAAAACACTAAATATGGACAGTGAAAGTGGGAAGTAATTTGACGAAAAATTCCAAGGCACCCCTGATTCTACAAGAAAAAAAGGAACATTTTACAATCTTGCGCCTTCTATGAAACCTGAAAAAACCTATTTTTTACACAAAACGTATTTATATTACACAATTGGCAAAAAAAACTTACTCTCTTATCCTATTAACAATGAATGCTTTAAAAGAAAAGAGCAAAAAAAGTATAAAAAAAAACATAAATGCATTTGCACAAATGGAAAACTCGCAGTATGTTTGCCATGCAATTAAGAGGAAAACTTATAAGCAAAGGAGAGGTGCCGGAGTGGTAACGGAGCAGATTGCTAATCTGTCATCGGGTAACCGATGCCAGGGTTCGAGTCCCTGTCTCTCCGCAACTTTCGGGGTGTAGCGTAGCCCGGTCATCGCGCCTGGTTTGGGACCAGGAGGTCGCAGGTTCGAATCCTGCCACCCCGACGAAAGTTTAAGTTTTTATCTGATATTGCAACCTCGGGGTGTAGCGTAGCCCGGTCATCGCGCCTGGTTTGGGACCAGGAGGTCGCAGGTTCGAATCCTGCCACCCCGACAAAATACAGAATCCGTAAATAGTTTTATTTACGGATTTTTTTGTTTTACAAATGAGCTATCATTTCTAGTATTTTTTAAAACACTTACACTACCCTTTGTTTTACTTGTTCGCATAGTTATATTAATTACCCTACTCCGTAGATATTATAAGATTTCCAATCCGATAATAAAAAGATATCTTTTGGACTAATTAAATATTTTTCACTAGATATTTAATTAAATCATTTTCACTAACTTAGCTTTCAAAATAGAAAATTTACAGTTTAGATAGAGCGAATATTAAAACTAATTACCATGAATGAGTTATTTTTAAAAAAAGTATTAGCATATATTCTTAACAACAAACTAGCCTTATACCTAGCTTTAGTAATGGCCATTTTTTTCATATACAAAGCTGGAAAAATAACTGGTCATATTATAAAATCTTTCTACTAGCACTTTAGCTTCTAAAACAAAGCGTTAAGTAGCTGGATTACCCTCTAAGACCCTATAGAACGGATACATATTAAAAGTAAAGCTGCAAAAGAAGCCTTACCCCTATTTCTCTAAAGTGTATATTATCTCTTCACCATATTTATATTGGTTTATTGTTCCCCCAGCCTCATAAGAATATTGAACCCCTAAATAGATCGTATTTTCATCTACATGTACATATTTCATACGCACTTCTGTTTGGTCATTTACACCATAAAGGCAAAGATGTCCACCTGAAATTTCGTAGTTATACTCCTGTTCAACAACACTACAATGCTCATTGTCATCTAATTCCCCTTTTTGCTTTTTCACTTTATTATCTTGCATAAAAATAAACTTCCCCTTCTCTAACTCACACTTATCCAAATCATAATAATGTCCATCTTTGTAAATAGAAACAACATCCCATGTTCCTATAATCTGCTCCCGCATATGTTGATCTTGTAAACTCTGCTTATGAGTTCCAATACATGAAAACACAAAAAGGCTAAGTATTAGCAGGATAAGTAAAGGATTTCTTCTGTTCATTTTTACTGTATATTTTATTAATAAAATCAAATGTTTATTTACTTTCAAGTACTTAAAAAGCTTTTCACTATAAATACTTATCTAAGATAACTATAAGAATAATGATATTAGTACTACTAACGCTGATATAATTTCCAACACACTACAACAATAAGAAAGTTAATAACCACAACAACGTATTTATTTTAACAAAAAAGGTAATTATTAGAGTTTTAGATTAAATTAGCATTTAAATAGCTTTGGGGGTAGCTTTAGCTTCATTGAAGCAAAAAAATCTTTTCTTTCACTATCCATAAAGATATGACCATGATCCTTGTACCATCTAGTAAATCAATAAACTAAAATTATAAAATCAACCTGATGAAAGCATTTCCAACTATTGAAGAGGTTTTTGACAACCCTCCTGAAATTTTCAAAGCAATATTTTTCCCATTATTAACCATAGACCTACCTGAATTAAACAAAGGAGATGGAAAAGTACATTTTGTGAGTGTTTGGGGAGACGGCAACCCTGAATTAAAATATAAGGATGACTTATTTAACTATGACTTCATTAAATTCGATTGGACAGGTGAAAAATATATCTTTAATGGAGATTTAAGCATTATTGAAACCTATGACCAAGTATATGAATGGTACTTAGAGGCTGAAAAAGAATATAAAGAGAATAAGGAAGATTATCTTACTAAGAAAAAATATTCTGAAATCAAAAATAGTCATTTTGCTATAGAAAATCGCCGTAGAAAAGAAATCTCTTTCGAATATTACAACTATGTACAAGGAGTTATCAATTACTGGATAACTAGAGATAAATACCTAGAAACGGGCTTATTTATTCAAGGTAGTGCCTATACGGGTGACTATAGTGATCATGAAAGAAAAATTCACGAAACACTAAGTAAAACAGGCATAACAAACCGAAGTAACGAATTAATAGGCAAAGTAATTGGCTACAACTACATTGACGGATTTGGAGAGGACCAAATTTCCTTATACATAGATCGCAAAAAACAGCAGGTATTTCAAAAATTCAGCTGGTCGTAGTAGTGCATGTTTCTAAATGGATACCTAAAAAGACTAAAAAACGCATATATGAGGTAAATACAGCATTAATCATAAGACAAGCAGACAAAGTAGCCTTAACTAAACATAAAGCAAGTAAAGACGATCTAAAACACCTCTTGTGTCTTGACAAGCAGCATTTACATCTTAAAAAGCTACATAGTTAGATATGTAGACAGAAAAAGCCACTTTATAAGTGGCTTTTTCTATTATTTATCTCTAGAATAAATATATGTTTCTCTTCTTCCTTCTGGCACATCCTCTACTCCTATTCCTTCTTCTCTAACCCTAATTAAAGTCATCTTCAAAGTATTGTCATCTAAAAAGGTTATTTTCCAAAAAAGATCTCTTTTTTCATATTCTCTACTTATTTTTAAAACATCCATATCAAGATCATAAGACGCAGGTAGAGATGTTTGCCTACAGCTATAATTACCACTTTGCCCATATTGTTCAAGCATCTGACTATTTGGATAAAATACGTTTTTTTCATATTGTAAAGCACATTCAGAAACAGTCTCAGGCCTATCACCTACCATGACAGCTTGAATCGACCAAGTTCCTATTAGTAGACTTTGCAGTTCACTATTTGTACCACTCGAATTATCATCACTACTACAAGAGAATAAAATTAAACATCCTATTACGAATCCTATTTTATTAATAATTTCTTTCATTTTCTAAATTTTTTTTTCTTATTAAATAATATACACCCCATTTAATACTCAATTTTACATGGGGTTCTACCTAATTTTTTAGCCTCTGCTACACTAACTTTATATATACTAGTAGAGCAATTGTTTAATCCTCTACATCTATTTGACTTATGGTATCTTGCACTCGACTTTCCTTTACAAACATAAACAGCTTGCTGACTAGAGAACGACAGTAAAAAAACTGAAAGTAGCCCAACGACCAATGTTTTCTTTCCCATATTTTTAATCTATTTTTCTTTTACACCTTCTTTTTAAAACAATTAAATTCAGTGTTTTTCCAAGTCCTAATGAACCTTTTTTAAAATAACTTAATTATACCATGAGGATACATCATCACGTATCAAATCATAATATTCATATATAACCAAGGCTAACTCGGAAGTAGCTCGTTTAGACTTGGACTTATTTATGGTAAAATACCCATAAAAATTACCATCCATATCCACAACTACAGAAGGATTACCACCATAGGAATTCCATGGAGACTCAGAATTATACTCATTTCCAAATTTCCCATATTTATTCCAAATAGAGTTTGGATTATAATTATCACAATTTAAGCAACCTTAATAAATATCATGATTGCTCCCTCCAAATAAATGCAATGTTTGAGAATAGCAGGATAAACAAATAACAGAAAATAATATACACAACATCATTTTTCTATACATACTACCATATTTTAATAATAATAATAATAATAATAATAATAACCTGCAAGATAAACTATCTTTTCCCCCTTTAGAGAATGGCTTACTAAGCATTTCAAGCACATTACAAACTTAATAAGCAAAGGGTCAAATAATTCATTAAAAACCTACACACTTCAATGTGCTGACAAAAAAAGCCACTTTACAAGTGGCTTATATACTTTTATAATAATTTTTTTATTCTTCTAGGAACTTTAGATGACTCTTTAAAACACTGCAATACTTTATCAAAAACTCTCTTTTTTAATTTTCCTTTATGTTCATAATGAATTCCCTCTAAAGGATATTGCATTACAAACTCAGTTATGGCCTTTATAGTCACATATTGTCCATATAGATAAGTACGCTTCTCAAACGAAAAGTTTTTATTTGTAATAATTTCATTCTCTTTAAAAATAAAAGCTGACTGATTCGCTGAAGGAATATCAATTCAGTCATATTCATGGGAAGACATAAAATCTTGACTTGAAGGCAAACTAATTATTATTTTTTGATCATTATCTATTTCTTTCAAGACCAAAAAGTATTTATTCTTAGATTTTCCATCCTCGAAAACATAATCCCTTACAGACAACAAAGCCCCAGCTTCCATAAAACTAAAAAGCGTACGAATTAGCAAATTTCTCCATTTGCTCATATTCTTTTAATAAGTGACTTTTAAGTTCATCACCTTCAACTAACTTATGTAAATCCAACAAATAGTTACTAGTATTTCTCACCCCATTATCAAAATCTTCTTTTAGACTTTTTTCATTGACTAATTTAAACCACAAACCATCTTTTTTATGAGTGTACTCTACTAATTCATCAGCATTAAAGTTTTTATATTCTTTAGTGATCTTTTCCAACAAAATAATATTATTATCGGAAAATTCGTCATCATTAAATTCTGCTTTTGCGGATATAAAAGACATTTTTCCCCTTTTTTTAATGGATATATAATCCTTTAATGATGCTAAACTTGAATCGTCATTTAGCTACGAAAACAATTCTTGGTTTACTGGTCCTAATTTCCAAGCTTCGTATTGTAGATTAAAAAAAGCAATACCAGTTGACTGAATAGAAAATTCATCTAGTAAATAGATCAATTTTAATGCTTTGGTTTTTAACAAAGAAGGCATATTTTCAGAAAAGTAAATTAATGTATTACCTACTTTATCAATTATTTCTTCTTTTCTCATGTATAAATATTTTTTTGCTATGCAAATTTATTGATTAAAAAAATACAATTTATTTTGACTATTTAACTACTTTACATATAGCAATTTAATATTAAACAACTGCATATTAGCGAGTAATTTATTTCAGATAATACTAAAACCATAAGACAGTTCGACACTATATTAAATACTTTTAATATACATTACAATAATATCCTAAATTACTTTGACTAAAAGAAGTACAAACACTCCTGCTAAATCTTTTAATACTAAACCAAAACACTTTAGACGATGCATAGAAATGTTAGAGATAAGGCTTTTTCATTTGTCAGATTAACGCAACTTTCTGCTTAGTTTTCAAGTTTTGCACTTACTCCGTAATTATTATCAAAATAGCACTCTAGAAAACACCTAAAAACAAAAAAAGCTCCAACATATTGTTGAAGCTTTTGTGATCCAATCAGGATTCGAACCTGAGACCTACTGCTTAGAAGGCAGTTGCTCTATCCAGCTGAGCTATTGGACCAACTCTTTGTAAAAAAACCATCCTTTTACAAGGACTTATTTCCTTATTTTGAGAGTGCAAATATATAAAATTATATAATACAAAAACAAGTATTTTAAATATTTTTTCAATTTATTTTAAAAATAAACACATACGTATGATTTCCAATAACTTACATTAATTCAACAGCTAAAAAACCTAAATAAAACCCTATCCTTTTGGGTACTAACACATTATACTGTTAGTAATAAAATGCTAAGTAAAGCAGTTACAGTAAGTAAATCTCTCTCTTATCCTATAACATTTTCATTAGTGAAATACATAAGGTATTAGCTAATAGACTCTTATTATACAACCCTAGGTGTTAGTATAGCAAATTACCCAATAAGGTAATTTCTTTCACAGTATAATCCGCCTAGATTGCATCTTAAAGAACAAAAAGATTTATGCCTATTATATAAGTATTTCACTAAGGTCAATAATCTATATTCTAAAATATAGAGTTTATACCAAGGGGCTAAAATCAAAAAAGGCCACTAAATAATTAGTGGCCTTTTTTATAAGTTTTAAATAGCTAATTTGCCTTTTTAAAAACAATATTTCTACTGTATTTATCTAGCGAACTATCTAGAAATCAACGCTCTTTAAAACGCTAAGTGATCCAATCAGGATTCGAACCTGAGACCTACTGCTTAGAAGGCAGTTGCTCTATCCAGCTGAGCTATTGGACCTCATTTTGATACTCAAAATTTTCCCGTTCAATCCGTAAACATGGTTATGTTTTTGTTTTGAACACTGCAAATATATTGCTTTTTATAAGCACAAAACAAATAAAAAGAATGATTTTTTTATAAAAAAAAACAACTACCTGAAAGGTAGTTTGTTATAGGTGAACTTTTTTTTATTCTTCCTATCCATTCTAAGTATTAAAGGCGCTTTTAGGTAAAAAGCCTTCAAAATTATTGTTTAGACAATCCTGTTTTTTGCCAATCCTCCTTAGTAATTTGGTAAATACAATTGAGTCTAGGCTCTTCATTGGGGTAATCTACTAATTCTTGAGCTACTTTTTTGGCTCCTATTTTCTCAATAGCCATTTGAGAGCGTATATTATTTGCTCCAATATGGAAAATAACCTTATCTACAATAGTGAAGATATAATCCAGCATTAATTGCTTTACAAGGGCATTATATCCTTTTCCCCAGTATTCTCTACTAAAGAAAGTAAACCCAATCATTATGGAGTTTTCAATAAGATCATAATTATAAAATCTAGTGCTGCCTATTATCTGCTGCGTAGCATTATCTACAATCTTAAAGGCTCCTTTGCTTAAAAGAGCATTTTCAAAGAAAACAATAAAATTGGAATACTCCCATCTATCTTTGTTGGGATGCTGTTCCCATATTTTAGGATCTTTGGCCACCTCATACAGTCCCATAAGGTCTTGGATAGATAAAGGAATAAGAGTTACCTGCTCATTGGATAAAGCAGGTTGTAAAGAAATTGTTTCCATGTGAAAATAATATTGGTTTATATACAAGCCTTTTTAAGGGAATACTAAAGTTAAAATAAAAAAACAACTAACAAGGCTTTTGTCGATTTTAAAGTTCTTCAAAGCTAAGCCCTTTATATACTATATACTAATTCCCTAACCTATACATTGGAAAAGTATTTCTTTTTTTATTTTGCAAATAAACACCAATCCAAATAACTACATTTCAACAACTTAACCCAATTAAAAAGAAGTCTTTACACGAAAAAACCTACTCCCTGTTTTCAGGTATTTTTAAAAATCGCCTTGTTTTGCACTAAATTCTTAAATAGTTTTGTCTTGTAATTTAAACTCAAAAAGCATGAATTTCTCTCAAATACAACAGGCACTAAAAGACGGTACATTGCAAAATGCAGAGCAAACCATTAAAGAATTTGCTTATAGTAATCCAGGGCATCTTGAATCTCGTTTATTATTAAGCGAACTACTTAATCAACTAATTAGTGATTTAATTGATCATGATCTAGATCCATTGGCAAAGCAAATCGAACTACTCACTTTAGTAGAGCAAATTCTAGATATTGATGAGAAAAACCCACAAGCTATCATCGATTGGCTATTTCTTCAAGTTACATTTAACTTTGAACAAACCGATATAGAACGTTTTACAAATTACTTTGAATTCCTTAAAAAGGATAAAAACTATTTTTTAAAAGGAAATCTTTTTAACATAGACCTTTGCCTATACCAAGGCAATAAGTTTAAAGCCATTGAACTATACTTAACCAATATTGATTTCGCACAAACTATAGAGCACCGCATAGAAAGGGACTTCTACGTAAGCCTTTACTTATACCACTGTGTGTACTACTTATGTGATGAGGAAGTAAACCAGTTAGAAAATGCTTTAGACCTAATTCGAAAACACGTTTCTAGACTAGCCTATAAAGACACCTACCCTATCTTCTTTTTCATGTCTGTTGCAATGGATCAGCAAGATTTAGAATTAGTAGATCAATTGGCATTACAAATTATACCAGTTATTCAAAATGAGCACCAACCACAAAGTTATGATCAAAACTTAGAAGAGCTATTGCGCTTTTTAATAGACAACCACCCTATTACTACTGCTATTGCCCACGCTTACTTATCTTTGCAATACTGCATGTACGGAGATAGAAAGTGGCAACAAGAAGCAGAAAGCCTTTACCTACAGAATCCTAAAGACCCTTACTTAATGTGTGCCTATGCAAGTTTACTTGTAGAGGATAGTAAAAACAAAAAAGCATTAAGTCTACTAAAAGAAACTATGTTTTTACCAGTTGTAGAAACAGCTTTTATACCTTTATACGTAGCCACTTACATTAGAGAGTACAATGAGGTACCTACATTAGATTTATCAAAATCTAAAGGTAATCCAGTGAAACTTCTGGATAATATGTATCATTTAGATCAATTAGAGAATGAACTAGATAAAGGACCATTATACGACCAATACTTAAATATACGATTAGAGCTATATGCTAAAGGAGCAGAATTAATTGATAACTACTTACATAAAGATATGTATGCTACATCTTCTTTAATGGAAAACCATCAATTAGCCCAATGCTATCATAACATTGTATGTTTTATCTTAAACAATGAGATTGAGCATATGTATGAAAAAGCAATAGAATATAGTAAAGCCAGCCAAGAGCTATCTTTCTTCTATTACCAATTAAGTGTAAAATGTAACTTATATAAAATACTTGGGAAAGACCAGGAATTTGCTCAAGCTATACAAGAGTACTTATCCTACCCTATGAAAGAGGCAGATCCTTCCGATTACTTTAGATTTAAGCTGCAACTAGTAACAACCTTAACAAAGCTTGGAGAAATAGCAAAAGCTATTGAGGTATATACCGAGGTAAAACCTGAATTAATGCAGTACTTTAGAGACAATGGAACTTCTAGTTTTGAACAAAGCTATTTAGTACACGCCTTTGAAGCTGATGATACAATCGCTGAGCATTTACAAGAAAGTCAGCGAGAACCTATCTATACACCATTTGAATACTATCAGTTTTACCCTCAAAGTGATGATGTATTATTCCGTTTAGCAAAAGCTTATTATGAAAACGGCCAAATGGACTTATTTGAGCATTATGCTGATTTGTATTTTGACGCGTATGCAGCTATGGATTATATGTGGGGTACTGAATTCTATTATATTATGGAAAGATATCTACCTGTTTGCTACCCAACCAACGCAGAGCATGTAAACGAATGGTTAGAAACTTTAGTCAGAAATAATGCGGATGTACCATGGCTAGACCAATATGTAGCTCAATTTGGAGGTAAGACTTCTAGTAAAGGATTTTTCTCAAAATTATTTAAATAACAGTATAAATAAAGCCATAGAAGTAGTTTTAAGTAAAACTACTTCTATGGCTTTATCAAATTTTAGCATCAATCACTAAACTTTTACTGTAATAAGATAAAAAACAACTTTTTAAAAATAAATATTTCTAAAACTAACACCTTAACTTAAAAGGCTTTACAAAACAACAAAGGAAAAGAGGTTCTTTTTTTATCAAAAAGACTTGTATTATCTTATTTTTATAGTAAATTTGCACTCAGTTAGACCGAAGGAATAACCTTGGAGAAATGGCAGAGTGGTCGATTGCGGTAGTCTTGAAAACTATTGACTGTAACAGGTCCGGGGGTTCGAATCCCTCTTTCTCCGCAAAGAAAAACCGATAACAATTGTTATCGGTTTTTTTTATTTATGTACTTACTCCCAAGAAGACCTACCCCCACTTCTATCATTTAAAAAAAATTTCATAGCTGAAATTTTCATTTCCTTCGAAGTTTCTTTATAAAAACTTTCAACCTATTTAACTAACCTTGGACAGACTTGTAAAGATTTTACCAATGATTGCATAAAATTCTATTTTAGCGCTTTTTTCGAAGTAAAAATAGCATTGCTAAAGTCAAGATTTTCGGGAGGTGGAATTTATTTATATCCTTGTATGTTCATTTCTAAAGTTTCAAGGTGTTAAAACACTAAATTGACGATCAGTAAATTACTGAGCTCTACTTTCTTTTTAAGAACGAATCAGAGACTCTATCCTAGTAGCATGAATTAGCAAGTTAAAAATGTACAGTTATTTTTTTGTCTTGTTACTTAATGGTAAATTCCTTATTTGCACTTTTACAAAAACGAATGATTTTATTTTTTTCAAATTTAATCTATTACCTTTACCTCTAGATCTCTCGAGGTTAGCTCATGTGCTAACAAGAGAAAAGGCTAACATAAAAAGTTAAGTATGAGATTAAATATTATTGTTATTTTTCTGTTTTTTTCAACATTTTCTTTTTCACAAATAAAGGATCCATCTCTTTTGGAAAAAGTATTAACTGAATTACAGTTAAAGGAAAATGAAATCCACATAGACTTAGTTGTAGACAAAGTTCTACCTTATTCTAAAGACAAAACGGTTATCGCAATTCCCAAATACAGGTCAATTGAAGTAAGTTATTCTGGAAATGAATCTTATCAATTTGATGCACTAATAGTTGTAGTTGAAAATAAAAGCGGAAAAATATTAAATAAATTTTACGATTCTAATGCCTGGTTTTCGGGCGCTATAACCTTAGAAAGCATAGAAATTGACACAGGCCTATATTTATTAAATGAGCAAACAAGAGCTTTTGGAATAAGAATTAATCTACAAGGAAGCAGTAGAGTAACCCCTTATAGCACAACAGAATTATCTTTATTTATCCCAGAAGACAATCAACTTAAAAGAGTACTTAAAAATTATCCAGTGAAAAATTATAGAGGAGACTGGGATATGAATTGTAGAGGAGAATTTGAGTCTACTACTTCATATATTGATATAGGCAAGACAAAAAGCAATGGACTTTACAATTTAATAGTAAAGGGAAAAACTAATATAATAAAAAACATTCCTACCGAAGATGATTGTATCGAAGAATCATATAGTAGTCAACAAGTAACAACCCTAAAGTATAATGGAGATATTTATCAATAAATTAAAACTTTACATTTTTTTCTAAAAAGACACTTAATAAATGTATCCTACCATAAAATACTCTAGTAAATCATTGATACTTAAGATTGATTTCTTTTACTTTTTAATCTTTTCACATAAGAGATATAAGCAGAAGGAGAATGTCCCGTTACTTTTTTAAAGCTAATAGTAAAGCGGTTATGAGAAGAAAAGCCGCTTTGTTCTGCTAAATAACTTATTTTATACTGTAGATACTTAGGATCGTTTTGTAAACAATCGACAATATGCTTAATTCTAAGTTCATTAATATAAGCATTAAAACTCCTATTCTTATGGGTATTAATCACATAGGATAAATAACGGTGATTAACCCCTACTTGCAGAGATAGTTCATTTAAAGAAAAACCGTTTTTTAAGAATAAAGTAGACTTCTCAAATTCTTCAATTTTATCGAGAATTTCTAGTTCTTTTTCCTTGGGGATATAGTCTTTTTTTAATAGATCTTCCCCTTGGGCTTGGGCTAAATTGTTAGGTAATTTTTGGTGGGCTATCTTGGGCTTTAAGATAGAACTACTCTTGCTGTCAAGTACAGTAAGAGTTTTATTTTGTTTAAGTTTTTTTGCATTTCTACTTACCATTATTAACATGATCAACAGCAAAAAAGCCGCCCCAATAAGCATATAATAATACCCAAAATTGTCCATTGTCTCTGGATCCATCTCATGGGAAATAATTGTAAAAAAACTCATCATATTTAATTTCTATCCAAATGTCTTTTGAATACATTTTTCTGTAAGTAAATCTAACTTCCCCTCTACTACATAATAGCTTAATTAGATGTTACTTAACCCTTTATTATTGCATAAATCAGGCTTTCCAAATATAGCACTTTTCTGTTCTATGAACAAATTTCAAGGACTACCAACATAACTCAAACACACTAAGAAAAATGCGGTAGTCCTTTGTGAAATAAGTTATTAAACTAGTTCTACCTTACTATTGTTTAATTGCCATGTCCAAGCACTTTTTAAAGACTCTTCTAAGGAAGTCTGTGCTATCCATTGTAACTCTTTTTTAGCCTTATCACAATTTGCATAAGCACTGGTGATATCCCCAGGTCTACGATCACATATCGTATAAGGCACATTTATATTATTAATTTTTTCAAATCCTTTTACAATCTCTAGAACGCTACTTCCTTTACCAGTACCTAAATTGTATATTTTCAAGGCTTTATCTAAAGAAGTTTGCCAAAGGTTTTCTAAAGCAGCAAGGTGAGCCTTAGCTAAATCCCCTACATAAATATAATCTCTTATGGCTGTACCGTCAGGTGTAGGATAATCATCTCCCCATATATTCAAATGGGTTCTTATACCAGCGGCTGTTTGCATTACATAAGGAAGAAGATTATTTGGAATTCCATTAGGTAACTCACCAATAAGACCAGAAGCATGAGCCCCGATAGGATTAAAGTAACGTAATAAAGTAGCTTTCTTTTTGTAAGACTCTACGAAATCCTCTATGATTTGTTCTCCCATTTGTTTGGTTGTTCCATAACTAGACTCACACTTTTTAAGTGGCGTATTTTCATCAATAGGCATAAAATCGGCTTGTCCATATACAGTACAAGAGGAGCTAAAAATAATGTTATTCACATTGTGCTGTTTCATAGCAAAAAGCACGTTAACAAGACTATTTAGGTTATTATCGTAATAATCTAATGGAGAACTTTGACTCTCACTAACTGATTTATAAGCAGCAAAGTGAATTACTCCATCCAATTTATGGCAAGAGAATACTTTAAAAACAAGTTCTCTATCTCTTAAATCGTAAGGGTAAAAGTCAATTTTTTTACCGGTTATTTTTTCAATTCTATCCAGTACTTGTATTTGGGTATTACATAAATTATCCACTACAACTACCGAATAATTGTTATTCAATAATTCCACTACGGTATGTGAGCCAATATAGCCTAATCCACCTGTTACAAGTATTTTTTTCATATTCTTTTGATTTAATTATCTAAATAATAGCTTCTATGATTGTCTCCATCGACCATAGATTTGATTAAAGATTCATTTTTCAATTGATACAATTGCTCATAATCTTTGGTATAATGGGCATCGGGTACCACATTTAAATCAAAGACAACATCGATAAACTCTGTATCTTTAAAATTTCCATAAATGCTAATAATGTGTTGTACATAACCTATGTTCTTATTACTATCATAGGTTAAAGTGAGTTTCCCATTACCATTTGCTGGGATTGTCTTAATATTGTTTCTACTAAAACTAAGGCAACCACAAGTAGCAATTATATCTTTCAATTCAAAGGCAGTGTCTCCAGTGTTCTTAATGGTAAAGACCATATCTAATTCTTTTCCTTGCTCTATAGGGTAATAATGTCTATGGTTATCTACTATTTCTAGAGTGGTTAGCTTTTGTTCTTTTTTACCACAACCCACAATTTGGGTTAAGCAGATAAGTAAAAAACTTATAAAAAATCTATGCTTTATCATATTATACTTCTGTTAATAAAATTTGATCTATAGCAACACTATGGGTTGCACCTTTGTTATTATAGATCTTTATTGTTAATGGCTGTTTTGTCTGTAAGTCCAATGGGATTTCAAGGGTAACCCTTCCCTGATCACTTATATCTGTTAATGACTCTTTTTGATAAACAATTTGATTTCCAAGGAGAACCTCAATTTTATCTGGTAGAGTAAAACGGTGCCTTTTTTGGTAGAGAAAATCAATAATTAATATTTTTTCACCTTCCACTTGGTCAATATCTACTTGCAAGTCTAGGGTATCTCCTGTGTGAATAAACCATCCCATATGATAATCCATTGTATGTCCAATTAGACCATCACTTAACAAACTCAGCTTAGCATCAGAGTTACCGTTTTGCAATGAGAAGCTACTTTGGTACAAATAATTAGGCCTTTCTCTAGCCTTTAAAAGCTCTTGCCAGAATTGTATATAATCCTTTATACTACCTTGGCTTTCTTTATAATTTAAGATATTCAAATCTTGGGCTTTTTCTAGCTGTGCTAAATCCTTAAGAATCTGGTTTTCCATATCTAAACTCAAAAGATCTGGATCGTTTTGTAACTCTATGTACTTTAATTGCAGCTTAGTAAAAGTTAAACTAACTAAAAGAGCTTGTAATTTTTCTTTCTCATTGCCATCTGCCTTTTCTAGGCAAGCTTCTAAAGAAGTAATAAACTCCATAAACTCCTTTTTTTGAAAATACGTCTCTATGTTAGAGGCCATACCACCATACATATCATAAGGTATCTCTTTTAAAGCATAGGCTTTTTCAAGACCTAAGTAATAGCTGGTTAAAACAGTAGAGCTCTTTGGATAAAACTGTTTAAAATAAGCACTTACAAGGCTGTCTATATCTAAAGTAGTATCTTTTAAAAGAGCGGATATTACAAAAGTTTGCACATCGTTAAAAGGGGAATAATCATATCCTTGTGCATTGTAAAACACCCCAGTTATACCAAGTGATTTAAAATACTGCAGTTGTTTTTTAATAGAATATAAAACGGGTATTGGAGTTAAATAATCATCAAAATTTGCACTGTAATCCCACAGATAAATCTTTTGTGTTTTTGTCTCCCACTGGCTCACTAATTCCTTAAAATCCTCTACTGCCTTTTGCTTACTTCCCTTATCTATACCAATGCCTTTTGGCAAGTCTATTGTGGAAATAAACACTCCTGTATTTTTAGCTAACTTTTCTTTAGGAAGATCCTTTGTCGTTAGATAAGAGCCCATAAAAAAGGAATGCCAAGTAAAATCACCTGCTATTTTATTGAGTAAATAAACTACTGCACTAGTAGCGCTTTGGGCTGTATTTCCAAGGCTTACACATGTTTGACAAAGGCAAACCACTGTATTGTCTTGGGGCATAATCACAAAATTGCTTTGATTATCTTGGTCCCCAAACCCTTGATTCTCTATAATATATTCCTTCAGTAACAAATAGTTCTCTGGAGAAGAAAAACACAATTGATCTGTATTTTGCTCTTGGTTTACACTTGCATAAACTACTCTATTTTTATCGACACTTTCCAGAGCTTTCTGCAAATTATGCCCCCATATCCCCCAATCTATTTCTACATTATTAGTCCCAAGAACACCCGAGTTATCTATTTGTAAATTACTCAAGTAGTAAGGCTCTTGGTAGCTAAAATCAAAGTTTTTACAACCAGAGGTAAAATCTACACTACTTGGAGGTAAAAAATCTGCTTTTAAACGATCATCTCTTTGAGCAATCTTCTGGATTAACTCATAACTCATCCATGTGGCAATCCTTTTGTTTTTCACGCTAATCGATAAAGAGTTATCCTTTCTAGATATACAGTACGTCTGGTCTAATAGGGGATCAACTCTTAAATCTATATATAAATTTTGCTTTTTTTTATGTAAAGCAAAATCCTTATCCGATAGACTAACAATTTGTTTTTCAGTAGATAGCTTATTAAAATGATTAAAGAGATAATTGGCCCAGTTTTCACTTTGCTGGTCCTTGTGATAGCTTAGAACATAATGCTTCCCCTGTAATTCTATGACCTGCTTGGATTGACAACCCATAGTACTAAAAAGTAAAGCAACAATTAGTAATTTACAGTACTTAAAAAGCAACATTCACACTCAAATAAAAGTTATATAAATTTTTATATACATCGTCTCCTGCTTTAAAATTACTCCAAGTTCCCATAGCCTTAGCGGATACATTCTTGTATAAAAGTACCCCAAAGCCCAAACCTGCATTTGTATTTAAAATAGATAGACCATCATATAAACTATAATCTAAATTCTCCATCTCAGGAGCTGAACCTATACCAGCTACAGCAGTAAGGAAATTCTTAGAAGAGCCTAAGTAATAATTTGCACCAAAGGATAAATTATACAACCAAGAGTCATCGTAGAAGAAATTGTTTAACTTCACACTTAAACGAAACTCATCGGTTTGCTTATTGGCCCCTATAGCTAGGTTAAAAAGGTGATTGTCCATTAACTTCACATCTGCATTCTCCTTGAATTTTCTATATCCCACTCCTAGTTCTAACTCGGTAGAATCCCAAAAATTAATTTCTCTAAAAACAGTAGCACCCAATAAAAAGCTAGGAAAAAACTCATTGGCAATTCCAACATCTAATAAAGTAGAAGTTCTATTTGTCCAAGCTTTATTCCAATGTCCACTAAACTGTACTCCATGACCTAAATCACGTCCTGTATAACTTAATTTACCCATATAAGTATTAGTGTCTTCAATACGCATATAATGCAGTTCTGTCACGGCAACTTTGGCAATATTCTCATTATAACGAGAGGACATATAATCAATCCCAACAACGTTTTTCATGGATTTTATCTCTAACTCATTGATTTTTAACTGATGCTGCTTGAAATCCATAAAACTTGGCTCATAGAAAGAGTAATAATAGCGCGCCTTGTCATAATCCTTCAGCTTTTCCATTACCATACCTTTGGTATAATTTAAAGGCTTACTTGTTGGGTAATAAGACAAAGACTGATCGATTACTTC
This sequence comes from Myroides sp. LJL116, assembly GCF_054871685.1. NCBI lineage: Bacteria > Pseudomonadati > Bacteroidota > Flavobacteriia > Flavobacteriales > Flavobacteriaceae > Myroides > Myroides sp. LJL116. Next base: position 48,575 of record NZ_JBTXLR010000005.1, read on the forward strand.
AAGGGCTAAAGCAGTATTTTTTTGCTTTAATAATTCTATGGTATACTCCTGGCCCACTTGTTCTAATGCATTTAAAAGCTCTTGATGATATGGCGATTCCTGAATATCTTTTAGTAAAATAGCATATTTTTGTTCCAAAGTATTGGCATAGATATCTTCTTGAACAACTGCTTTTACCTTAAAAAATACATCATCTGGATAAAGTTTCATTCCTCTGTCATTCCAAACTAATGCCTGGTCAGAAAATCCTAGTTGGCTACCTAGGTTTACTCCATACTTTAAAGCTTGTAGGCTATTAGGGTTTTGCTCTAACCATAATTTCACATAGTTATAGCTTTTTTCAAAGGCAAAATCTTCATTTAAAGTCTTTACAATTTGCAAAAGCATCTGGTCGTAACTATCTAAGTAAGAAGGGTATTGCCAGTGGGTTTTATCTTGCAAAATATTTTGATAAACTGCCAATGCCCTAGGGTAATTACCTTGCTCAAAATATAATTGTGCTTTTTTAAACTGCAGATCATTGTCTTGAGGGAATTCATAAATCAAATTATCTAAAGTATTTAGTGCATTGGTATAATCTCCAAGCTCGTACAAAGCAGTATAGATACCTCTTTGAGCTAGAATATCCATCTCATAATCTCCATACTGACTAACTTGGTACCAATAATCAATAGCCTTAGCATACTCCATTTGCTGCATACTTGCTCTTGCTAACTCCAATTGGTTTTGTAAATAATCCATCTTTAATTGCTCATCTTGCTGATAAGCCATAAAAAGCTGATTACTTAAAGCCCTAGCTTTAGAAGTATTTCCACTTTTCTTATAAATGTCTAATTCTTTTACTAATAACTCTTTGCTATTCCCTTGAATACCTCTAAATTGATTCAGGTAAAATAGAGCAGTATCATACTGCTGTCTTTGCATATAGGTATTAAACACATAGGTAAAAGCCTCCTCATTACCATAATTGCCATCCAATACTTTTAAATACAATTCAAAAGGATCTTTATTTTTAGCATTACGAGCAGCTTCTAATAAATAATGTTTATACTGAGCATTTAAGTTATTTTGCTTAAGAAACCCCAATAACTCCTCAAACCTGTTTTCCTGTTCCAAAAGAGCGATCTTCTTTTGCACTAATTCGGTAGTGTTTCCAAATTGTATTAAACCACGATTGGTGTACATTAATGCATTTGCATAATCCCCTGCTTTGATATAATTGTTAATCAATTCCAGGTAATAGCTTTCATTTTGTGGAGAGTTAGAAAGTAATTCTTTATTTTGATCAATTACTCTATCTATGTTTCCATTTTTCTTATCCTCTACAATCTGATTTTCAATACTATATAAATAAGCATCTTTTACACTTTGGCTATTTGGATAGATTTGGGCTAAACGCTTTCTTAATCTATTAACCTCTACATGATTCCCTTGAATATCATATAGATGTATCTTTTTTTGCCAAAGAGATTCTAGGTAAGGAGAAGTTTCCAATAATTCATTCACATAACAAATAGCGCTTGAATATCTTTGGGTTTCTATTTCAACATTCAACAAAATCTGCTTTGCATCATTATTATCCGACTTTAACTCTAAAGCCTTTACTAATTCATATCTAGCCTTATCGTATTGTTTGTGATGATAATAATATTTACCTAAAAGCATCTTGATATCTGAATCCCTTGGGGATTCCTCTACTGCTATATCCAGTATACCTTTACCTTTTTCCCAATTACCATTATTAAACTCTCTATTAGCGTTAGTTACGTAGTCATCCGGATTAAACATTACCTTTTCTTGGGCAAAAACCAGACTATTGAACATAAAGACGGGTAATACAAACAATAGTGTTTTTATAGAGATGGAGTATTTTTTCATTGTGTTTTTTAATAATTGAACCTATTATGTGTTAAGAATCGGTGGGTAGTTTTTCCTCTGTATTTTCCCCAGAGAAGCCCTGTCTTGTCATAGCTCCCCAAGTAAAATCCCTTTTTAATAAAAACTCCCAATACCCCTTTATGCTGAAAAAGACAATAAATGGGTGATAGATAATAGCCTCTAAAGAAGAGAATAGCACTAATTTTAAATACTCTCTAAATGATTTATATTGTTTTTTTACAATTAAGTCTAAGGAAATAGTAACCAAACTCATAGTTATACCAATCATATAAACAAAGACTAGCATTAGCCAAAACGTATCGGAATTAAGCTGGTTTTTAAAAAGTAATACAATCAAAAATATAATACCTATTAATTCAATCATAGGAGCTAAGAATTCAAAAAACAAGGCATAAGGCAATACTATCATACCTAAACGACCATATTTACGATTGAATAATAAGTTTCTATGTACGATAAAAATTTGTAAAAGTCCTCTACCCCATCTTGTGCGTTGTCTTGCTAGAACCTTTAAGTTAGGAGGTCCCTCTGTCCAACAGCATGTATCAGGTATTTGTACAATTTTATATTTTTTCCCTTGGTTACGCATATAAGTAACCATGCGAATTGTCATATCCATATCCTCGGCGTGACTATCTGAGTCGTATCCACCGGCGTGAATAACAATCCTAGTATCAAAAAGACCGAATCCTCCTGATACGTTAGGAATTAAATTGAAAAAGGACCACCCCATCTTAGCCAATAAATAAGACCTTAAATACTCGGTCTCTTGGAATAAAGGAGTAGCTCTCTTTGGAGGTCTTACCCTGGTAATTTTACCTTTTTCTACCTCACAACCATTTACCATACGCATAACTGCACCAACTGCAATTACAGGAATATTGGAATCTAATACAGGTAAAATTACTTTACTTAAAGTATCAGAGGCCAAAATACAGTCTACATCAGTATTAATAAAATAGTCGTATTTAGCCACATTAATACCCGCATTCATGGCATCGGCTTTTGTTCCACCATTTTCCTTATCCACAATGGTTAATCGGTGGTATAATGGGTTAGTGGATCGGTATAAACCTTTGACAGGCTGGCAATGCACCTTGTGGATATAAGGATAGGCAATTTTCTGTAAGTCGAACTCCTCAATAAGTAGTTCCAAGGTTTTATCCTTACTCCCATCATTGACAATAATTACCTCAAAGTTGGGATAGTCTAAACTTAATAATGAAGTAACGTTTTCAATAATAATAACTTCCTCATTATAAGCTGGGGCCACCACGGAAATCGGTGGGGCTATCTCGGGATGTTGTTTTAATTTGAGTTCTTCCTCTGTGGTATACCTAGCTTTATACCTTCTAATATTGAAATATCCTGCGAGTGCCAAACACAAATAAATTACTGTAACACTACAGGCATAAAAATATACTAAGTATTGGTAGGTGAAAAAGATTTGATCCATGTTTTATTCGATGTTCTCTGTATTATATTGGTGAGATTCCACGTAAGCAATCAAAGATTTCTCAAAGGTTGTACTTGCATTATTCTTGATTTTCGTAAAAGCTCCTCTATCGATAGGAGAAACAAGGTGAATCTGCGTTAAAATATGCACTAAGAATTCTTTATCCTGAGTGTTATGGTAAATAGTATCTAAAAAAGAAATGGCTTTGTCGCCTTTTACCTGTCCCATATAGCTAATAATAGCTGTTTGAAGCTCTTTTTCACTATAAGGATAGTCTTCCATAAAAAGTTCAATAGCATCTAGGTATTCTAATTCTCCAAGAGTAAGTACTATTTGAGTTTTTACAAGTAGACTAGAACTTTGGGTATATATCTCTACTAATCGCTCACTACTTTGCTCTTGTTTGAAAAAACCAATTTCCTTGACTAAAAATGCTTGATACTTTTCATTCTGAGCCATAGAAACCCATCTAATTAAAGAAGGCAACTTCTCAGTTTTTGCCTTATTACATAAAGAAGTATGTATTCTAACTTGATCTAAGGCGTTAAAGTCACTATCAAAATCATTGTCTAAAAACTGATAGGCATTATTAGAATTAAATTTAATAAAAACGCTTTTTGCCTGCTTTCTCACGTTTTTATTACCAGAATATAGTTTGTGAGATACAGCACTACCTGATATGTTTTCACCAAGGCTATCCAAAACGCGTAAAGTATCCGCATTAGAACGCTTATCTTTTGTTGTTAAACGCTCTTGCCAGAACTCAGGAAGGCGTAACACTTTTAAGACTTTCTTGTAATTTTCAGTATTTACTTTCATTTATTCTCTTTTATCATGTTCACTAACATTTCTGTAAGATAGGTTTTCTCCCAAGTTTTTAATTTGTGAGCTTCTATAGATAAGGATTGCTCTACTTGTTGGGTACTTAATATGTCATCACAAAAAAGTACAGTCTTTAATTGTTCCCCATATTTATCATATACTTGGTCTCTACGTTTTTTTTGCTGCCTTAACTTATATGCAGTCCAAAAAATCCTCGTCAATGAAATCAGGTATAATACAGCCATTACCATAATGAGTAAAACTGTAATTCTTATAATTGGAGCGTAACCATTAAAGTGAGAGCTCAGATAGAAAAAGTAATAAGAAATCGTATCCATTTGCAGTAATTTTTATATGTCTACAAATATTAACAGAAAAAACAAGAGATAGTTCTGTACTAGTATATGTCTTACGTAAAAAGACAAAGCAGAACGGTTTCAAAAAATAGGGAGTAATAAACACCACTGTAAATCAGAACTTTACAGTGTAAAAAAGAAAAGTGAAAATAATAAAATGCTCAGCCTATAGAATTTATTGAAACAAGATTCATCAAAAAAAGACAAGGATTAGACTTTTGAAACACTTAAAAAAATCTTTTAAATCTCTTAAAAATAAGCTAAAAAGCTTATCACCTCCAAGGGAAGGTTAACAAAAAATAAAGTATATAATCTTTTATACTAAAACACTCGTTATATACTTATGGATATTTATAAATAATAGTACATAAACAACAAAAACTGTTATTTATATAAATATAATTAAAGATAGTATAAAAAGCAAGTAATTCTCTAAAAATCTATCTAAAATTAAAACCTCAAGATTTAAACTGTTCCTGGTAAAATAAATATCTAAACTAGGTGCTATAGCTTTTATAATTATACTATTGCATATTAAATAATATCTCTATAAAAGCTAAAAATTACTTCGCTAAAAAAGCCTCTGTATTAAGGATTAAAAATTAGGGAAACCAGTGATTCAACTGCATCGTTAATCCTCTCTTTACCTTGATCGCTTGAAATGTCTACTCCACAAAAAGTACTACCATTACTAGAGGAATGCAAAGACAAATAATATAATCCCGCTACTTGAATCGCTAGTATGGCCCTTAAGTCTTTTTTAGAATCTCCAAACTGATCCTCTACTTTTTGTAGAATACCAACAGATAACTCCTCTCTGCTTTTAGCTAGTTTCTTTAAGGTCGGATTATCGTCTCCCAATTCCCAATGGATTAGTTTACGTAAAATCTCGTGCTCATTTAGTGTATTGAACTGTCCTTGAAGTAATGAAGTAACAGCAGTTTTATCCATAGAGGGTAACTCTTCTACTAAGGCTTCTATTTGCTGTTTTCCTTTATTTTGCCAATAATCATTTTGTTTTAAAAATGCAGTAATAAGATTGTCTACATCTCCAAAATAAAAAGAAATTAAGCGTCTATCCACCCCAGCTTCCTTAGTGATATTAGTAATGCTTAAACCTTGGTATCCTTCTCTTTTTAAAACCCTGCCTACGGCATCAATCATATAACTCATGGTTCTTGCTTTATCACGAATTGGACCAGAGGTAACCTTTCTCGGCTTATTTGAATTGTTCTTTTTTGACTCCATACTAATATAAATAAAACGCTTAAGAATTTTTCTTGTCTTCCTCTTATAAAGGCCTGGAAAACACAAGTAGTAAGATAAAGTTTTTTTTTTCGCTGAACAAAGAACAAAAGTTAAACTTAGCATCCCTTTTACAGCAAAAGACCTGCAAAAACAATTGTGTTAAATTACCATCCAAATCTTGAGATATAACAAAAATTAATATTCTTATCCTATTATATTATCATTTGGTTTCCAATAAATTAAAGGAAAACAAAACATCAAAGAGGCTACTTTTTTCAAAACAACTCAAATATGCCTTTTTAGGCATATTCCAATCTTACAGAAAAAGCATAATTTTTCATTTCTGCTATAATAAAATTTATTTTATAGCTGGTTTTTTTATAACTTTAATACCTAAACCAAGGTATTTATAACAACAAAACACCTGTATTTTCTATGCCAAATAAAGAACAAATTATTAAGGAGTATATAAATGGGTATAACCATTTTGATTTAGAGAAAATGCTAGAACACCTCAGTGAGGATATTGAGTTTATGGATATACACGAACATAGACTAGTAATCCACCTTATAGGATTACAGGCCTTTAAAAAGCAAGCTTGTCTGAACAAGGAGTACTTTAGCTCTAGGGAACAGATTATCCAAAAAATAACAAAGCAAAGCCACAATACCTACTTAGTAGATATTCAATTTAAAGCAACGCTTTGTCAAGACTTACCTAATGGTCTTAAAAAAGGAGAGAATATTCATCTTAAAGGACAAAGTACTTTTGAGTTTAAAGATGCCAAAATCATCAAATTAACCGATAATAGCCTATAGTATTGTTTACTATGTCTATTTGGAGTTTTGTTTTTTTAAGGTTTTACAAAAGTATCTAGCCAATACTAAACCAGCTATAGCTCCACAAAGGTGAGCTTGCCAAGAAATATTCTGGGCTAATTGATCATTGGGAAATAGCCCAAAGACCAAACTGTAATAAATAAGTCCTATGCCAAGAGAGACAATTAAGCTAATTATTTTTTTGGTATATAGTCCTGCAAAAAATAAAAAACTAACGAGCATATAAATTAAACCACTAGCCCCTATATGACAAGAAGCAGTTCCTGTTATAAATTCAGGCCAAAGCCATAAAAAAAGTCCACTTAATAACCATCCAAAAAAAAGGACCTTCCAAGCCAAAAAACGATAAAATAGCAATAAGGCCAAACAAAGTGGCGCAAGAGCCACCGAATTGGATAAAAGATGAGCAAAATCACCATGTAAAACTGGAGCCAATAATATACCCTTTAATCCACTTAAGTGGTAAGGAATTACACCATAACATCCTGAGAAAAGACCTATTTTCTGAAGTATGAAAAATAGCCATAACACCCCTACTAATACTAAGGTGTTTATCAAATCCCTCTTTGTCAAAAAAAGTTTTCTAGCTTTATCTTTCATAAGATAGGTTTTAATTGCGCAATACCTGGTATTGCTTAAAACGATGATCTAATACATCTTCTATTAAAAAATAGTTTTCCCATGTATCTAAAACATAGTATAAATCTTGGTCTGCACCTAGGTGGTAACTTTGGGAATAGTCACTAAAATAGTTAGCTATAGAAGTGGAGAACTCTCCATCTTCCTCATAATACTGCAAAGTAAAGGCATTGCCAAGCTCATTGAGTAGATCACTTGTTAAAACTCCTCTATAATGAAAAAGCAAAAACTGACTACCAGTTAGTTTTCTTTTCTTGATATCTTCTAATTCCTTTTGATGATCTTCCCATATTTTAGAAGACAACAAATTATTATCTAAACACCAAGTAAAATAAATTCCAATATGAGTAGCACCATTTTCAGGAGGTAGATCAATGGGATATTCACCCTTACAATGCCATATATAATCGTCGTATTTTATCATACACATAAGTTGTAAGACTAAAAATAAAAAACTTCCATAGGATTTGGGGTTCCTTTAGCTCACAGCCTACAAAAATACTTATTTTTTATTTAAATTTAAGAAATAACTAAACAATAAGGATAAAAACTCCCATATAAAAGAAATTACTCCATTAATTCATTATAAATAACATAGTTTTCAAAATCCGCGCAAACAAATAATACCTCGAATTTAGTACACCTATCTTTTAGAAATTCTCTCACGGTATCCAAGGCAATTTGTGCAGCAAGCCTCTTATCTACCCCATAGCAATAGGTAGAGATACTACTAAAGGCAATACTTTTATATCCTTTAGCGCAACACAATTCCATGGCATTATAATAGCACAAAGCCAATAATTTCTCAAAATCCTTATGTCCAGCAGAATAAAGTGGTACAACGGCGTGAAAAATACTTTTAAAATCCAAATTTCCAGCTTGCGTTTGCACTACAAATCCTATAGGTATTTTTGGATATTTAGCCAAAAATTGCAAGCTTTGTAGATAAACTTGCTTACCTGCTTGTTGATGAATTTGCTCATTCACCCCTTTTGCTGGTAATAATTTAGTGTTAGCTCCAATAACAATTATCTGAGCCTTAACTTGAGAAATATCTCCTTGAAGTACCTTAATTGCTTTATCCATTATTTAAAATTCTTATAAGAATTTCTTGCACAAGTCCTTAAAAAAATCCTCCTCTATGGGAAGAATTTTTTGTAAAAGGACTAGGTAGGCATCCTTTGTTCCACTGTTTTGAATTATTTTTTTTCTATTTTTTAAAACAAATCCCTCACTAAAGACCATTGATCTACATCCAATTGCATAGACGTAAACAAGCTCCAAATAGGGATACTTATTAGAAAACTCCACTACTCCACTCTCTAAAGCATAAGCTATTTCTTCCTGGCATAAGTTTTGGTCTAAGAAGGATTTAATATCATTATAAAGTACTAATATTTTTTTATCTTTCAAAGTCAAAATATCAATCACCGCTAGTGGAAACAAATACTGTAGTTGTTGAGTGAATTCACTTGGATTGTTTTGAGAAACTTCTAAAAAAAGAAAAGCTGCTTCCATAATTAAAGATTTGTCATATACTACAATATAGTATAAACAAGTACTTTAATGAAATAAACTAGATTATTAAACCTCAATGACAATGTTAATTCTACTTTAATAAACCTCTTCATTTTATCAATACAAAGCCCCAAATAAAATCGAAAACACTTTATTTTAAGGTAGTTTCCAATGTGCTATAATCGCCTTCTTATCGCAAAATAAGCTCCTTAACTCCTCTTTAGACAAATCAAACAACAATAGCTCTTGTTCCTTTAGATAATAGCTATTAAGATTAGTCACCACAGTGGTAGGCTCAAGGGAGAATACCATTACAAAGCCGTTATTTTTAATCTCTATACTATGGTCTATCTTTAGAAAATGCTCTTTTATACTTTGATGCAGCATAAGATTGAAATCCGTACCTAAACTAAAGCTTTCAATATAATCACTAGAGTTAAAATAAAACATCTCTTGTCTTTTAAAATGCTTCACCTTAGCATTTTGTTCCACTTTTAGATCATTGTCTAGCATTACTAAGTAGCGCTGATAATGTAAAAATTGGGTAAAAACACTTGGAACACTACGGATTGTTGCTACACTTATACGAAAGAGAAAATCTTTTTTTTCATAGCTAGACTCTTTAGGATAGATAAAGTAGGAGAATGTCTCTCCGCCGGCCCATTGTACAGAGGTTGTTTGATTTTTCGTAACTAAAGACATATTTTTTATTTAAAGATAAATAAAAGCCTTCATTTACAAGGAGAATTCCCCTTAAAAAAAACTAGAAAATTTTAAACTCCCTTCTCTATATTCAACCTCAACTAAGGGCAATACATTTGGAGAGGTGTATTGTATAATTTGCATTGTTCTTTTTAAAAAATTGCAAAACCAAAAGTATAAAAATGAAAAAGAGGTAAATCACAAAGATCATTGTCTTTGTAATTTACCTCTTGCCCTATGTGTATGTCTCTAAGAGAAGCCTTACTATCTATAGTCAAATCCTTTAGGATATCATGCACTTATTCCATGATGAATTTAACATCTTTATTGTACTGCTTGTCGACAATTACCCCAACAAAAGGATGTATAGAGAAACTTCTTTGCTCGCTTTCACTTTCAATAGAATAGATAAACTCTAAATGATTTTCTCTGTCCTTTAAGCTAATTGGCTTAATTACAGTTTCTTGATTGGTAACCGGACCTATGATAACAATAACAAAGTATTTATCAAAATCAATAGGAGTTGCCTGGCTATTTTCACTCATTGTTCTGCCTACAGAAAAATAAGTATCGAATTGTTGTTTTGATTCGATTTTCAAACTAATCACAGAAGTATTCTCAATGGTATTCAGAACAAAATAGTTCTCGATCACCTTATATGGTACTAATGCATTATTTAAAGTCGCCGCCTTTTGGGAAACTTCTTCTTGAACATTTACAGTTGGTTCTTTGACTTTATCACAAGCTAAAAAGCCCATGCAAGAAATAAGTCCTATTATAAGTGTCTTTTTCATATTTCATCGTTTAATATCCTATCAACGAAAACAAGACAACTTTAGTATGTTTATCTTTAAAAAAAATTTACTAATTCTCTAAAATATTCCTTTGCAACACAAAAACAGTGTCATAAGGTGTTTTTCTAGGTTTACGTGGGTAAAACACAATACCAAATTTATTTTCTTCTATAGGACTAATACTAGATAGAACTAAATCATTATTATCTATATTAAGTACCTCTTTATTTAAAACATTGGTATAACCAGATTTGTTTTTATTATAGAAAAGCTCCAATAAGCTATCTTTTTGCACCACTAACCATCCGTTACCAAATTCGGTAGTAAATTGAACCGCTGTAGTATCTTGGTTTATTTTCTGAGGATGCCATGTCCCAAAAAACTCATCCTTTATATCAAATAAATCAATATACATCCCTTGGCCTTGTTCATCGATTTCTACTAAGCCTATTTCTCCATCCTCTTCACATAAAAGGTAAGAATTACCCTCAAAAGACAAAGCTAAAGCCTCATGTACAAAAGGAATATCAAACTCTAAAACTCTTCTTCTTAATTCCTTCCCATTTTGATCTATTTCCCTATGTAGCCAACCTTGTTCGATCTCAGTGATTAGCTGTATAGTGTTACCTGTAACACATACTTTATTATCCTTAGGTAAAGCAATGGCCACTTTAGTTTCCTTTACAATGGTATTATCTTCAAAGTGAATAACGCGCATGGTATCAGTTTTAGCCTCTTTCCACAAATCAACTTCGTAAAAAATAGAGCTATTACTAGTGGTTCCTATAAATCTGCCTTTAAAATCTTTGTTTGTTTTAAAACCAATTTCATTAGGAGAAAATACAGGTTTGCAAAAAGCAAAATCTTTTTCTCCCTCATGCATTACCACCGATACAAAGCTTTCTTTATTTGGGCTAATGAAAAAACAAGGAAGAGTTCCTTTATCCTCTACAACTTCTTTGGTCTGTCCCTGTTGATCTATTATAGTATACACCAACTTAAAATCACTATTATCTGTGGCTTGACTATAAACATAATTTGCCAATAGCAATCCTTGATTGCTCCAACAACTCCCTTTGGCTTGAATAGCAAAAGGCACTTTTATTGTTGTAATTAATCCAAATGATGTTTGTTCGTTCATAAAAAAAATATACTTTTTAATTCCCTACAAAGGTAAGAAAAACAAAATTGTTTAATTGGTCAAGAAAAATACATTTTTCCTTATAAAGGTATTAATGTAGTAGATCTGGATTAACAGATACAAACTCCTTATACTCAGGGTACTTCTGTAGCATTGCATCCACGAAACTACAACAAGATACAATTTTCAAAGAATGCTCTTTGACATAATGGATTAATCCCTTTAAAAATAATTCCGTCCCCACCCCTTTTTGCCTGTATTTAGACTTTACCATAGTATGGTCGATTACTATGGTATTTTCACGAATGTGATAAGCCATCTCTCCAGCACGATGGGTGTCGATAAAGGCCATAAAAAGTCCCTTATGTGTTTGATCTTCGTGTGCAATATTCATCGTGAAAGAATTTAAATCGTTGAACTATTAAATTTAGCACATATTGTTCTAGATAAAAAATATTAGAAGAAGAATCTGTGTTTGAAAAAAATATATTTCTAATAAAAAAACTCAAAATATACGCTAACATTTACCTGTTTATACCAATACATAGGTAAAAACAACATACACACCGTTTTATACCTTTTACTACTAAAAACTCAATGATTTTAAGATATAAATATATTTACACCTTATTTATATTGTAAAATTTAATAAAAAAGAACATTAATAATATAAATACTACAATTACCTAGTAAAAATAAGATAATATTAACAATCATATTTTGAATTATTACACATATCACAATAATTAATGTAAAAAATACATAAATAACATTTATTTATTAAAATATTACCACATAAATTGCTTTATATTTAATAATATATACTTTTGATATTCAACAAACAATCAAAAAATATGTTACACCTTACAAAACGATTTATTGTCTCACTCTATTTAGTGGTTTTTTTACCCATTAGCCTAGGTAAATTACAAGCCACTAATATCCACTTGGATAAAAGGCAATTAAGTAGCTTAAATTTTACTAAAGACACGCCTTCAAGTTCTTTATCTTTTGCTAAAGACCAAAATGGTAATAGCTGGATTAAAGGGTATTTTAGTCCAAATGAACTAGGAACTCCCATTTCCTTACGCATTATGAGTCCCTTATTACAGGACTATGATCTGTACATTGTTAAAGACAGTAAATATGTCAAGCAAACCCTGCCTGTTTACAAAAGGGGAATCATACAAAACAATCTATTCCCTCATTACAACTTCTGCACTTTACACGATGAATTCTACATTCATATTAAACAAAAAGTTGAAAAGAAGATTCCAATTGAAATTTACCAGCGTCAAGACCTTCTAGAGCAGTTACAACAGGAAAACGCCATTTCCTACATAGCCCTTTACTCTGCCATAGCATGTTTATTATTTAGTCTTGTCTCCTATTTTACAATTATGAAAACTTTACCTTTAAAAAAAACACTGATTTTATATTATACTAGTATTTTACTGCTTCTCTTATATAATTATGGCTTTATCTCCTATATAATCCAAAGTAAATGGCTAGTTAAAAACTTTTTACTCCTTGCCATTCCCTTAAGTACATGGATTGGAGTCCTTTTAATATATAAAATAGGAGAAAGCACTTACCTTAGTAGAAGTAATTTTATTAAAAACAGCTTCTTACTCATTCTAGCTATAAGTTTTGCTATCGTCTATTTTTTCTACCCCTTAAAGGTATTCCTACTATGTATAAGTATTTTAACCTTACTTAGTTTATTGGTTGCTTTAACCTTGAGTTTTCTGTCCAACTACTATTCTACAAAATTTAAACTACTATTCCTATTTACCGTTTTTTCCATGCTACTCACCTACTTTTTACTCATTCAAATGGCTATGAACTATAGTCTAAATTATAATGAGTATCTACCACTTTGGAATTATATGGTAGTGATAGTTCTTATAGCCTCTTATGGCCTATCTATTTTAAAATCTAAACAATTATCTTACAACCAAAAGATATTACAGGACTCTTTAAGGGATATCCCCGATCTAAACTCAGATGTCCTCAACAAATGGCAAGAGGAAGATTTTCTTAAAAAATGTGTCGCTTATGCTAAAAACCAGCATAACTTAACCAATCGAGAAGCGGATACCTTATTTTATATCTGGCAGGAGAATAGCATAAAACAGATCTCCGAAAAGATGTTTGTATCCCCAAGTACTATAAAATTCCATACCACTAGAGTATATAGTAAAATAAAGGTTAGAAATCGCACACAAGCTCTAGAACTTAGAGACCATTACTTAAAAACAATATCGTAGACTAGAAACAAAAAAGCCTTGTAACAAATCAACAAGGCTTTTTTTTGGTTATTTTTTGTTGTACCACAACATCTAAAGTGAATATAAGGCGTATAGTTTCCAGGTAGAAAGCCACTCCAAAAGTGCTAATTAGCAGTGTAAAGCATCTTTGAAAACTTTACTTTCTACTAGGTGAAGACCTCCTTTGATAGAACTAAACAAGACCTTTAGCGCACATGCCAAGGTTTTTTAAATAGATCTAAAGTTAAAAACAGTTGATGAGAGCCTGCATTATAAGAATGCATACTATTGGAAGACATGGTATAAGAATACCCTAAAAGCAAATTAGGTGAAAGTTTATAGGCTGCTAAAAAGCCTACCGAAGACTTATTACGATAGGATAACCCTAAATCAATTCTTCGCTTAAAGCGAGCTATACCATTTACTTCAAAACCAAAAGTATGGGGTCTACGTATTTTTAAGAGTCCAGTAGCTAGAAGATCTAAGCTTGGGCTAATATAAAAATCATATGCCCCATGAATATACATTACAGGACTTTTCTTTAAAACAGGTAACACTTTATTTTGATATACTTTATTGGGTATTAAGTCCATGACAGAAACCCCAATGTATGCACTGTTCATTGCCAATACAGCTCCCAAACCAATATTGGGATTGATTTTCTTTAACTGCCCTAGATCCCAATAAGGATCACTAGTATCTAAAAAAGTAAGATCATTATAATTAATCTGCGTTCGCTGCATAGTTGCCTTTAACCCAATTCGCAGAGCATAACCAGGGCTTAACTCCACCCCATAAGACAAATTAAGTGCTACATCTAACTGATCAATCACACCAATAGATTCTTGCATTACATTTAAACCTACACCAAAATCAGAATATCCAATCAAGCTACTTGCAGAAAGTTCAACCGACTTTGGTGCCCCTTGCAATCCAACCCATTGGGTATTATATCCTGCAAAAAGATGAGGCCCATCCTTAAAATAGATAAAACCTGGATTAAAAACCGAAGCATTGTATACTGTTTGGGCAATCCCCCCAACCTCTTGAGAAAAGCTAGGTAAACAACATCCAAACCCGGCTAGCAACAAAGCTAAAAAACGAGATAACAAACTAGTTCTTTTCATAATTCTACCTATTAAATCGTTTCTAAATGAAGGTTGCCAGATTTTGTAATTACTCTGTATTGTTCTTTTTGGCCCAATTGATACTTTAGTACATAGTAATAAGTGCCAGAGGGTAATTTCTTACCATTTTGCATACCTGTAAACACATTAGTGCTACCATCTGCATATTTATCATAATCCTTTACTGCAAATACTTTCACTCCCCAACGGTCATAAATCTCCACTTGAGTAGAAGAATACTTATGAATATTTTGAATATAGAGGTAGTCGTTCTTACCATCGTGGTTAGCAGAAACAAAATTGTACACTAAAACATCCCCAGGTAAAAGTTGGTCTTTATCCACATAGGCAAGAGTAACAACAGAAGTCTGGGGCCTTAAGTTTACGCTAGCCCCAATATATGCTCCATCTTTCTCTATTTTACCTCCTTTATCTTCCCAAATACCGAGGAGTTCATTCCATTGTACTATAGATAAGCCTTCTAGATTATCGCTAATATCTAGGGTTCTTTTGTCTATACTTAAGCTCAAAAAAACCGCGCCAGTAGTCTTCTTGTCTTTATCAATAACCCAATATTCCTGCTTATTTATATTTTTGATGATGCTAGCTTTATTTTCTCTTGTAGAAAAAAAATCATGATCTCCATAAACATACTTAACCTTAAAGGCAGCTTTGGGACAATCTACTGCTGCGATAACAAGGGGGCGATATAAATTATTGTCGCCAATTGGAAATGTATAGGAATGCTTTCCATGTTTCTCTATGCTTCCTTGTACATAACTTAAATCATTTGCCCCTACGGCAGTACTTTTATTATGTACAGCAATTGCACCTAAAGTTCTATGGTCAGTAGTTTTCTGAACCTCATCCATAAATACAATGCCTTGGACAAAGTCCATTTGTCCATAAACATCTAAGTTACTTCTAAGGGTAAAGCCATCACTATCTCCAAAAGAGTTCCAGGTAATATCGTGGAACTTAGAGATCGACTCTCCTGAAATAATTTTAGATTCTTCCTTTATATTTTCAAACACACTATGCGACTTATCGCTACTGCTTTCGAAAAAACCGTCGTTGTGAAAATCATCAAAAAAATAGGTGATTCCCTGGCTAGAAACTTGTGCATCAGACAAGCCAACAAATTTATAACTAGTGCTTAGCACTCCTTGGGTCCCAATGCTCAAATAACCATTTATAGTCAAAGCAGGGGAAACTTGTTCTTGCCAATTATAAGCTATAGACAATGAAGTATATAGCAGCATAAATAGACTAAGAATATATTTATGAGAATATATCTGTATCATAAAAATCCGGATTAATACATGAAACAATGAAGGGATTATTTTAAGCGAAGTACTAAATTCAAGGAACTCACACTGCTTTTCTTTGTACTATCCTTTACTTTAAAACTTAAGATTCCTTCTTTAGAGAGAGAAACAACTTCCAAGTAATCCTGATCCATTTTAGTTACAAAATAATCTATCTCAGAGGCTTTAAGCTCTTGCACACTACTCTGGGTATTGCTTTGAATAATAGGAGTTCCAAAAGATTCCTGGTAAAGGCTATAGAGGTTAATTTCTTGGATTTGCTGGGTTGGAAGAACAGTAAAAGAATACTGATAAATAAAAATTGCATCGCCTTGTAAACTATTGGTCCTTTTTAAGTCACTACTAGGACTTTGGTTATCTAAAGCAGTAGTTTCTGGAGTAAAACGGGCAGTTTGTGCAAAAGTATCCTTGCAAATTAGGGTATTGGCATTCACCCATTCTACCCCACTTTCATCAGCACTTGTAACCAAAACTTGGTTAGCTTTTCCTGGTTTAATTTCTAAGAGGACATCCTTGGAATTTTCTAGACTAGACTTTTTAACTTCTAAGGTTTTTGATTGAATATCCCCCCTTTTAATATGCTCACTTATTCTATTTATATCTACTTCAAGACTATTAGATTCGGTATTTACCTTCAAACCTTCCCCAACAAAATCTAAGTCTAATTTACTGACTGAAACTGACTCATCTCTAAGCATATTGTTAGAGATTTGATTTGTCAAATTAACTCTCGATTCCACTCCATTTATGGTAGAACTTAAAACACCGTCCAAAAAAGAGAGTTTATTTTCAAACTCTACTAATAATTTTGAACCATCTCTCCACTCTACCCCACTCCCAAAACTATTGGTAACTAGAATCTGGTTTGCTAAGCCGTGTTTAATATTTATTTCTAAATCTCCTAATAGAGCATCATTATCTCCTAAAATGGTAAGTGTCTCAGTGCTAATATTCCCTTTTGACTGCTTAAAATCCAATAAATCAAAATCTACTTCTAAAGCACCTGTTTTTGGGTTTTTAATCAAACCAGGACCAGCAATATCTTCATTTATCTTAAAGCGTGTTACTGTAAAGTTCCTTAACATATCTGTAGTAATCTTACCAGTAAGATCCACACTTGCTTTAGTGCCTTGTACATTTGAAACTAATTTATTTCCCTCTAAATCCAATGAATTCTCTATGTCTATGCTTTGATTTAGCCATGCTATATCTCCATCGTTATTCACTGATAAAACCTGTCCTTTATTTCCTTTTGTCAATTGACCTAAACTTAGTGTACCTGAGAGATCCTCTAAAGAAATCTCTTGGGAATTGACCTCTAAAATTCCTTCTTGATCTATTTGTACTCCCGAACCAGGCTTAATGACTCCTTGGCTTTGCTTGGTGGCTATTGGTACATTTAAGCTGTAATATTTGGTATTATCTTCAAACCTTTGGCTTATATTAATATGCTTGGAAGTGATGGTATCTAAGATAATAGCATCATAACTTCCCTTTAAGAGTGGATTTAAATCTACATTATTTACTTTACTATGCTCATCTTTATATAGTAAGACTTTATTGACAGTGTCAAGTTGTAAAGAAGTAAGACTTTGTTGCTCAGCTATTTTGTTATTTAAAGCATTGTCAAAAGAAATGGGCTTCTTATCCTCTAAAGCCCTTTGAACATCCGATAAAACATCTATGGTTGTAGCCTCAGAGTCTTCATTAGTAAAGGTATATATCCCATTTTGTATATTTTCCAAAGAAGTTTTTTTCTGATTATCCCAAACGATACGCTTTAGATCAATGGTGGATGCCTGCTTATTTTGATTCTCAAAATGCAATAATCCTTGTTTATAATCTACTTTTAAAACAGAAACTCCTTGAAACCCCTCTACTACTTGTTTCAAATCCAGTGTGGTAGTTTCTTTATTTTCATCCAAAAAGGCTAACATTCCTGTAACGGAATCATAGGACAAAATAGTTAAGTCTTGTTCTAATTGGATTTCCCTTTCTATATCCTGCTCATCTTTATAATATAGCGTATTGTCTTTAAACCATACATTTCCACTGGTTTTCTCGATTAATTCCAATAGAAACTCTTTAATCACAGTATTAGTGAATACTTTTTCTAATTCCTGAATTACAATCAGGGGAATATCTTCTATAAGGGCAATCCTGTTCCATTTACCATAAGCCCAATAGTAATATCCTGGACTTAACTCAGAATTAGAAGTGGTATTATAAAGAATAAGACTCTCTATATTCCCAGCTTTTATACTACGGGAATCTTGCAAAGACTGCAAAGCTATTCGAGGCATAATAAAACCTCTTGAATTGGACTCTAAAATTAACTCGGCAGAGGCATTAGGACGATTGGTACCAATGGCAACTTGAGCTTTTCCCAACAAAGGAAAAGCAAGGCATAATAATGCCCATACGATTTTTTTTGATTTCATAGGTTTAATAATTTGATAGTTAGATTTACCTTGGATCTTTTTCAAGTAAAAAGTCCAACATTGTAAAATTGCAAATTAAAACCACTAAAAACCTTAATAATCAATCAGTTACACCTATTTCCATACTCCCCTAATACCTCTACCTAACCCTTTAAAAACCAATACCATACCTTTTAGAAAAATAGAGTACTATACTACAAGACGTATAGAGCGCGCTTTTAGATACTATACTAGATTAAAACACTAATTAACACCATAATACCTCTTAGATAAAGTTTGCTATACCTTTGACCACCAAAATCTAGCCTATTTACAACCGTATTTAATAGCATTAATGAGTGATAAGTCCATTTAAAACAAAAAAATCCACCCTATAATTTGTCAAAAACAAACCATAGGGTGGATTTTTACAGATTATAATAAAGTATTTGTTTTAATCTAGAAAGCTAAGGGATTGCATAATAGCCTTTGAACTGAGCTGTAACTCATTGTTTTTCTGTACATTTAACAATACTTGAGTCACAAAATCAACCGCTTTTTCAGTGGCTTGTAGTATATCTTTTCCCTGATGTAGTTGACTTGTCAAAACAGAGGCAAATAAATCTCCTGTACCCACTGCTTGTAAATGCACAAAAGAAGTTTTAAATCGATATACCTCACCTTGTCTAACTACAATTACCTCCAAAATATCTTCTGGTGTATCTTCTAGTACCGCCCCAGTAAGTACAATTG
The DNA here is from genome assembly GCF_054871685.1 of Myroides sp. LJL116. NCBI lineage: Bacteria > Pseudomonadati > Bacteroidota > Flavobacteriia > Flavobacteriales > Flavobacteriaceae > Myroides > Myroides sp. LJL116. The sequence goes on from NZ_JBTXLR010000005.1 coordinate 67,888, forward strand.
TCTTTTCCTTTAATAATGCATGGGATAAAACGCTCTGTTGTAAATCTTTCTGTGTAGAAATCTTTCTTTGTAAAATAAATTCTATCTCGAAATGATTAGGAGTAATAATATCTGCTAATTCCAATAGATGATCTAAAGAATAATGGGCTACATCTTCTTCAATATATAAGCCATTAGCCCTAGTATCTCCAAAAACTGGATCATATACATAGAGGGCTGTAGGATTCACTTGTTTGTAGTATTTTATAAACGAGCTACTAATATCAATTAACTCCTTCGTATTTATATAACCTGTTATTAAGTATTTACTCTTTTGACACAGATCAATTTCTTTCACCCCTTTAATAAGTAAAGAAAATAACTCCGGAGTAATTACTTCTCCATAATAGACATTATCTTCTGCGTGTGTAGAAAGCAGTACAGTTGGTAAAATAACAACCTCTATACCATGTAAGCGAATAGCAAAGCTTGCAATACTATTTCCTACATAACCATAAGAAACTAAGCTTTGTATAGAGATGATACTATTTTGTTGCATAAGTGTTTTTTTGAGTGTTAGTAACTATGGAAGTATACAGCCATAACAAAGGCCAAGTTCCAAAGCAAACAAAGATAAAAATAAGGGAAGTTAATTACTAGTAAACACAAGCTATTTCCTTAGTATTACAACAAAAAAAAGCTGTTTTCACAGCTTTTTTTATGTAGATTGAACTAAAAATATTTTTTAGTTAGATACGAATTTTAATCCTACGATAGATCCAATAAGTGTGAAGATAAAGAACAGTCTCCAAAAAGATGCAGGATCTTTAAAGAAAATAATTCCCATTATAACCGTTCCAACAGCACCTATCCCGGTCCATACTGCATAAGCAGTTCCTAAAGGTAAAGTTTGAGTAGCCTTGATTAGTAAAGCCATACTTCCTACAAGTGCAACTGCAAAACCAATATACCATGCAACGGCCTCATTTCCTTGAGCTTCTTTAGCTTTACCAAGACAAAATGTAAACCCTACTTCAAATAGACCACCTAAAATAAGTAATATCCAATTCATTTTAATTCTTTTTAAAAAATGTAGGGGCAAATATCTATATAAATTTTATAATAAAGTCCGTTTTAAAAAAAAAACAGAATAACTTAAAATGGATTTTTAAATATACCTGATTTACCATTAAACAACATGGATTTATTGTTATATATCTTCTTGGATAACTCTATAAAATTCCCTAAGATGATATACCAAAGAAACATCCCAACAAACCCTATTAAGTATTTACAAATCACAATATTAGATATATTAATAGATATGAGGTTCTTGTAGAATAAAATTATAAGAAATTCCAAGCTAACAAATAGTAAAACGCATAACCACCAGAGGTTAATTATCCTTGTAGAAAACCTTTTATAATGTCCATCATACTTTATACGGTGGAAGGTTTGTAAACCTAAGAACAATCGCTTTACAAGTGCTAAGGGAAAAATTAGATTCATCAATGGAATAAACCACAATAGTACACTCAAGTAAACAGGCACTTTCATAGATGGATTGATAACAGAAAGCTTCTTATATGCTAAAAAGAACCATGCCAAAAAGACAAATGCAAAACCTATATAAACAATAAATCCTATCTGTTTTAGTATGCTTCCCATTCTTTGAAACTGTTCTAATTCTGTTGTTGGATAAGATACTCCCTGGAATATATTATCAATAATAATATAATGCATGATAGAATAATTGAGCATACCAAAGAGTTGCAAAAGACATAAAAGAGCTAACAGTCGAACTAAGAAATCTAATATTAACGTAGGTACCTTATAGATTATTTTTGCCATAATCTTGCATCTTGAATTTTAATTTGAACAATGCCATTGGATTTCTTATCTCCAATAGGATTTTGCAGAACCACCCAGTACATTAATCGTTTTTTACTTTGTGGATTAATATACACGCAACTAAGCACAGTGGTATCATCTAAATTAGCAACGCCTCGAGAATAAGTCATTGCTTGGGTACATAAGTCTTGAAACTGTTGTAGATTACAATTATAAAAGTAATCCTCTTTGGTGTAACTTACCTTGGCATCCTTTAATGTATAATTGGAATTTAAATAAAACTCTATGGAATATAGCACATCTTTACCACTAGTTAAACGTTCTATAGAAAAGCGATCTTGACTTTTGTGCTTATATGGGATATAGTACAGCTTTTCTCCTTCAAATTTTGGATAAATACTATAGTCCATCTTTGCCATCTCCATTGGGTTACCACTGGGATCCACTAAAGTAGTTAATAGGGATTCCACCTTAAGGGTATCCACTTCTTGGCTGGTTACTAGCTCCATTAATTGCCCTAATTTCTGGGCGAAGTTTTGCTTTTCTTGGCTAAACCCACTTAAACTAAGTAAGCTAAAGAGCCATATAAATAGTAAACACTTATTTTGTTTGCTTTGTTTTTTCATCAGTTACAAATTATTTCTTTACTACCAGATTACTAAAGTTGTTGTTGCACTAAAAAATAGCATTAAATTATATATCTATTTCACTAGATGGTTAGAAAAGTTCTTTTCCTATATATAAGCTACAAGTTAAGTATTTTACAGCCACTACACCCCTAATTTGATTATAAAATCGAGGCTTTAACCAAATAATTTCTAAAATACTCTTAAGACTAGAGTGAATGGCATAAAAATCTCCTCTGAATTATAAATTTATTGTATCTTTAAGCTTATAGCCTTGATGTATGAGGCCATTTAGCTTACCTATACTAAGCAATGGCTTTAAGTAATAAGTTTACTTTATAGCATTATAAATAGATAATTACCTGTTTAAGAATAAGTAAATAAAAAAAGGCTAAGTTTGTAAGTATAGCAATAACTATCAAAAACAATTTATAAGATGAAAAACCAAAGATTGACTACTGCTTCGGGAAGACCCTACAATGACCATGAGACTTCATTAACAGCTGGAGAAAGAGGACCTGTTTTATTAGAGGATTACTTACTTCATGAAAAACTTGCTCATTTTAATAGAGAGAGAATTCCAGAGAGAATTGTGCATGCTAAAGGTTCAGGGGCATTTGGAACATTTACAGTTACAAATGATATCACTGCTTATACTAAAGCAAAACTTTTCAGTGAAGTTGGTAAAAAAACAGATGTGTTTTTGCGTTTTTCAACAGTTGGAGGGGAAAAAGGATCTGCAGATTCAGAAAGAGATCCACGCGGATTTGCATTAAAATTCTATACAGAGGATGGAAATTGGGATCTTGTTGGAAACAACACTCCTGTATTTTTTGTTAGAGATGCTAAAAAATTCCCAGATTTTATTCATACTCAAAAAAGAAACCCTGGAACTAACTTAAAAGACCCAACAATGGTATGGGATTATTGGTCTTTAACTCCAGAGAGTTTACACCAAGTTTTAATCCTTATGAGTGACCGTGGTACTCCTTATGGATATAGACATATGAATGGATATGGTAGTCATACTTTCTCTATGATCAATAAAGACAATGAGGTAGTATATGTGAAATTCCACTTCAAAACAGCACAGGGAATCAAAAACTTAACAGGTCCTGAGGCAGAACAAATGAGAGCCAAAGACATGGATTTTGCACAACGTGATTTATATGAGAACATTAAAGAAGGTAACTTCCCTAAATGGAATTTAAAAATCCAAGTAATGACTTTAGAGCAAGCTAGTAAAGCAACAACTAATCCTTTCGATGTTACTAAAGTTTGGCCACATAAAGACTTTCCATTAATTGATGTGGGAGTTTTAGAATTAAATAGAAACCCAGAGAACTACTTCCAAGATGTAGAGCAAGCAGCTTTTGCTCCTGCGCATATTATTGATGGAATTGGATTCTCTCCAGATAAAATGTTACAAGGTAGAATTCTAGCCTATCCAGATGCCCAAAGATATCGTTTAGGTGCTAACTACGAACAAATTCCAGTGAACCGTTGCCCATTTATGGTTAACACTTACCAAAGAGATGGTTATATGCGTGTAGATGGTAATAGCGGAAGCAAACCTAACTATTCACCAAATAGCTTTGATGATCTTTATGAAGATCCAAACTACGCTGAACCTGCAATGTCTTTAGGAAGCAATGTAGTGGCGGATCGTTTCAATGTGGATAATACTTATGATAATGACTTCTTTACTCAACCAGGTAATTTATACCGTCTAATGAGTGAACAGGATAAAACCAACACAGTAAACAACATTGTTGGAGCAATGAGTGGAATCGGCAGTGAGAAAAGAGATGAAATCATCGCTCGTCAACTATGCCACTGGTTTAGAGCTGACTTAGAGTTAGGAATGAGAATTGCTAAAGGATTAAACTTTGATACTACTAAGTTTTCTAAATCTTAATCAACTCATTTATAAAACATAATAAAAAAAGCTGTAGAAAAATTTCTACAGCTTTTTTTTATATTACTTAATCTTTATTGGATTCCTAAGAATTCAAAAGGCTTAGCCGTTATTAATTTATCTTTGCTATTACCCGAAATCATAGGGCTATTTGCAAGTTCTATTTTCTTAACTTTAGCTTTTTCACTAAAATCTAATTCATTAAAGTCTAACCAAATAGGCGTTAAAGAAAGTGGATCCTCATAATAATACACTAGGTTCTTTTGATCTGCAACAGTTCTCCATTTCGTAGAGGATAGGTTAGGTTGACCATCAATGTGAACTCCATAAGGCACCGAACAGTTCCTAATAATACTAAAGGCAGCACCTACGGCAATTTTAGGATTATCACTTTGTTCTACTGCTGTGGCATAATAGGCTGCACGAACAAAACGATCTTCTGATCTACCCGTTCCTGGTAATACTTTATTACCTGGTAAGTAATCCCAATAACCACGAATAGCTAATTGCTTATCAAAAGTAGGTGAGTTTGTAAGTACCGTATAGTCTGGACTATGGTAAATCACTAATTTTCCATCTATGTATTCAAAAATAGCATTATCTCCACTTGCATCTGAAATAGATAAATGCACAGTAGCTAATGAATCCCTTCCAGGAGTATTATCGGTTACAACAATTATTGGATTATCTTGCAAATCTTCTACTGCTTCTTTAACAGTAGCATAGTTATCTAAGACGTATTGCGCCCAAATAGCCAGAGAAATTCCCTTTTCGTTTCCATTTGGATTATAAGCAGGATAAATAGACTCTTCTAGCCATAAAATATTAGAAACCAGTCCTTTTTCATTCATTCCATCAGTAGTTGCAATATCAAAGGCAGATACTACCACACTTCCATATTTAGCTGTCCACTGAGCAGAAGCCTTCCCTACTACTCCATTTCTTTGCATTCCACGAGGAAAAACCCACATATTTGGCACGATATCGTCCTTCCAATCCATAGAACGAGCTGTAATATTCGTATTTTTTGGCCCTTTATAAACTACTCTAGTACAAGCATCTGATTCTTGCCAAGTACCAAGAGCTATTGCAGCTAAAGCAACCATTGCTAAACTCTTTACCCCTTTTTTCATTGTTATACTTTTTTGGTTAACACCCTATAAAGATACTGAAATTTTAACAATTACTAAGATGTTAATGCTTTTTTATAGCATTGAATAGCCCTTAGTCTTGCCTCTTGGTGATCAACTATTGGCAAACAGTAATCATCAGTGAAAGCCTCTGGCACCCATTTTTGTATATAAATATTATCTGGATCAAAACGCTTAGCTTGTATAGAGGGATTAAATATTCTAAAATAAGGTACAGAGTCACAACCAGTTGAACTACACCATTGCCAATTCCCATTGTTGCTAGCTAGCTCATAATCTATTAGATATTGGGCAAAGAAAGCCTCCCCCCAACGGTAGTCAATTAATAAGTGTTTACATAAAAAACTAGCCACCACCATTCTAACCCTATTTTGCATAAAACCTGTAGTTCGTAGTTCTCTTATGCCGGCATCAACTAACGGATACCCCGTTTTTCCTTGACACCAAAGCTCAAATTCCTCCAAATTATTACGCCAAGCAACACCTTGGTACTTCTGTTTAAAACAGTTTAATTCCACTGAAGGAAAATGATAAAGAATTTGAATAAAAAATTCCCTCCAAATTAATTGATCTAGCCATACAGAACTGTACTTTTGGGCATAGCAGAAACATTCTCTTATACTTAGGGTACCATATACCAAAGCAATCCCTATATGGGAAGTTGCATCTAAAGCAGGTATATCCCTAGTTTGGCCATACTCTTTTAAAATTTCAGGATCCAAAGTAACATTAGTAAAAACCTTTTGGCTAGTAATAAACCCTAGCTCTTGTAAACTAGGTAACTCCCATGGATAATCTACCAAAAGTAACTCCTTAGATAACTCTACTTTATAGCTTTTAATTTGTATTTGAGCTAACAGCTTTTTATAAGCCTTAGCATAGTAACTATATACTTTATAGGCCGTAGAGTCATTTTTGACAATTTGATCTACCTCAATTAAAATACGATCGCATAGAAAACGAATAGCAATACCTTTATTGAATAAAAAATCCTTTAATGCTATATTGCGTTTTACCCTCCTTGGTTCATAATCTCTTACTGCAAAAACTTGTTGAATGTCAAAGCAGTTTTGTAAATCTTCGAAGGCCTTAAAAACACTTTGATGCATAGCAATTATATTGGCTCCAAAAACATTTAATGTTTTGTTTATCTGTGTTAAATGGTAATGGATATAATTTATTCTTCTGTCGTCTTTCAAAGAAAACTCCTCCAAGATTTGGGGGTCAAAAACATATAAAAACACTATTTTATGGCCTGTTTTGCTCGCTTCAAACAAGGCGTAGTTATCTTGTAAACGCAAATTTCTCTCTAACCAAACTACAGTTATCTTTTGTTTTTCCATAGCTATTTAAAAAAAACACCGGTTAGTTGTATAACAAACCGGTGTAATTAAACTATTTACAATTTCAATTTAAGCAAATTTTAAAAATCGCCAATTAAACTCATCCATGAAGTACCTACAATAAAGTAAATCCCTAGAAGCATTACTCCAATGATAAGTCCATAAGACCACCATGTTTTTAGTTCCACGTATCCACTTCCGAAATAAACCGGCGCTGGCCCGTGTCCATAATGGGTTAGAGTTCCATAAATAGACCCCATAAATCCAAGCATTAATGCCAATAATAAAGGCGGAACTCCTAAAGTAATCCCCACCCCTAATAAAGCTGCATACATTGCCGCTACGTGGGCTGTTGCACTTGCGAATAAGTAATGGGAAAAGAAATAAACTCCGATTAATATTGGGAAGGCATAATGCCAGTGAATACCACCCATTTTAGACTGTACTAAATCACTGAACCACCCAATAAATCCAAGTTCATTTAATGAACTAGCCATCATTACTAGAACGGCAAACCATACGATAGTATCCCAAGCACTTTTCTCACTTTTCACATCCTCCCATGTTAATACAGAAGTTAATAAAAGGATAGTTAAACCAATAAAGGCTGTAGTAGTTGCATCAATGCTGAATAAATCTCCTGTAATCCATAAGCAAAGTAGGATAATAAAGGTAATCAACATTAAAATTTCTTGGATCGTTAATTTACCCATTTCTTTTAATTTCTCTGCAGCCAATTTTGGAGCATCTTGGGTTTTTTTAAGTTCCGGTGGAAATATTTTATAAAGAACAATAGGCGTTATAATAAAGGCAACCATCCCAGGAACAAAACCTGCCGCAGCCCAACTCATCCAACTTATATTTACCCCTAAATCCGCAGCAAACTTCTGACACATTGGGTTAGAAGCCGTTCCTGTTAAGAACATAGATGAGGTAATAAGGTTCATATAATAAGAATTAAGTGTAAGATAAGAACCTAATTTTCTATGGGTTTCTGGCTTGGAAGGATCCGATCCAAAGTTCAAAGCCATTGACTTCATAATAGGATATATAATACCACCACCTCTTGCAGTGTTACTTGGAATAGCTGGAGCTAATACTAAATCCGCTAAACCTAAACCATAAGCCAGTCCTAAGGTACTTTTTCCAAAACCGCGAATGAACAAATAAGCAATTCGATTACCTAAACCCGTTTTAATAAAACCTCTAGCAATAAAGAAAGAGATTCCAATAAGCCAAATTACTTTATCGCCAAACCCTCTTAAACTAAGAGCAATACTCTTACCTGGATCACCAGGAGCTAATAATTGGAAAAATGCGGTTAAAGCAACTGCTAACATACACATAGTACCCATAGGAGCCGCCTTTAAGATAATACCAATGATAGTACTAACAAAGATGGCAAATAAATGCCATGCATCTGGACTTACGCCCTCTGGTTGAGGACAAAACCACAACAATAATCCTATTATTGCAGTAATTACTAAATTACGTATATTAATTTCTTTCATGACACTATATTTCTATGATTATAATCGGCATTGGAATTGTACAAAGGCAAGATTCGAATTATAGGTCTTTGTATCTTTGATATTTTTCTTGTAATTATCGATCTGCATTCCTATTTGAATTCTAGCACCGTAATTCTTCAAGAACTCTAAACTAAGCATTGGCACCCAAGTTTGCCTTGGATTAGAATCTAACTTAGAATTAGCATCTAAATATTCGTAGCGCATTGCAAATTCGATTGCCTGAAAGTGTCTATGCCCTAGCTCATAACGAAAGTTAGGAAGAACATAAAATCCCTTCATTATATAATCATCTAGCTTTCCTAAGCGATTCTCAGGTGCAGTGGCAAAATACATATTGTGATTGGTACCTTGCTTTGCTTCACTTTGAATCTCTACACTCCAACGATCTGCTATTGGCAAAGTGATACTAGCCTCCACGCCAGCGGCGTAAATACTCTCTTTATGAGTTTCTCCCAAACCACCACTTGCTCCAACACTAAAGTTTAATTTCTTGTCTAAAAGAAATAATAATCGAGTAGAATAATTCTTCCCATTGTCATTATCGGTGGTATTTTTTCCATTTCCATTCGTTACAGAAATACCATAACTAAGGGGAACTTTACCTAAATCCACACTACCCGATACGGCAGCTCCAATTTGGAAACTTTGCCAACCATTGGAACCGAACATATAGTAGGAATTCGAGTAATCAATACTCTTTACAATATCCACAGAATAAGTATCTTCCAATCCAAAAAGTGGTCTAAACTGCCCTACAGTAAATTGTAAATAACGATTTACTGTATACTTTGCATAAGCATTCTCCAATACTTTTGTCTTGGTGTCATTTTTAAAATCTGCAAAGTTGGCTAAAGCTACTACCTCTAAATTCTCTGATAATCGGGCATTTAAAGAAACGCGCATACGTTTAATATCAAAGGAATTGCTCACTACATCACCACTTGTGTGCTGTAATCCATCGATATCTACTCCTTTTTTTGTATTGTCTAAGAATCTTGCTTGAAAGACCCCTCCGATCTTAAATTTGGGAAATTTTTGCTCTGGCTCATTTAAAACAACCACATCTTCGAAAATCTTAATGGTATCGTTTTCAATAATTTTATCTTTACTATAGCCGTAAGCACTAAACAAAAAAGTGCTTACTACTATAGCTCCCTGGAATAATTTTTTGTTGATGATTTTCATAACTTACTTTTTAAACTTGAAAAAGTTGGTTCGATTGTATTCGTAATTCATTCTGGCAATATTCAATACTGAGATGCCCTGTGGACATTTCACCTCACATGCTTCTGTATTAGAACAGTGTCCAAAATCCTCTAGATCCATTTGATGAATCATCTTTAAAGCTCTATTATCTCTTTCTTCTTTACCTTGAGGTAAGATTGCCATTTGGGTAATCTTAGCAGAGGTAAACAATGCAGCACTTCCATTCTTACATGTAGCCACACAAGCTCCACATCCAATACAAGCTGCGGAATCAAATGCTGCTTCTGCTGTTTGGTGAGAAACTGGGATGCTATTTGCCTCAGGAGCCTGTCCGGTATTTACCGATACATATCCTCCAGAGGAAATGATTCTATCAAAAGCGGATCTGTCTACTTTTAAGTCTTTTTTGATTGGAAACCCTTCCGCTCTAAAAGGTTCAATTAATATAGTTTCTCCATCTTTAAACTCCCTCATATGCAATTGACATGTAGTAGTGTTTTTTAATGGACCATGGGCTTGACCGTTAATAACAACACCACATTGTCCACATATTCCTTCTCTACAATCGTGATCAAACTCAACCGGTGTTTGATCCTGTAAAATTAACTGGTCATTTAAAGTATCTAACATCTCTAAAAAAGACATATGTGTATTGACATTGTCTAAAGTATAGTCTACTAATTTACCTTGTGTATTGCGATTGTCTTGTCTCCAAACTTTTAAATGCAACTTCATAATCTCAATTATTTATAACTACGGATAGTTGGTTGTACGAATTCAAATTTTAACTCCTCTTTGTTTAAAATAGGAGTTTGAGCTTGTTCTCCTGGCCATTCCCAAGCAGAGATAAACTGGAAGTCCTTATCATTTCTCATTGCCTCTCCATCTGGGGTTTGGTATTCCTCTCTGAAATGGGCTCCACAAGATTCCTCTCTAGTTAAAGCATCATAACACATTAACACTCCTATTTCAAGGTAATCCGCCACTCGGCCAGCTTTCTCTAATTCACTATTCATACCTAAGGTACTACCAGGTACTTTTACATCTTTATAAAACTCTTCTTTTAGCTTTTTGATTTCTTCAATGGCATATTCAAGACCTTCTTTATTACGTGCTAATCCGCAGTAGTCATACAATAGCTTCCCAAGTTTCTTATGGAAGTAATCCACTGTCTTTGTTCCATTGATTTGTAATAAATGGTCTAATTTTTCCTGGGTTTGCTTTAATGAAATTTCAAAAGCTGGATTATCCACCGTTACTTTTTCAGTCTTTAAATCTTCTGCTAAATAATTAGCAATGGTATATGGAGCAATAAAATAACCATCCACACATGCTTGAAGTAAAGAGTTAGCACCAAGTCTGTTGGCACCATGATCAGCAAAGTTGGCCTCTCCAAGGGCAAAAAGTCCTGGTATTGTGGTTTGCAATTCATAATCTACCCACAGTCCGCCCATTGAAAAGTGAGCTGCTGGAGAAATCATCATAGGCTCTTTATAAGCATCTATATCCGTAATTTTTTGATACATGGTAAAAAGGTTACCATACTTTTCTTTGATTTTATCCTTTCCTTGTTCTTTAATAGCTTTAGAGAAATCTAAGTATACCGCATTTTTTAAAGCCCCTACTCCATGACCTGCGTCAATTCTTTCTTTGGCTGCACGAGAGGAAATATCCCTAGGAGCTAGGTTACCAAAAGCTGGATAACGCCTCTCTAAGTAATAATCTCTTTCATTCTCTGGTATATCATTTGCTTTTCTTGTATCATTTGCATCTAAAGGCACCCAAATACGCCCATCATTTCTCAACGATTCACTCATTAGGGTTAATTTAGATTGATAATCTCCACTTTGCGGCAAAGAAGTTGGGTGAATTTGTGTCCAACTAGGACTTGCAAAATAAGCTCCTTTTTTATGGGCTCTCCAAATTGCAGATCCGTTACATCCCATAGCTAAAGTAGATAAGTAATATATTTTACCGAATCCACCAGTGGCTAAAACAACTGCATTGGCTGCGTGTTTTTCAATTTCTCCGGTTTCAAGGTTTCTAACAATAATACCTTTTGCCTTTCCATCTACTACCACTAAATCTAACATCTCATGGCAAGTATACATTTTAACCGTCTTTTTCTCTACTTGTCTCATTAAAGCCTGATAGCTTCCTAAAAGTAATTGTTGTCCGGTTTGTCCTCTTGCGTAAAAGGTACGACTCACTTGTACCCCACCAAAAGATCTATTATTTAAATATCCTCCATATTCTCTACCAAAAGGTACTCCTTGAGCTACTGCTTGGTCAATTAAGTTTACTGAACATTCTGCTAAACGGTATACACTTGCCTCACGTGATCTAAAGTCTCCTCCTTTTAAAGTATCTACGAACATGCGATATACACTATCCCCATCGTTTTTATAATTCTTTGCCGCATTAACCCCTCCTTGTGCAGCTACAGAGTGCGCACGACGGGCAGAGTCTTGAAAACAAAAAGATTTTACATTATACCCCATTTCACCTAAAGAAGCTGCTAGGGAACTACCCGCTAGGCCAGTTCCTACAACAATTACATCTAGCTTTTTACGGTTAGCTGGATTTACCAAACGAGCGGTTTTTTTATAATTGGACCATTTATCTTCTAGTGGTCCTACTGGAATTTTTGGATCTAACTTCATTGCATCAACTAATTTTGGGTGAAATAAATATAAACAGGCATTAAGGCAAAGCCTAAGCAAATAACGATGGAATAGACTAAAGCAAAGGCTTTTGTCCATCGAACAAATTTTGGATTAAAAAGCCCTAGTGTTCGAATACCACTATTAATACCATGTATTAAGTGATAACACAAGGCTACCATAGCAACCACATAAACAACAACTAACCAACCTTGGGAAAAAGCAGTAACAACTACTTCATATAAGTCTTTATGCCCATTAGCATCTAAGCCTACTTGACCAAACTTATATTGGTACCAAAAGTTTTGAAAATGCAAAACAATAAATATCAATACAATAGTACCTAGGACTCCCATATTTCTACTAGCCCACTTACTAGCTTTTTGTCTTTCGTCCTTCTTGTAATGCCCTCCGCTTTTTTTATTTTTCATGGTAATTACCAAAGCGTAAATAGCATGAAAAATAATGGATAAATATAGAACGTAAGAAACCACTTTAATCAAAGGGTTGCCAGATAAAAAAGCAGAATAAGCATTAAAGCTCTCTCTTGCTTGTTCAGGTTCTAAAAACAACTGGGTATTTCCTAAAAAGTGTATTAGTAGGAAAAACACCAAGAATAATCCGGTAGCAGCCATTATTAGCTTGCGTGTTAGTGTGTTCATCTGTACATGGTTTAAAATATAAATACTCGCTTTTCAGCCTTATTAATTCTGTTTTTAACTAGAGAAATTTTAACATTTCTACTTTCTTAGTAACGCTAAAACTTAATAAAATAGTACTTATTAGTATATTTTTATCAAATTTAGTAAGTTAAATTTATTAATTTTTGATAACATAAAACATTACAAATGCCATTTTGTTAAATAAATTAATTAAAAATAACAATTCTAAATAGAGTTTAAACTTCTAGAATAGCTTAATTTCTTCCACAATAAGCCATATCTGCTTAAAAAACAACATAATAAAGCTCACTATGTAATTTTCAATAGTAGAATTAAAGTTCTAAAAAGGAGCAAATTTGTTAAGGTGTTTTTGAAGTTTACTAAATAAAACAAGACCTAGGGCGCCCATCTATTCAAAGAAGACTTCCCCAAAGCCAGAAAAAGGAATTTAAAGCAATCCAGTTAGCTACATTTTGAGTTTTAAAAAAGGATATAAAAAATTAGGGTGTCCAGCCTATAGCCAAACACCCTATACGTTATGTATACTAAAGTTCCCATACTCCAAATGTCTATATTAGACCATGGCATAATGAAACTTATAAATCTTTCCCAGACATACTTGCCCCTGCATTGCTTTTTAAACGAAGGAAAATCCCACTAGATAAAATCGTCATTACCCCCATTACTAAGAAAGTGTATCTAAATACAGCAATATTTTGATCTCCATGTCCAATAGCACTTTGTTGGAAAACAAGTAAGAACATCGCTGCTAATGAAATCCCTAAACTAATTGCTAGTTGCTGGGTTACCGATAAAAGACTATTACCATCACTTGAGGTCTCATTGTCTAGATCTGCTAAGGATATTGTATTCATGGAAGTAAACTGAATGGCATTAAAACCACCATTTCCAATCATTAATAAAATAATCACCCAATATGGAGTGGAAGCATCTATAAAAAAGAATAAACTAATTAGAATTCCCACCAAAATTGTATTGGTGATTAAAGTGGTACGATACCCATATTTCTTTACAATTGGCACCACAAAATTTCTACATACTAAATTAGATAAAGCTTGAGGAATCATCATTAGCCCAGCATAAAAAGGGGAATAACCAAAACCAACTTGCAAAAGTAAAGGAATCATAAAAGGCATCCCTCCTATACCAAAACGGGTAATTAAATTACCAATTAAACCCACCCTTAAGGTATCTATCTTAAATAAACTCAGTTTTATAAGTGGACTAGAAGACTTCTTGGCATGATATACATATGCTACAATAGCAATAATACTAACACATAATAACAAAGCTATGGTGGATACTGACATATAATCTGAATTCCATCTTTCTATTAATAAGGTTATACTAGTTAAGGCTGCACTTACTAAAATCCAACCAAACAAGTCAAATTTCTTTACATTATTAGTGTAATTGGGAATTATTTTATTGGCCACTATAACAGCTACAATACCAACAGGCACATTAATTAAGAAGATCCAATGCCAGGATAATTTCTCTACCAAAAAACCTCCCGCTGTTGGGCCTAACATAGGACCAATTAAAGCTGGGATAGTGATAAAGTTAATTACCCCTAAGAGTTGGTCTTTGGGATAAGCATATATAAGGGTTAACCGGGCTACTGGTACCATCATTGACCCTCCTACAGCTTGAATAATTCTCGAGAGTATTAATTGATTTAGGGTTTGAGAGAAACTACAAAACAAGGAACCAAGACTAAAGAGAACCACAGCTGTAATAAAAACGCGTTTGGTTCCATACCTATCGGCTAACCACCCACTAAGGGGAATAAGCAACGCCACTGTTAAAGTATAGGATACAATAATACTTTGCATCTGTAAAGGTGATTCTCCCAAACTCTTAGCAATAGAAGGTAAACCTGTATTTAAAATAGTCCCATCTAAGGCTTGCATAAAAATAGCCAATGCTCCTAACCATGGTAAATACTTGCGTATCTTGGGATCTTGTATTACTTCAACTTTCATTTATACGTTGTTTTTAGATATGAAAAAGGATAAACCAAATTAGTTAACTAAATATATTTTTGACAGATAATTACCCTAATATATTTGCTAATACCTACTAAGTTAAGAAATTTAACTAGCCTATAAAACTTCTTTTAGGGGATTTTGCTCTAAAGTAGTTCTTTAGGCGTCTTGTTTTTTTATCATTATTGCTCTATCCAATTGTGAATCATCTCTACACCTTGATTACTCATATAAGATTCTGGGTGAAATTGAATACCACAAATATTGTACTCTTTATGGGCTAAGCCCATAATAACTCCTTGCTCACTTAAAGCAGTGATGGATAATGCATGGGGTAAATTCTCTTTACTTACTGCCCAAGAGTGATAAAGTCCAACATAACATGGTCTCTCTATGTCTTTGAATAAAATATTCTCTGGGTCCATATAAGATAGCTCGATTCTTTGTCCATGTAAGGGATGAGCTAAATTCTGTAAATCGGCCCCAAAGTATTGGGCAATACACTGATGTCCTAGGCAAACTCCCAAAATAGGTTTGTCTTTTTTATAACGCTCGATAACATCAAATAAAATAGGGTAGGCTGTTGGTACATCAGGCCCTGGGGATAAAACAATTTGATCAAAATCCTGTAGATCTTCTACCTTTAATCCCTTACTTGAAAGTACCTTTACTTGACAAAGGGGATGTTGCACAAAAATTTGATATAAATTATAGGTAAAAGAATCTTGATTGTCGATTATAACAATTTGCTTTGCTTTGCTCATAAAGTATTTTTGTATTTTTGAACTCTAAATTCAAAATCTGTAATGAGCATCAAAGATACAACTATCCACAAAATGAATGAACTTGGAAAGGCAAGAATACCTTTTATTTTTATTTTGGATTATAAGGGACAAAACAATATTGTACTTCCTTTAGATGAAGTTAATGCAGATGAAATTTTATTCGATTTCCAAGGAGTTACCAATAAAAAGGTAACTAAGTCTGCACTTACTCCCTCTTTAAAAGCATATCCTTTGTCCTTTGAAAGCTACAAGGAAAAATTTGATAAAATAAAAGACCAGCTAAAGCTGGGTAATAGTTACTTAACTAATTTAACCATTCAAACCCCTATTGACTTAAAGGGAAGTTTACTTGATGTATATTCTCAAACAAAGGCCAGGTATAAAGTCTACCTTAAAGAGAATTTTACTTGTTTTTCACCAGAGACCTTTATACAAATACACCAAAATACCATGGAGTGTTTTCCAATGAAAGGCACCATAGATGCTACTATTGAAAATGCCCAAGAAATCCTTTTAAACGACCCTAAAGAGAAAGCAGAACATTATACCATTGTGGATTTAATCCGAAATGACTTAAGTATTGTTGGACAAAACACTAAAGTAGAAAGCTTTGCATATTTAGATCTGATTTCTACTTCAAAAGGGCCAATTTTACAGATGAGTTCAAAAATAAGTACACAATTACAAGAAAATTGGCAACAAAACATTGGGGATATTTTTAATGCCCTTCTACCAGCTGGATCTATTACGGGGTCACCAAAACAAAAAACCCAAGAAATCATACAAGATGTAGAGCAATACGATAGAGACTTTTATACCGGGGTATGTGGTATTTTTAACGGGGAGACTTTAGATAGTGGTGTAATGATTCGATTTATACAACAGAATAAAGAGCAATTTTATTACAAAAGCGGTGGTGGAATTACTCTAGATAGTCAATGTGATAAGGAATATCAAGAGTTATTACAAAAAATATACATTCCTTTTTAGGTTTTTTGGCAGGAATTATCAAGGTAATTGACCTAGCATGGGTAAAATAAAGGGCTAAATAAAGCAGATTTACACTTTTTACATTTTTTTATATTTCACCCTTAAAAAATACCTTCAAATATCTTTTCGTTAAAAAAATTAAGATAAAAATATGTATTAATTATATTATCTTCTAATATATTACAATATTGATGTTTTATTTAAACCAAAATACCACCTTTAATTGTTAAATATTAACAATTAAAGGCTTTTGTTTTTTTATCTATGTTTTGTTTTATGTATATTTCTAAAACCAAAAACCAACTAAATGAAAGATTTATATAAAAACATCGGTGAATTACTGAAACAAGAAGACTATCAGGCTCTACATGATCTGAAAATTGAAAAACCAGAGTATTTTAACTGGGTAACAGAAGTATTTGAAGACATTCATGTAAAAGAGTCGCCAGATAAAACAGCCCTTTTATGGACAGATGGAGAGACGACTCATCATTATTCTTTTTTAACGCTATATAAGCGTTATAATAAATTAATTAACTTTTTACGTTCAAAAGGTATTAAGCAACAAGATGTTGTTTTAACCCAAATGATGCTACAACGTATAAATTGGGTTACCCACCTAGCTTGTATTAAGGCCGGATATAGACTATCCCCTGCTGCTAGTATTTTAGGGGTGCAAGACCTTGCCTACCGCTTTGAAAAAATTCAACCAAAAGTTATTTTAGCAGACTCCGATAATGTGGAGAAAATCGATCAAGCTCAAGCCCAAGCAGGAATAGATATCCCAGTAAAAATCATTGTAGATGGTCAAAGAGAGGGTTGGTATAGCTTAAGTGAAATTGACAATCAAGAAGATCACGCAAAAGCAGCAGATACCAAACCAGATGATGTACTATTTTTATTCTTTACCTCTGGAACTACAGGAATGCCTAAGATTGTATGCCATACTCATTTAAGCCAACCTCTAGGTCACTTAACTACTTCGGCATGGATTGGAGTAACTAAAGACGATATTCATTATAATATCTCTCAACCTGGATGGGGTAAATTTGCTTGGAGTAGCTTATTTGCACCATGGAATGTAGGAGCCACTATTTTTGCCTTCCATACCACTAATCGATTTGATGCAAAAACAACCTTAAGTTTAATTGAAAAACACAAAGTAACTACTTTATGTGCTCCACCAACAGTGCTGCGCTTTTTTATACAAGAGGACTTATCAAAATTCAAGTTTAGCCTAAGACAATGTGTTGCAGCAGGAGAACCTTTAAATCCTGAAATTATTGAAGAATGGAAAGATGCCACTGGCCTTTTGGTTAGAGATGGCTTTGGACAAACCGAGAGTTCTTGTATGGTAGCCAATTACCCAGGAGCTACAGTGAAATATGGTTCTATGGGAAAACCTACCTTCTTGTATGATATTATTATTGCGGATGATGAAGGAAAGGAATTACCAGCAGATCACGAAGGAAACATTTGTGTTAGAACAGATACAAAACAGCTTAATGGTATATTTAAAGAATATATGTACGATAAGCAAAAACAAGCAGAAGTATTTAAAAACAATGTTTACTTTACTGGAGATAAAGCCTATAAAGATGCAGATGGATACATTTGGTTTATCGGTAGAGACGATGATGTAATTAAAGCATCGGACTATAGAATTGGCCCTTTTGAGGTGGAAAGTGTACTTTTAGAACACCCAAGTGTAGTAGAATCTGCAGTGGTAGCTAGTCCACACCCTGTAAAAGGATATGAGGTAAAAGCTTTTGTAATCTTAAACAAAGAATATACACCTAGTAAAGAACTTGCCAAAGAGCTTTTTGACTTCACAAGATCTTTATTAGCACCATATAAAATGCCTCGTAAAATTGAATTTGTAGAGGAGTTACCAAAAACAATAAGTGGTAAGATAAAAAGAGTAGAATTACGCGCTTTACAAGCACAGAGAATAGCACAAAAAACACCTGTTTCTCTAGAGTTTGACTATGTAAAATAATCTGAAAAATAATGGTATAATATAAAATACCCCAAAGTAGCTACTTTGGGGTATTTTTATATCCTCTTTTTATTTTAAAGAGTTAACCTATTTATTTTAATTCAAAACTTACGGAAATAGAACTGCTTATTTCTATTTCACCAATAGCTAAGGTCTGATCCATTGCATCTGCACTTTCCATTTTCATAGCATACATTCTTGGAGCAGGGCGATAATCATTACCTCCCTCTTGTAGTTGTAATGCTTTACCTAGTTTTTGTCCAAGTGCATTAGCGTAATCGTTGGCTTTTGTTTGAGCGTCCTTCACTGCTAATACTCTTGCTTGTCTTTCTAATTCAGTTGCCTTAGATGTTTTGAAGGTAACATTGGAAATACTATTAACTCCTTGATTCATAGCTCCTAAAATAAGAGGCTCATATTGTTTAATATCATTTAAAGTAATTACGATATCTTGAGAAGCAACATAAGTAATTTCTTTAGTTTGATAGTTTTGATTTCTATTCAAATCTACCATTCTAGTTTGGTAATCTTTTACTGGAATATTCAACGATTTTAAAAACAATAATACTTTAGCAATAGCTTTATCATTTTGACTCTTAGCCACACTTGCCTCTGCATCTTCACTGATTACTCCTAGAGTAAGTACCACTTGATCTGGGACAATTGATACTTTACCACTTCCTGAAACTGAAACACTACTAACTGGCATAGTAGAAGTGTTTTGGGCCGTCATAGCCGTTGTAGTTAGGCTGATAAAAGCCAAGAAAAGTAAACTCCATTTTTTCATAGTAATAATTTTATTTATTCTAAAGATATTTAAATAATCCCAATCCTTATGTTAAAACACTATTAAAATACAATTACTCCTCTGTATAAAAAAGAACTAGAAGCTTAATGGGTAAAAGTAAAAAAGACAACTTAACCAAAGTGAAACTATATTTTTTTTGCTTTATATAAATACATTAAGATTGCAATTGGTAAAATCATCAAGCCTACTAGCCATAATTGTTGGGTTAATAAAAATGGAAACTTTGCAATAATTAGAATCAATCCACCCAAAGCACCTCCAATATGAGCAGAATGCCCTATACTATCCCCTTTGCTTTTCATGCCGTAAACCGAATAAAACAAATACAAAATAGCAAATAAATAACTAGGCATTGGAATAATAAAAAACACCCCTATGGTCATATCTGGAAACATCATAATAGAGGCATACAAAACACCCATTACAGCCCCAGAGGCTCCTACTGCTCTATAGTTTAAGGTATTGTAATAGATTTGATAGGTTATTAAGTTTCCTAAGACCATACTTGCCATATAAATTAAGGCAAAATAAGCAGGTCCCACTTGCATTAATACAATATCTGCGAAAAAATACAGCGTAATCATATTGAATAAAAAGTGCATCCAATCTACGTGTAAAAATCCAGATGTAATCATACGGTAATATTGTCCTTGTCTTAAAGCAGACATATCGAAGCAATATTTAGAAAAGAAAGAATAATCCTGTAAGCCCTTATAGGTAACTAGAGCACTGATTCCCATAATTAACAGAACTAAAAAAGAAATATCATCCATGTTTTTTTTTCAAAATTAAGCAATGTTTCCAACTATTCGTTTTAAAAATTATTTAAAATAAACTCCAAGGCCTATATTTGCACAAAATCTCTAGTATGAAATATTTAACTTATCTAATTGCTTACCCATTATTGTGGCTAATTTCTATATTGCCTTTCCCTTTATTTTACTTTGTATCGGATTGTCTTTATATACTTATCTATTATGTTATAGGATATCGTAAAAAAACGGTTAGAAAAAATATACAAATGACTATGCCCGAACTTTCCTTGGAAAGAGTCAAGCAAATAGAAAAGAAATTTTTCAGACACCTTTGTGATATATTCTTAGAGACTATCAAGCCAATGAGCATCTCAAAAAAGCAAATGTCAAAAAGATATACCTTCACTAACCTAGAAGAAATTCACCAAGTGGAACGACAAGGAAAGAGTGTTACTCTATTTTGCGCCCATTATGCAAACTGGGAATGGCTTACTATTCTGGATTGTTATATAAACTTACAAGGTTTTGCCGTGTACAAGCAAATAAACAATCCTTATTTTGATCGATTTATAGCTCGAATTAGAACTCGTTTTGGTTCTAAAGTAGTAGAAATGAGAGAAACTATACGAGTAATTAGAAAAAATGAAGTAGAGGGTAATAAAGGTTTATATGCCTTTATTAGTGACCAATCTCCAATGATTGGGAAATCCAACTGCTGGCAAGAATTTATGGGTATTGAAGTTCCTATTTTCACAGGAGGAGAAGCATTATGTAAGAAGTTTGGCATGGTACCTTACTACTTAGAAGTAAATCAAATAAAAAGAGGATATTATCAGTGTACTTTTATTCCATTGACCAAAGAAGCAGAAGATGTCTCAAGTATTCCTAATTACGAATTATCTAGACGTTTTTTCCAAGAGGTAGAAAAACAAATCCGAAATAGACCTGAGTTATATTTCTGGACACATAAGCGTTGGAAACACGCTGGAAATAAACCAGCTAATTTATAAGTATAAAAAAACCACTTTTTGAAGATTTCAAAAAGTGGTTTTTTTTATTTTAACAGCAATGAATTAAATTCCTGCTATTACGCTTAATTCTTCTATCATTCTTTGAGCCAATTGATCTGCATCTTCTTGGGTTTTAGCCTCTGTATAAATACGAATAATTGGTTCTGTATTAGATTTACGCAAATGAACCCATGATTGTGGAAAATCAATCTTCACACCATCCACTAAAGAAATTTCTTGGTTAGAATAATTCTCAGCAATTTGCTCTAAAATCATGTCTACATTTAATTTAGGAGTAAGTTCAATTTTGTTCTTACTCATAAAGTATTGTGGGTAACTAGCTCTTAACTCAGCAACACTTTTATCTTGTTTCGATAAATGAGTTAAAAACAGAGCCGCTCCAATCAAAGAATCTCTTCCGTAGTGACTCTCTGGATAGATTATTCCTCCATTACCTTCTCCTCCAATAACAGCATTAGTTTGCTTCATCAAGCTTACCACGTTAACTTCTCCAACAGCAGAAGCGTTATACTGCCCATTATGTCCAACAGTTACATCTTTAAGAGCTCTTGAAGAAGATAAGTTAGATACTGTATTTCCTGGCGTTTGACTTAGAACGTAGTCTGCTACAGCCACTAAAGTATACTCCTCTCCAAACATTTGACCATCTTCACTAATAAAAGCTAAACGATCTACATCTGGATCAACAACAATACCAAAATCAGCCTTTTCTTTTACAACAAGTTCACAAATATCTTGTAAATGTTCTTTTAAAGGTTCTGGGTTATGTGCAAAGTGTCCTGTAGGTTCACAGTGAATTTTAATTACCTCTACTCCCATTTTCTCTAATAAAGCAGGTATTACAATTCCTCCTGAAGAGTTAACCCCATCTACAACTACTTTGTATTTTTTATTCTTTACACTTTCAAGGTCTACAAGTTTTAACTTCAAAACCTCCTCAATGTGTTTGTCCATGTATCCCTCTATAGTAGTGATTTTTCCTAAATCATCTACCTGAGCAAAATCGTAAGACTCTTTTTCTGCTATTGCAATAATTTGAGCTCCTTGCTCAGCATCTAAGAATTCTCCTTTGTTATTTAAAAGTTTTAAAGCATTCCACTGTTTTGGATTGTGAGATGCAGTTAGTATAATTCCACCATCTGCTTTTTCCAAAGGAACTGCTATTTCTACTGTAGGTGTAGTAGAAAGTCCTAAATCTATTACATCAATTCCCAAACCTACTAATGTATACATTACCAGGTTGTGGATCATTTCACCCGATAGACGAGCATCACGTCCGATAACTACGCTTAATTTTTCTTTTGAAGAGTTATTCTTTAAAAAACTACCATAAGCAGAGGCAAACTTTACCGCATCTATTGGAGTTAAATTATCTCCTACCTCACCACCAATGGTTCCTCTAATACCAGAAATCGATTTTATTAATGTCATAAGAATTTTATTTTTTTGTATTAGGACAAATATAACATAAAAACCATAGTTTATTGGCTTATCTTTGAGAATTACCCTAAGCTTAGTATTGCCAATTACATATGAATTTTTTAGCCCATATATTTTTATCTAAAGACATAACACCCATCCAAATAGGAAATTTCATAGCCGACTCGGTAAGAGGCAAACAGTACAAAGAGTATCCCAAAGAAATCCAACAGGGTATTATACTGCATCGACATATTGATACCTTCACAGACACCCACCCAATTTGGAGACAGAGTAAAAAGAGAATTGTACCACAATACAATCACTACGCTGCAGTAATTATTGATATGTATTACGATTATTTTCTAGCTAAAAACTGGTCTTTATTTAGCTCCACTCCACTAGAAGAATACAGCCGAAATTTCTATAAAATTCTAGAGGATAATTTTGAACTTTTACCCCAAAAAGTACAAAACTTTTATCCCATTATGCTCAGGGAGAATTGGTTATTAAAATACCAAAGTATAGAAGGGCTTCATTATATTCTATCTCAGATGGATCGAAGAACTAAAGGAGTATCTAAAATGAGTTTGGCTACCAAGGAGTTAGAGCTTTATCATGAGCAATTTGAAGAAGAATTCTTTACCTTTTTTCACCTTTTACAAGAAGAAGTTAACTTTTTTATAGAAATTAACGATTTTTAACTTAAATTAGACTTTTTATCTGTAACTGTCCTCTATATGAAGAATGCGCTTAGTAAATTTGGCCAATTTTTTTCGAACTTACTCCACCCTATATTTGTTTTTTTTAGCCGTATTTTTGGATCTATTTACAGGTTTATTCAATATTTATTTAAAAATCTGATTATAGGGATAGAAAAAGCTTTTCATTATAGTGAAGGCATCTTATTTTTTGTAAAATCTTTCACTACAGATCGCCAGTTTTTATACATCTCCTGCATCTTAGTTGGAGCAACCGCTGGTGTGGCTGTTTTAATACTAAAGGCCTTTGCTAGAGCTGTTTTTCAATATGCTACAAGTATAGATGGTATTTCCAGCATTCCTTATACTTTTAGTATTTTACCTATTTTTGGTATTGTGTTAACTGTATTTGTCGTTCGAAAATTCTTAGGAGGAAGCTTAGTAAAGGGAACTACAGAAATCATGATATCTATTGCTAAAAAAGCAGGTATTATACCCAAAAAGCAAATGTATGCCCAAATTATAACCAGCTCACTTACGGTAGGTTTAGGAGGTTCTCTAGGTTTGGAATCCCCTACTGCTATAACAGGTGCGGCTTTGGGTTCAAATTATGCCCAAAATTACCTACTCTCCTATAAAGACCGTTTACTTCTTCTAGCAAGTGGTGTAGCCGCTGGTATTGGAGCCATGTACAATGCACCAATTGGAGGTATATTTTATGCCGTAGAAATTATTTTACTAGAAGTTTCTACCGCATCCTTTATCCCTATTATGATAGCTAGTGTAACGGGAACCTTAGTGGCTAATCTTATCCAAAAAGAGGGTTTACTTTTATCCTTAAAGTACCAACTTACCTTTAGTCCTAGTGATCTTCCTTATTATCTAGTTTTAGGTGTAGTTATTGGATTATTCAGTGTATATCATGCTAGAGTATATCGAAACACGATAAAGAAACTAAATTCCTATGTGGGCCATCCTTATAAAAAAGCATTAATTGGAGCAGCCCTTTTAGGGGCTTTAATTTTAATTTTCCCTAGCTTATTTGGGGAAGGGTATAATAGTATACGTTTACTACTTGGAGATCACCCACAGAGTATTTTATCTAATACTATCTTTGAAAAGTTTAGCGCCAGTGAATGGTTCCTTTTGTGTTTTGTTCTAGCTGCTGGTTTTGTAAAAACTATAGCTGTAGGTCTAACATTGGGAAGTGGTGGTAATGGAGGGGATTTTGCTCCTGCATTATTTGCGGGTTCTTATGTAGGCTTTGCATTTGGTAAATTACTAACTTTGATAGGTTTTAGTCATGCTCCAGTTCAAAATATGGCTGTAGTGGGTATGTCTGGACTTATTTGTGGTTTATTCCACTCCCCTTTAACAGCAATCTTTTTGATTGTAGAGGTCACAAATGGCTATGTACTTCTACCTCCTATTTTAATTGTTGTGGCACTATGTTATGCTATATCTAAAAAGCTAGAAACCTACGCTATGGATGTGAAGGAGCTTGTACCAACTGGCCAGGTTTTCACTAACGATAAAGACACCAATATACTATCTACAATCGATTTGGAGTCTTATATTAAAAATGATGCTAGAACGCTTAATAATCAGGCAACCCCTGAACAAATAATGGATGCTCTAGGGAGTACTCAACTCTCCTTTATTCCTGTTATTGATGATCAGAATAAAATTCAAGGTATTATCTATTTAGATAACGCAAGACCTCTTATTATTAACACCCTGCAAAACAAAACTTTAAATATAGCCCAATTAATCAGTCCTGCTATTATTTTGGAAAAAGACGATTCAGCAAAAACCTATATTGACAATTTTGACCAGCATCATGTACAACACATTTTGGTAGAAAGCCAAGGTATATACGCGGGTTATGTATCTAAAAACACCCTTATGGATGTATATAGAACAAACTTAAAGACTATGTTAATTGGCTAAGTTTCTAAAAACATTTCTATTCTAGGTAAAAAGCTACTATGAAGCCCTAGGTAAATCAATGGGGGATTATTGAAGTAAAGCAAAACAGGTAATAAACACCAAAAGGAAAATATCAAAGTTATACAGGCTAAACTCTTTTTTTAGTCTATACTTCATTTATGGTAAGGTTAATA
This sequence comes from Myroides sp. LJL116, assembly GCF_054871685.1. Taxonomy (NCBI): domain Bacteria; kingdom Pseudomonadati; phylum Bacteroidota; class Flavobacteriia; order Flavobacteriales; family Flavobacteriaceae; genus Myroides; species Myroides sp. LJL116. The sequence continues at coordinate 93,439 of NZ_JBTXLR010000005.1, forward strand.
CTTTAAGCTATCCATAGAAGTTCTTCTATAACTGTTTTCCTAAAGACATTATTTTCATTACAATATCTCTTTAAATCTTAAAATAGTTTTTCTTACCTACCAACTATAAATAATGAAAGGTCACCCTTTTTGAGGATGACCTTTTCATTGCAAAATTTCGTGCCGACTTGTATAGATTTGAAACTGTGAATAGAACAACAAAACAACAAAACCAAATTTCATTATAAGTAGCCAACTCATTAGAAATTCAAAATTAAATCTATTCCTTTTTTCAAGTATACAAGACTAAAAATGCTTGCTTTGAATCACTTCGCCTTCGTAATTCTTAAACAAATGTAAGATAATTATACATCACATTTTGTGCTATTTACTCATTTTAACAATTGTTATCTAAAATAGATAACGCAATTACAAACAACTTAAAATCAATATATTACACCACAAGCAGTCTACAATAAGAATAATATATTGTTATATTTAGTTAAAATAATGAGTATACAATGATATATTATTAAATTTACCTATACAGTCGAAAACTGTTATTCAAAAATATTTTACAAATACCAATAGGACTTTTTATAGTATATAAAAAAAACTATTTTATTGGACATTACCATAGACAATGCAAGCAAAATTTATTAAAGAGTTACTTCATAAGAACGAAAGTTCACAATCCTTTTTAGACAAAAAGCGTATTGAAAAGTTTACCGACAGCCTTTTTCATTTTTTATTTCAATTAGAAGACAAAAAATACCTATGTGAACAGGCTATAGATATTCGCATACAAGGTTTGAAAAATGAGTTAACTTCTATTGTTTTTAATATCAATCAAAATGGTGATAAATCCAACATAATTACCAAAGAGTTCTTTGATGCCTTGCCTCAAATTTATTTCACTTTACAAACCGATGCAGATGCCATATTAAAAAATGACCCAGCAGCAACATCCCTACAAGAAGTATATATTGCATACCCAGGGTTTTATGCCATTGCTATTTATAGATTTGCTCACCAATTACAAAAGCAAAAAGTAAGTTTGTTACCTAGAATTTGGACCGAATATGCCCATAGTAAAACAGGAATCGACATCCATCCTTCTGCCAAAATTGGAAAATACTTCTGTATAGATCACGGAACAGGTATTGTAATTGGAGAGACTTGTATAATTGGAGCTAATGTAAAAATTTATCAAGGAGTTACTTTAGGTGCTATTTCCGTATCTAAGGATAAAGCCAATACCACAAGACACCCTTTAATCCAAGACAATGTAATTATCTATTCTGGAGCCACTATTTTAGGAGGAGATACTATCATTGGGCATGATAGTGTTATCGGTGGTAACGTATGGTTAACCAAGAGTGTAGCTCCAAATTCGATTATATACAGTAAGAGTAAAGTGTACACAAAAGACCAAGAATCCGCCCCAAAACCTATTAACTTTATTATTTAATGCTACCTTTAAGTAAAAAATAAGAATTATGAAATTAGACAACATCCTACAGGCTATTGGAAATACGCCTCATGTAAAAATAAATAAGCTTTTTAATCCCGATATCAATGTTTGGATTAAATTAGAAAAACAAAATCCAGGTGGAAGCTTAAAAGACCGTATTGCCTTGGCTATGCTTATGCAAGCAAAAGAACAAGGTCTTATCAATAAAGATACTACTATTATTGAACCAACCTCTGGAAACACAGGAGTTGGTTTAGCAATGGCTTGTGCAGTACTAGGATATAAATTAATCTTAGTTATGCCAGAGTCTATGAGTATTGAAAGAAGAAAACTAATGGCTGCTTATGGTGCTAAGTTTATCCTTACTCCTAAAGAATTAGGAACTGCTGGATCAGTGGCAAAAGCCAATGAATTATCCCTAGAAACACCAAATTCTTGGGTACCTCAACAATTCAACAACCCAGCAAATCCAGAAATCCACAGACAAACAACAGCCCAAGAAATCCTAAGAGACTTCCCAGAAGGGATTGATTACCTAGTGACTGGGGTAGGAACAGGAGGCCATATCACAGGTATAGCAGAGGTATTAAAAAAGGAATTTCCCAACTTAAAGGTATATGCAGTAGAGCCTTCTAACTCTCCTGTATTAAGTGGAGGAAAACCAGGACCACACGCCCTTCAAGGTATTGGAGCAGGTTTTGTTCCTAAAATTCTAAATACTTCTATTTTTGATGGTATTCTAACAGTGGACAAAGACAAAGCTTACCAATACACCAATGCAATAGCAAGTAAAGAAGGTATTCTAGCAGGGGTATCCACTGGAAGTTCTCTAGCTGCTATTGAGCAGTTATTACCACAAATCCCAAAAGGATCTACCGTATTAACCTTTAACTATGATACAGGTGAGAGATATTGGTCAGTAGATGAATTATTTGACGAGAAATCTGCTGAAATGAAGTAATATAACAACAAGAGCCCCATATTTAATCAAATATTGGGGCTTTATTTTATATTAAAGTCCCTAAAATTGGCAATGTTATATAAACGCTAACAAAATTTTTAGAATTAAATGTGTAGTTTTGTGCAAATTAGAAATTAATAAACTATCATGTTAAAAAGATCATTGCTTATTGCAAGTATTGCTTTTGTATCTTTGTACTCTTGTGCACCAGCACAGCAAAGACAACAAGTAAAACCTACTACAGAACTAAATAATATAGAACTAGAAGGAAAGCTTTACGCAGCAGTTTTTCAACAAAACGCAGCTGAATACCAAGCACTTTGCCTACAAGCCTTTAACATTGCTAGATTGCAATTAGACAATATTCTACAACAAGAGCACCAAAAACCTATTGCTATTGTAACCGATGTAGATGAAACTTTCTTAGACAACTCCCCTTACGCGGTTCAAATGGCAAGAGAAGGTAAATCCTTTAGCCAAGAATCTTGGAATAACTGGGCTGTAAAAGCAGACGCAAAACCAGTTTTAGGTAGCCTTGACTTTTTTAACTATGCTGCTTCGAAAAACGTAGAGGTATTTTATATCACCAACCGTGGAGAATTAGATAAAGAAGGAACAATCCAAAACTTAAAAAAATATAATTTCCCTTTTGCAGATAACGAGCATGTTATTGTAAGAACAGCCGAATCAAGCAAAGAGACTCGTCGTGAAAACTTAAGCAAAACACACGAAATCGTATTATTATTAGGAGATAACCTTTCAGATTTCTCGGCTGCTTTTGACAAAAAAAGCCAAGAAGAAAGATTGCAAAATGTTATTTCTAACCAAGACTTATTTGGTAAGAAATTCATTGTATTTCCAAATTCAGGATACGGAGATTGGGAAGCTGCTTTATTCAATTATCAAAAAGATCTAACTCCTTCCCAAAAAGACGCTATCTACAATCAAAGCGTTATAGGATTCTAAAAAAATAAAACTAATAATCATTATCAAATAAACATGAAAAGATTTTTTACATGCAGTCTTATTTTAACTCTATTTATGGGAGTTACAAGTTGCTCTAATAGTGATGACACTATTATTCGCCCAGAAGAAAACATTGAAGTATTTGCTGGAAGCTGGGAAACAGATGAGTTAACTTATGACATACCAGGAGTACACCAAGGTACGTTTAAATTCGTACAATTAAGTGGTAAATTTGGTGCAGAATACCCTTATAAAGAAGTGTATAAAATTACTTCTCAAGACCTAATTACTTTATCTCAGTACACTGAAGACGGAGATCTTATTAAGTCATACACAGGGAAAGTACAAGGGAAAGATATCGTTTTTGAAGGATTTGAAACAAGAACAATTACTAAAGCAAATGAAGCTCAATTTGTTATTTCTTACCCGATGACATTAATGGGAACAACAGCTAAAGTTCAAGTTACTACTTTAAAGCAAGCTGAAATGAAAGATTTCATAGGTACTTGGAAAACAGATAGACTATCTTATGATATTCCTAATGTTCACAAAGGGGAACATGCATTTTCAGACATGCCACCGGCATCAGATCCAAATCGTATTATTGAAGAGCAAATCACTATTGCTTTAGATAGTAAAACAGATGGATTAATTGCTACTTTAGTTCAAATTACAGCAAAAGGAGACAAGCTTGACCCTATTGTTTCTCCAATTAGCGAACACTTAACAGTGGAGTTTGGAGATTCTGTAAGAACCTTTATTACTACAGACAGAAGTACTTTATATTCTACATATAAATTCACTCTTTTTGGAACAACTGCAAATGCAGAAGTTTCTTATATAAAATTATAGTTCTACAGAATTTATATAGTTTCAAAACGCCTCCATATTATATGGGGGCGTTTTTTATTTCCCCCTATCCCCTTTTTTAAAAGTCTACATATGCTTTTACTTACCAATACAAATTAGAAATATTAGTATGCTGAAATCTCTAATTAAAAGTAAAGCACCCTATATAAAAATCCCTTGCAGCCTATTACAACTCCTAGTAAATTCTGGTACTATCCCCTTTTTTACAAATAGCAAATACATCACTATATATTTTATTATAAATTCACAAATTCCATCAACAAAACATATAAAAAAGACACAAAGCCCATCTATTCCCAAAAAACTACTTTTAAAAAATTAGGCGATTTTTATCAAATAAGAACATTGAGTTTACATAAAAAAACGTATATTTCTTGATTAGAATAATTCTTTTTTATTATGCAGACATCCGCACCAAAGAAAATTACCCTTTTACAGGCGTTAATTCCCATGGTCTTTTTAATTAGCCTTTTAGGTTTTAATGTTTTTATATACCAAGCTGAGTCATTACGTGGTAGCAATCAATTTATATTACTCCTTGCTGGTTTACTAGCCATCTTTATAGGATTATACAATAGAGTACCATATGACAAAATGCTTAATAAAGTAAGTAAAAACGTTAAAGACACTACTATGGCGATCTTTATTCTACTTTTAGTAGGAAGTTTGTCTGGAACATGGCTTTTATCTGGAGTAATTCCAACGATGATCTATTATGGATTACAGGTTTTAAACCCTCATGTATTTTTGCCATGTTGTGTAATAATTTGTTCAATCATCTCGGTTTCTACAGGAAGTTCATGGACTACCTCAGCAACAGTGGGAATTGCACTAATTGGAATTGGAAATACTATGGGTATTAACCCAGCTATTAGTGCAGGTGCTATTATCTCAGGAGCTTACTTTGGAGATAAGCTATCCCCTTTATCTGATACAACCAATTTAGCTGCTGCATTAGCTGGAACAGATCTTTTCACACATATTCGCTATATGATGTATACTACCGTCCCTACTTATGTAGTAACTCTTATAGCCTTTGTAATTATTAGTTTTAACATAGAGGCTTCCACTAGCATTGATATTAGCGAAACCTTAGGAGCTATTGAACAAACATTTAATATCTCTCCTTGGCTGTTTTTAGTACCAGTGATGGTAATTTGCTGTATTTTATTTAAGGTAAAACCAATTATGGCTTTACTTATTGGTACAATCTTAGGAGCTATTTTCGCTTTAATCTTCCAACCAGAGTTAGTTGGTTTAGTTGGTGGAGCTCAAGGAGTAGGTGATTTAGATATCATTACAGGATATAAAGGCCTTATGAATGCCATTACCACAGATATAGAAATTATTTCTCCAATGGAGAGTCTAAATAGCTTATTCAAAGCAGGTGGTATGAAAAGTATGCTAAACACAGTTTGGCTTATTTTATGTGCTATGTTCTTTGGTGGTATTATGGAATCTATTGGAGCTTTAAAGAAAGTAACTAAATCTTTACTAATATTTGCAAAGAGCACTTTTGGACTTTTTGCCAGTACAGTAACAAGTTGTATAGCAGTAAACATTACAGCCTCTGAGCAGTACTTATCTATCGTTATTCCAGGTAAAATGTTTGCCAAAGAATACCAAAAAAGAGGTCTTGCGCCGGAGAATTTAAGTAGAACACTAGAAGATGGAGGAACAGTAACCTCTGTACTTATTCCATGGACTACTTGTGGAGCTTATCACGCAGGTGTACTAGGAGTGGAAACTCTTGCTTATTTACCTTATGCTTTCTTTAATTTAATTAGCCCAATTATGACCTTATTATTTGTGGCTTTCTCCATTAAGATCAGACGTATTTTTACTCCAAATAAAGAACAACAACTTTCTTAGTAAAATAAACATTAATAAAAATGGGGCTATTTCAAATGAAATAGCCCCGTTTATATTTTATACAAGATAGCTACCTACCTATTACAAAGCATTGAAGTACTTAAACATCGTTCTTGCTTAAAGGTAGCTGTTATACTTACTTCAACAAAAAAAGGTAATAAGAGCATTTAGTTGTTTTATATTTTTTGTACAAATAAATGTATTTTCCTTACACTCCTCCTTAGGCTGAATAGTTTTACTTTTGATTCCATATATAAAGTAAACACCAAATAAAACGCCCTTATATATCATTTATATAAGGGCGTTTTCTATACTATAGCTTTTTTACTTAGCATTTTGAATTGCTTGTAAAGAGCTTCCAATTATTATCTAGAGTAATTTGGCGCTGATTTAGTAATAGTAATGTTATGAGGGTGACTCTCTCCAATACCTGAAGCTGTTAATTGTACAAAACGTGCAACTTCTTGTAGTGTTGGAATATCTTTAGCTCCACAGTATCCCATACCTGCTCTTAAACCACCGATGAATTGTAACATACTCTCGTTTAATTCACCTTTGTAAGCTACTCTTCCTTCGATACCTTCTGGAACTAATTTCTTCACATCATCTTCCACATCTTGGAAGTAACGATCTTTAGAACCTTGCTTCATTGCTGCAACAGACCCCATTCCACGGTAAGCTTTGAATTTTCTTCCTTCAAAGATAATTGTTTCTCCTGGAGATTCTTTTGTACCAGCTAACATAGAACCAAGCATTACACAGTCCGCACCAGCTCCAATAGCCTTAGGGATATCTCCTGTGTAACGAAGACCACCATCACCAATAACAGGAACACCTGTTCCTTTTAAAGCAGCAGCAACTTCCATAATAGCAGAGAATTGAGGGAATCCTACTCCTGCAACAACTCTTGTTGTACAGATAGAACCTGGTCCAATTCCAACTTTTACAGCATCTGCACCGTTTTCAACTAAGAATAAAGCAGCCTCTGGAGTAGCGATGTTTCCAACCACTACGTCGATTTCAGGGAAAGCAGCTTTTACTTGTTTTAAAACACCAACAACTCCTTGAGTATGTCCGTGAGCTGTATCGATAATTAAAGCATCTACTCCAGCCTTTACTAAAGCTTCTGCTCTATCTACTGCATCTGCAGTAACTCCTAAAGCAGCTGCTACACGTAAACGACCAAATTTATCTTTATTAGCGTTAGGTTTTAAAGTTAGTTTTGTGATATCGCGGAAAGTAATTAATCCTACTAATTTATAATCTACATCTACCACTGGTAGTTTTTCGATTTTATTTTGTTGAAGGATTTCTTCTGCTTGTGGTAAAGTTGTACCTTGTTTTGCAGTTACTAAGTTTTCCTTAGTCATTACCTCTGTAATAGGTCTTGAGAATACTTTCTCAAAACGCATATCTCTATTGGTAATAATACCTTTTAAAACACCATTTTCATCCACAATTGGAATACCTCCAATGTTATACTCAGCCATTGCTTGTTTAGCATCACCAACAGTTGCAGTTAGAGGAAGAGTAACAGGATCCAAAATCATACCTGATTCTGCTCTTTTTACTTTTCTAACCTCTTTGGCTTGCTGCTCTGTAGTCATGTTCTTGTGGATCACTCCGATTCCACCTTCTCTTGCCATAGCAATAGCCATATCGCTTTCCGTTACTGTATCCATAGCTGCAGATACAATAGGAACGTTTAATGTTATGTTTCTTGAAAAATTAGTTTTTAAACTTACCTCGCGTGGTAATACTTCTGAATAGTTAGGAACTAATAGAACGTCATCGTAAGTTAGTCCTTGACCGATGATTTTAGCTGTGTGTGCTTTCATGTGCAATTGTAGTTGAATTGCACGCAAATTTAGCTTTTTTAAATCAATTAAAAAAATCTAGTGGTAAAAATTAAATATTTTTAACGCCTCGTTGTAAGAACTCTCGAAAGACATTGCATTTAAATTGGTATCTACCTTATTTGCAGTAAAGTAACTCAAAAGCTTTTCTGTAGGCATATTTCCTATTAATTCATCTTTAGCCATTGGGCAACCTCCATAACCTTTTATAGCACCGTCAAAACGAATACAGCCCGCTTTAAAAGCAGCGTCTACTTTCTCAAACCAAGTATCTTTTGCAGTATGTAAATGCGCTCCAAACTCTATGGTAGGGTAAGCTGGAATTAAAGCAGAGTATAAATAATCTATTACCTCAGGGGTAGAAGAGCCAATTGTATCGGATAAAGAAATAATTTCCACACCCATTTGAGCTAAACGCTCTGTCCACATACCAACAATATCTACATTCCATGGGTCTCCATAAGGATTTCCGAATCCCATAGATAAGTAAGCCACTACTTTTTTATTGTTCTTAGCGGCAATATTCAATATTTCCTGTAGACTTATTAAAGAATCTGCAATAGTTTTATGGGTGTTTCTCATTTGAAAGTTCTCCGAAATAGAAAATGGGAAACCCAAATATTCTATCTCTTTATGCATAGCTGCCATTTCAGCCCCTCTAGTGTTAGCAATAATAGCTAGGAGTTTACTTTGGGTTCTACTTAGATCCAATCCTTGTAAAACTTCTTGAGTATCTTGCATTTGAGGAATAGCTTTTGGCGAAACAAAACTACCAAAATCAATACTATCATACCCTACCCTAAGTAAGGATTGAATATATTGAATCTTCAAAGAAGTTGGAATAAACATTTTAATGCCTTGCATAGCATCGCGAGGGCATTCTATAATTTTAACTTTTGCTTGCATACTCCCAAATATAAAGGAATTATAGGGAATTTACCAAACGTAAAAAAAATAATTTTCTCCTACTTTTTTTAAGTGTATTGTCCCATAAAAAAACAGGTTTCTCAAAGAATTACTTCCTTAAAAAAACCTGTTTTAAAATATTGTATTAGTATCCTTCTATAATAAACTAAACCAAAGATATATTCCTAAAAAACCAAATAGTAAAATTTGCACCCATTTTATGATAGTAGTAAAAAGTTTACTAGTAGTAATAAAGGTTGCAAAATACCCTGCAATAGTACAGATTAACCCGAAGACCACAAGTGCTTGTCCAATAAAGATAAGTCCTAAAATAAAAACTTGCTCCTTTATACTGTAAATGCTATCGGTGACCAAAAACCCAGGAAAAAGACCAAGAAAGAACATCATTACTTTAGGATTTAGGACATTCATCCAAAATCCCTTTTGTACAAATCCGAAAAAGCCCACTTTCTGGGTAGAACTACTCTCAATGGTAATACTACTCTTATCTCTAAAAATAGCTACACAGAGCCACAATAAATAAGCTCCACCTAAGAACTTTACAATACTGAAAGCCAAAGTAGAGGAAACAATCAAGCTTGAAATACCAAAGGCGAATAAACTTAGATGCACTACTAGCCCACATAAAAGCCCTGCAACGATGGCATAACCTGATTTACGCCCATGGGTAACGGTTTGAGAAATAACAAATAAAACATCCGGTCCTGGACTAATGGCCAATAACACACTTGTTATTAGAAAACCATAGAGGATATGATCTGGCATTACTATTTCTTAGAAGCTAAGATTCGTTGGTTGATTTGTTTAATTAAAGCTGGTCCTTCATAGATAAATCCACTATAAAGCTGGATTAAACTAGCGCCTGCTTCTAACTTGTCTATAGCATCTTGAGCACTGTGAATACCTCCTACCCCAATAATAGGGAAAGCTTTATTACTTTTCTCAGATAAAAAGCGAATTACCTCGGTACTTCTCTGCGTTAAAGGTCTTCCACTTAATCCTCCCATTTGCTCCTTATTAGAAGACATTAAATTATCTCTTGAAATAGTAGTATTAGTAGCAATTACACCTGCAATTTTTGTCTGTGTTACAATCTCAATAATATCCATTAATTGCTCATTAGTTAAATCCGGAGCTATTTTAAGTAAGATTGGCTTAGGGTTGCTTTTAGCGTTATTTTTAACTTGAAGTGCATTTAATAAAGCCATTAACGGCTCTTTATCTTGTAAAGCTCTTAAATTAGGAGTATTTGGAGAACTTACATTTACCACAAAATAATCTACATAATCAAATAAAGCATCAAAACAGTAATTGTAATCTAAAATAGCATCCTCATTAGGAGTATTCTTATTCTTACCAATATTACCACCAATTAAAGTACCTTTATTTTTTCTAAGTCTCTCAACAGCCTGTTCTACTCCACCGTTATTGAACCCCATACGGTTAATTAAACCTTGGTCCTCTCTTAAACGAAAAAGTCTAGGTAGTTCATTTCCTGGCTGTCCCTTTGGAGTTAAAGTTCCGATTTCTATAAATCCAAAACCGAAATTCTCCAATTCACTGTATAATTTTGCATCTTTATCCAAACCTGCTGCAAGTCCAACAGGATTTTTAAATTTCAATCCGAAAACCTCTGTTTCTAGTCTTGGATCATTAATTTGACAATTTGCTCTAATCAATGCAGATACACCTGGTATTTTATTTAATATTTTTAAACTATTAAAGGTAAAATGGTGTACTTTCTCTGGATCAAATTTAAAAAGTATCGGTCTAATTAAGCTTTTATACATTCTGTATCTAATTTGTTGCGTGTTAATTTGGTTGCAAAGGTAATACTTTTAGCCTTAGTTTTAAAAGGGGATATTTAGGTTTTAGCAAATTACACTAAGGCTTAGACAATTATCAGAATAAAAATACAAATAGCAGATAAAAAACATTTTCTTACAATAAAAACACCCAAAAACATTGGGCTTTCACAATTTTCTTTAGTAAATTGCATCTTTAAATCAATAGCTATGACAAAATACGCTTATAGAGAGTTTGTCCAAAAATTATCCCTTAAAATAACTAAATCCCAAATTATCACAAACCCCTTACAACTACTAGCTTACGGTAGTGATGCGAGCTTTTATCGCCTTACTCCTAAGGTGGTTGTTTTCGTTAAAAACGAGGCCCAAGTAAGGGAATGTTTACTGCTAGCTAATAAATTAAAATTAGCTGTTTGCTTTCGCGCAGCAGGAACTAGCCTATCGGGACAAGGTATAACGGACTCTATCTTAATAGTAGCAACTAGCCATTGGCAAGAATACGAGGTTTTAAATGAAGGATTACAAATTAAACTTCAACCCGGAATTAGAGGTATAAAAGCAAACCAGCTTTTAAAACAATACGGCAGAAAGATTGGACCAGATCCAGCTTCTTTAAACACAGCAATGATTGGTGGAATTGCTGCCAATAATGCAAGTGGTATGTGCTGTGGTATTTCACAAAACTCCTATAATACTATTAAAGATATCCGTATAGTATTACAAGATGGGACTGTGCTTGATACTAGCGATAACCAAAGCGTAGAGGATTTTTTAAAATCCAAATCTACTTTGGTAGAGAAGATCAAGACCCTACACCAAAGTATACATGCAGATCCATTACTAAAGCAAACCATTGAAAATAAATTCAAGATAAAAAATACTATAGGATACAGTATTAATGCTTTTATTGACTATCACGATCCTATTGAAATTATCAAACATCTGATGATTGGCTCGGAAGGTACTTTGGGTTTTATCAGTAATATCACCTACAATACAGTGGAGAATTACGAATTTAAATCCTGTAGCCTAGTGGTTTTTTCTGACATAGAACAAGCCGCTTTAGCTGTACCTATCTTAAAGCAAACTCCGGTAATGGCCGTGGAGTTAATGGACAGAAATAGTATCACTACTATTGAAGATGACCCATTAGCGCCTTCATTTTTTAAAGACTTACCTGAGCAAACTTGTGTTCTTTTAATAGAAACTCAGGCCCATAGTGAAGAGCAATTAATTCAAAATCAACTTTTAATCACAAAAGCCCTTGAAAGGGTAACTACTCTAGCGCCTTTTAGCTTTACAAGTGATCCTGTTTTATATGCTTTTTATTGGAAAGCAAGAAAAGGTCTTTTGCCAAGTGTAGGAGCCCTAAGAGAAGCTGGAACAACTTGCATTATAGAAGATGTAGCCTTTAAAGTAGAGGATTTAGCCAAAGGAGCTATAGCTCTTCAAGAATTATTTAAAGACTTACACTATTACGATGCAGTTTTATTTGGACATGCCTTACAGGGAAATTTACACCTTGTATTCTCTCAAGATTTCTCCAATGAACTTCAAGTAAGAAGATATGGCATGCTAATGCAAGGCTTAAGTGATATCGTAGTCAACCAATTTGGTGGATCATTAAAAGCAGAACATGGAACTGGTAGAAATATGGCCCCTTTTGTAGAAATGGAATGGGGAGAAAAGGCCTATAGTATTATCAAAGAAATCAAGGCGATATTCGACCCGGTTAATTTACTTAACCCAGGGGTGATTATTAATAATAATCCCAAAGTTCACTTACAAGATTTAAAACCATGTGAGGCAACAAGCCCAATTATCGATAGTTGTATAGAATGTGGATTTTGCGAACCCAACTGCGTTTCTCATAATTTAACTCTATCCCCTAGACAAAGGATTGTAGTGGCTAGAGAAATTCAACGCTTAAAAAACAGAAAAGTAGATTCTAAAGAATTAGACAACTTAAAGAAATACAGAGAATACTATGTAGACCAAACTTGTGCTATAGATGGACTATGTTCTCTTGCATGCCCTGTTTCCATTGATACAGGTGAATACGTAAAGAGCTTCCGTGAGAAAAAGATTCCTTCCAAGGAAAAACTAGACGTTACCTTTACTCCTATTAATCTAGCTGCCTTAACAGCTCGAGCTAGAATTGGATTAAAGGCTTTAAGCATGATTCAAACTATAATAGGCAATAAAAACATGCTTAATCTCTCTACTCGTTTTAGAAGATTATCTAATAACACCTTGCCACAATGGAACCCAGCAATGCCAGGTGCTTGTAAAACAAAACTTAAAAAAATAGAACCACATGCCACTACAAAAAAGCAAGTAGTCTATTTTGCCTCATGTATTAACCGAACTATGGGGAAATCCAAGGATTATCCAAGTGAAGACAAAGACCTTGTACAAACTACTTTAAATATATTAGAGAGAGCCGGATATGATGTTATCCTACCTGCTGATATTAACTATCTATGCTGCGGAATGCCTTTTGCTAGCAAAGGATATGCACAAAAAGGAGCGCAATTCACCGAGGCCTTAGAGGATGCTTTAAATATTGTTTCTCACTATGGAGAGATTCCTATCTTATTTGATATGAGTCCTTGCTTCCATCATTTTACCCAACAAGAATTTGATCATAATTTACAGATTTATGACCCCATCACCTTTATGCTAGAAAAGGTAATGCCGGTTTTACCTATTACTAAATCCTTGGAACAAATTGACATATTCGCAGTTTGCTCGGTTAAAAAGGATAATTTAGAAGGCAAACTGATAGAACTTGCTAATTTATGCAGCACCAATGTAAATGTACTAGAGAGTAATTGTTGTGGATTTGCTGGAGACAAAGGGTTCTTTTTCCCAGAACTTAACCAATTTGGAACCAAAGACCTTAAAGAGCAAATTACCCAAAACACCCAAGGGTGCTTTACAACAAGTAGATCTTGTGAAATTGGACTATCTAACCATACACAGGAAAATTTCAAATCAGTCTTTTATCTTGTAGACCAGGTAACCCAAAGCTCTAGCCCGTTTTAAAATAAGATACCTTAATAAATATAAAAGCCCTTTACTTTTTAAGTAAAGGGCTTTTATATATTAAAATCATTATTATATACTACTATTAGCCTTTTTTTAAATCGGAAATAGCGGCCAATCTACAACTATTACCCCCTATCAATAAAATAACTGCTATTATTTCTTACCATTAATAGGCAGAGTAAGTTTTTGCCAACCACTATTTCTAGAAGCTTCTACAGATAATTTACTATACCCAGATTTGGTAGATTTTACAGGAATTAATGTCAATAATTTCACAGTATCCTGCGTATTATCTCCTATACTCTGCGGCATATCAACACTCTTTTTACTCTTCCAGGAAACATCAATAATAAAAAATCCTGCAATTATATCTTCCCACTGCAGATCACTAAAGCTAGGATTTGTCTTTAATAAATAATCCCCTTCCTTTACAACTAATCCATTTTGAATTAGTTCTATGACCCTACTGATAAACAATATTGGAAATTGATTAGCAGCATCTTGATCGTAAAAGTTCCAATATTGAGGCAATACGATAAATAACTCTATCCTTGGAATACATACATCATATAGCCCATACGTAAATAACATTCTATTATTTCTATTATTTACAGGCACTAATTTTAACTGTACCTTGCCTATTGCAAGGGGCGTAGGAATATTAAATGGTAAAATACGATCAAACTTTAAAGATAAATGCTCTAAGATTCCACTAGCTTTATCCTCTATCCAATCTGGCAGGGTAAAGTGACTCTTAGCTCCAGCTTTAATTAAAAGCTCTTCAATATCTTTTTTACCTCTACCTTTTGCTTCATCTAAAGGTAAGTACCCCGTTCTTAAGTGCATTCTATTTACATCTGCTCCATGGTCGATTAAGGTTTTTGCTATCTCATAATTCCCTGACATCACTGTACTCATTAAGGGAGAAATCAAATCCGTAGTGTTACCATCTACTTTTGCCCCATTTTCGAGTAACCACAAAACGCAGTCCATTTTATTTTCTTGCCCAGCATACCCCAAGACTGTTTTATATTTAGTTAAGGATTGATCTAAAGGAATCTTAGATACCTCACTAATGAAAACTAGTGTTTCTAAATCACCATACACAACTGCGTATTCTAAAGCAGAATCATAAACAGAAACATACTCTTCAAAAAAAGAAGGATTCTCTTGCAACAACTTCTCAATCTCGCTAAACTTTTTCTGGTCTAAAAGAGCTTCAAAGCTCCTAATTATCTCTCTATCCATCATGGCTAGTCTTTCCAAATTACACGAATATTCTTCTTCTTTGACACTTAATCAAACATCTAAAACTACTGTTTACAATCCAAGCTCCCAGTTCTGTAGATAACTACAAAAATCTTCAAAGCTAGGGGCTACAGGTAGTAATCCTTCCATTAAATCATATTCATGATAAAATACCTTTACAACACCCGTTTTAAGATCCATCCAAATGGTATTTCCACAACCATCATCTGCAAATGGAATATGCGTTTGACTTAAGGCAAAGATCTCTGGATTTTCACCTTCCTTAATACTCTGCAAATCAATTATATTGGCTAAAGTAAGAAAGAACTCCACTTCAATTTTATCCCAACTACCTTTTTCAATAGGGTAAAATTCACTCCTAAAGATCATTGCGCCTCTTGGAAATTGAATCCCATCATAGATTCGATATACATCCATAAAACTATCTACACCTGTAGCAGAGCAGCCCTTTAGCACATCTAAAATATCAGGTTCCGATAAGGAAGAATCTTTACCAATAAACAATAACTCTTTATTTTTAAATAGTTTCATTCTAATGCAAAATTTAAGTACAGTACTCATTATAAGGCCGCCTTTATATTCTTATTAAAAAAGTGGAGCTAGCAAGGTTTTTATTTTAGGTAAACATCCTCTTGAGGAGCCTTGGGATTATATAGTATAACTATTTGCTCCCCTACTTCTAAAGAGGCACTTATTTGCTTTCTATACATTGTAAGTGTCGTTCCATCAGGCAAAGAGACTAGTAAATCATAACTACTTTGCTTACTGCCATATTTTGTAATTCGAGGGGGGTAAACTTTTTCAACTACAGCATTTGCCTGACTGTAAGTACTTAATTTTTGAGTCAGCTCACTTTGGTTAGTTCTATAGTCAAATAAAGTAATAGCCGCTGAGAAAAGCACGCAACAACCAATAGCAATAATTATATATTTTTTATTCATTCCTTATAAGGTGTTAATTCTTTTTGCACTATCACAAGCTAGCTTATCTTGGCAGTATAGCAAAAATTAGGTAAAGCTAAAGTACAAAAAGTCATAAAAAACAAAACTCATTACCCAGAGGAAATTAGAAAATATCCTATAGATAATGAGCTTTATGGAATATAAACGATTTTGGAAATATTATTTCTTTTCCTTTGATATCTGATTTACCAAAATAATACGTAAACTAGAAGCATCCATTGGAGCATTTTCAACTTGCTCTGAACGAACCTCTAATTTATACTCATATCCTGGTTCATAAGTAAAACCTTCAATAGAAGAATACATCATTTCCCAAGGAGCATCTTCACTTTGTTTTACTTGCATACATTTTTGTGGAGCTACTCCAACACAGTCGGCTAATTCACTAGCTACAAACAAAGTAAATAAATCTTGTAATTCTTCTTGAGGAAGATTCTCTAAAGCTGCATTATACTGTTCTTCTGCAGTAGTTTGTATACTGTGATTTTCTTTACTTTTATCCGATTTACAACTGGCAAATAAAAAAATACCAATACTCATAAATGCAATAACTCCAAATTTTCTCAACATATATATTATTATTAAGGGTGTTTAATAATCTATTATTCTCTCTAAAGGCGTTAAATCCTAAGGATTGAATAATCAAATATCGTGCATATTTTTGAATTAGCACACCTGTGCAAATAAAAATCACTCACCACTTTAGAAGTATCTTTACCAATAAACAGCAAAACGACCTACTTTGCTAATACTTTAAACAACTTATATGTTTAAATACTACATAAAAAACATTACTTTTTTTAAAAAATAAAGCAATTAATGATTGTATTAATTAGCTAAAAGTACAAGGGATCGTTGTAATTCGGGTTTACCTTCTACAAACTGTACTACCCAACTGTATAAGTTTTCCAATTCATGGGGTAATAAATAATGGGTTGCTTTGCTTAATTCTTTATGAAACAAATGTGGATCAAAACTAACTCTTTGTAAAACCACTTTAGTCAAACAAAACATCTCGGAACTTTTCATAATAGGCTATATTTTTTTATAGTGTATCAAATATAATCATTTTTAACAAAAAAACACAATTCATTATTTTTTTTGTTAAAATCAAAATAATGAATAAAAATATAACGATATTAGAACCAGTAATATCATATACCCTAAGAAAAATTACTTATAAGCAACTATCATCTCTCTTTTACCTGGAGGGCCAGCCACTTTTTCTACTCTAAAGCCAGCACTTTGCATATTTCTTTTAATAACTCCTCTACAGGCATAAGTAGTTAATATACCTCCTGGTTTTAAAGATTGGAACATTTTTTCAAAAATAACCTGACTCCATAACTCGGGTTGATAAGGGTATCCAAAAACATCAAAGTAAATCAAATCAAAGGTGTTTGGCTCTAGGATTTGCTCTTCAAAGGTATTGTGCATTTTAAGTAAAGAGAAAAAAGAACTAATCTGCTCTTTAGTGCCCCATTTACTTTGGTGCAACAGATCAAAGATTTTTTGATCCTCTTCTATAGAAGGAATCTCCCTATAATTTAATGCTCTTAATTCTTCTGTAGATATTGGAAATCCTTCTATGGAGCTATACTCTATAGTACTACCCCATTCTTTGGCCTGTAAATAAGTTAAAAACGTATTTAAGCCAGTACCAAATCCCATTTCTAAGATAGCTATATCTTTTTGGTCTTTAAAATGGTGTAAGCCATTATCTAGATAAACATGTTTAGCCTCTTGGACTGCTCCATGTACAGAGTGATAAGATTCTCCCCAGTCGTTAAGGGATATACTACTAGAACCATCTTCGGTAATGATTACTGTGCGCTTCATGGTATTTTCTATTTTAAAAAAAAAGACAGCTACTCTTCCTTAAGCTTGCCTTTGTAGATTCACAATGTAGCCTTAGTATATAATTAAAGGTATGCCCCCTTTAAAATAAGGCTAGAGTTTAAAGCTCAAAAATACTAATAATCCATCAAAACAACTCCATTCTGCCTTTGTAAGTAAAACCTAAGGCTATCCCTTTTAATAAATCTGCTAAATTTTTCTATAGCGAAAGGCTATTTTATTCTACCTTTATAATCATTCTGTGCATGGATTAGCAGAAAAGGCTCCTTTTAAGGCCTCGAATTTGAAAAAAAACGGCAACTATCAGGGTATAAAATTACTTTAATAGGTTTTTTATTATTTAAAAATTCGTTAATTTTAACCGAGATTCACCACCTTGAAAAGAACCTATTAATTGACGTTTTTCTTTAGTAAAGCACACTACTAAAGAATAATAGCAATAAAGCTTGTTAAGATTTGAAATTAGCTATAAAAACATATACTTATTAGAGATTCAATAATTAGCCACACAGAACAGGTGTTTTTTTTGATAAATTTGTAATATCTCTATTTATTTGATACATTGCAAGCTAATAAGACATACGAAAATTAAAAAATACTATAAATAATGAGTACAATAACTGCTAAAGATTTCTCTATTCAAAAAGCGGAGTCATCTAAAATTGGAAACGTTGACTTTGCCAATGTTTCTTTTGGAACACAATTCACTGACCATATGTTAGTTTGTCACTATAAAGATGGAAAATGGGGACAAGTAGAAATCAAACCTTACGGACCAATGTCTTTTGAACCTTCTATCAATGTTTTCCACTATGGACAAGCTATTTTTGAAGGAATGAAAGCATATAAAGATGACCAAGATAAAGTATGGTTATTCCGTCCAGAAGAAAACTGGAAACGTTTCAATAAATCTGCTGAGCGTTTAGCTATGCCTCATATTGACCAAACACGTTTCGTAGATGGTTTAAAATCATTATTACAATTAGACCAAGCTTGGGTACAAAAAGGAGATGGAAATGCTTTATATATCCGTCCTTTCATGGTAGGTACTCACGCAGGAGTTGTTGCAGGACCTTCTTCTGAATTCATGTTCTGTATCATCTTATCTCCAGTGCGCACTTACTACTCAGGAAAAGTAAAAGTACAAATTGCTGAATACTATAGCCGCGCTGCAAATGGTGGTGTTGGATCAACTAAATGTTCAGGAAACTACGCTGGACAATTCTACCCAACAAAACTTGCTCAAGAAGCAGGATACCAACAAGTTATTTGGACAGATGATGCTACGCATACTAAATTAGAAGAAGCAGGTACAATGAACCTTTTCTTCCGTATTGCTGATACTATCTACACTGCTCCTACTAGCGAAAGAATCTTAGATGGTGTTACAAGAAAGAGTTTAATTGACATTGCTAATTCTCAAGGAATTAAAGTAGAGGTTAAATCTATTGTGGTACAAGATTTATTAGATGCTCATGCTAAAGGAGAATTAAAAGAAATTTTTGGTTCAGGAACAGCTGTGACTGTAGGACAAATCGAAGGATTTGCTTATAAAGATAACTACTATGCTTTACCAGAGATGAAAGATGAAGATTCTTATGCATTAAAATTAAAATCTATACTTCAAGGTATTCAACAAAAACATATTGAAGATACTTTTGGATGGACTCAAACTATCTAAAATTGCTTTAAAAACAGTAGAAAAAACAAACGGCAGAACTTTTCTGCCGTTTTTTGTATCTTAATCTTAAAGGTTTTACTTACTTTTGCTAAAATTAAAAAAACATGTTTACACCTGGACAAATTAAGTTCTCTATCTTTTTTATTGTTGTTTTTGTTATCGTACTTATTATAGTATATAGAAAAGACCTCAAACTACACCGTGTTTACTATAAAAACAGGTTATGGGTTTTACTTGCTTTCCTAGCTTTTATAGGGAGCTTATTTATTTTAAAAAACCTTTTGAAATAACTTTTTAATTTATGTAGTTCTTATGAAAATCCTTCAATATTTTTTACTGTTGCTTGCACTAAGCGCCGTAGCTTTAATTGTCTTTATACTTACGCAAAACCCAAGTTTTAAGGTAGAGAGACAATTCAAAGTAGATGTTCCTAAGAACATTGTATATAAATATGTAAAGGATTTAAATAATTGGTCCAATTGGATTGATTCCAAAAAGTTGGAAAATGGAACCTACGAAATCGCTATCGACAAATTAGGAGTGTATAATATACAATCCGAATACAACTACCCTTTTGATAGTATTACCCAAGACATTTTAAATGATAAGGGAATTTCTAACATTTCTTGGAAATTCGCCCAAAGTATTGACTCCACTAGTACTATAGTGGATTTTAAACTAGAGAGCGCCTTAGATTTAAAAACGAAAATTCTAACCTTTTTCAAAGGATCTCCAAATGAGATTGCTAGAAAGGAAATAGAGAAAAACACCAATGCCTTTGAAGTGCATTTTATAAAACAATACAAGGAGTTTAAATTAGACTCCCTTGGAGTTAAGGCTTATCAGGAAAACTGTTATTTAACGCTAGAGAAAAAAACAGTGCGTATCGATCAATTAAAAGATAACATTGTGGAAGACTATGCTAAACTAATGGAGTTTTGCACGGTAAATGCCATTGAAAACACCAATAAGCTTACCCTAGTGTTTTACCCATCTGCTAATTCCTCTACCCTTACCTATCAAGGAGCCATAGCAATAGAAGAGCAAATTTTCCTTCATCCTGATGACGCCTTTCAAGTACTTTGTTTACCAAAGAGCTCCTACTTTGAAACCCTGTTAAAAGGATATTATAGTCATATAGCTCCTAGTGTACAAAAAAGCCAGAACTTATTGCAACAAGCTGGTTATACCCAAGATACAAGTACGCCTATTTTACTAGAGCTTCAAGGGGAAAATATCTCCTCAAATCTCCCTAGTGAATGGCAAACTAAAATTGAGATTCCACTAAAAGAAATCCCTTTAATGGAAACTCAACTTATAGAAGTACTTTAAAGTGCCAAACTTGGGTTGTCTAGAATCATTTGTCTAGCACGCTGCAAGTCCTCATAGGTATCAATTCCAATACCTACATGATTAGTAATGGCCATTTTAATTCTTTTTCCATTTTCTAAGTAGCGAAGTTGTTCTAATTTTTCGCTTTCCTCTAAAAACCCAACAGGTAAAGTAGTGAAGTCCAATAAAGCTTCTTTTCTAAAGGCATAAATACCAATATGTTGGTAATAAATTGCCCCTGCTTCTTTTTCTCTTGGATAAGGAATAACCGAGCGAGAGAAATAAAGAGCAGTATTGCTTCTATCCACTACCACTTTTACATTATTTGGATTTTCCACATCTTTCCAATCCTGCATTGGAGTCATTAAAGAAGCTAGATCTACTTCTTTTTTAGAGTCATTGGTAAATATCTGTATAAGCTTCTCTAGATTCTCCTTATTGATAAAAGGTTCATCTCCTTGCACATTGATTACCACATCAGCAGAAATATCCTTTACTGCTTCGGCAATACGATCACTTCCACTTTGGTGATCTGCCTGAGTCATTACTGCTTTACCACCATGGGAGGTAATTTCATTGTAAATCGCTTGGGAATCTGTAGCCACAAAAACCTCATCAAATAAATTGGTTTTCACTGTAGCTTCATAGGTTCTTCTAATTACGGTTTTACCCCCTAAATCCTGCATTAATTTAGCTGGAAAACGAACAGAGGCATAGCGTGCCGGTATAACTGCAATAATTTTCATACTTGATATTTTTTGATTCTCAAAGGTAATAAACCCCTTTAAAACTTGAGACTATTTTACTGGGAAAATTTAGTCACTGAAAAACTCTTCTTTGAAGCCTATTAGATAAAGCTTACTCTTTGCTCTTGTCATAGCAGTATAAAGCCAGCGAATATATTCCACATCAATACCATCGGGTAAATAAGGCTGTTCTATAAAGACAACATCCCACTGACCACCTTGGCTTTTATGACAGGTAATAGCGTAGGAGAATTTAACCTGAAGGGCATTAAAATAAGGGTTTTCTTTTACTTTTTTCATTTGTTGGTACCTCGAGGTGCACTCTGGGTAATCCAAGAGCACTTCCTGATATAGGGCATTATTTTGGGCATAGGTTAATGCAGGGCTCTCGCTAGTTAAAGTATCCAAGCAAATAATGGTATCAAAACTTGCCATTGTAGGATAATCTATCATACGCACCTTTACCTCTGCAAAACGAAGCCCATATAACTCTTTAGTGTTATAAATCTGTAATACCTCAATAATATCCCCATTGGCAATAAAGTCAGTCACACTAGAATCTTTTAACCAAAAGTAATTATTGCGTACTACCATTAATAAATCCCCGGCAGATACTTCACTTTCTTTATCTAAAATTCGCATTCGAATCTGCATATTATAGGCGTTTGCTCTCTTGTTAGAACGCACTATAAAGGCAGTTTCCTCTGGACCATAATTGGAATAAGAATCAAAAATGGCATCCTGGATATCGTAACCATCAAATAGGGCTACAATATCTTTAAAGCCTTTGGTGGAAAAGGTAAAAGTATCAAAGAAATAGGAATCCAATAGTGTTCTAAGCTCTGTGGCGTTAAACAAGATCCCAGAGTCTTGTTCTTGACGCATCACCTGATCAAGCTCAATACTCTCTACAGGCATTTGAAAAGCCAAAGACAGCATTTGGGTATCTAAAGCAGGACTATTAACCATATTTACAGGAGGAAGCTGAGCGGAATCTCCAATGAGAATCAACTTGCAATTTTGCCCAGAATACACATAATAAATTAAATCATCTAATAGGGATCCATGCGGGTACATACTGCTATCAGAGGCGCTACTATCAGATATCATCGAGGCCTCATCCACAATAAAAATGGTATTTCTAAAGCGGTTAACTTTCATGGAAAATTGCATGGACCCACCTTGTGAACTAGGTTTTGGATAGTAGATGTGCTTATGAATAGTAAAGGCTTGTCTTTGAGAGTAATTACTCATCACCTTGGCAGCCCTACCTGTAGGGGCCAATAATACAGACGAGCGATTTACGTATCTTAAATGATTAACTACACTGGAAATAAGAGTAGTTTTTCCCGTACCTGCATACCCTTTCAGCACATAGATTTGATCCTGCACATCATTGGTTGCAAAGTCGGCTATATTTTGTAAAAAAACATCTTGTTTAAAGGTTAATTCAAAAGGAAAACTTGCCTTTAGCCCTTTGTAAAAATCTATTTGGTTTATCATATCAATGTTTTTTCTTTCTGTAATACATACAAAGATACCAAGCTTTTAAAGGGTAAACTAACATTGTAACTTAAAATGTGTAAATTTGCAGGCACACCCAAAGTTTAGAAAACCCTTAAAATTTAAAATGACTAATAGTAACTATAGACTCCTGGTTCAGGTTTCCTCGAGTAAATTTTCTTTTGTTACAAAGAATTTACACACCCAAGAGGTTACCTTTTTTGGTTCTGAGGCAATTACCAATCAACGAACTATCGAGCAACAACTTGACAGTATTTTTGAAAAATACCCGCAATTAAGTCAAGAATTTAATCACATTGTTATCTATCATGATAACACATTAAACACTTTTATACCTAAGGAGCTTTTTGACCCAAATAACCTAAGTGCTTATTTACAATACAATACCAAAGTATTTTCAACCGATTTCTTTGACCACGATTATATAGAGAATTTGCAAGTGCATAATGTTCACTTGCCTTTTGTTAATTTAAATAATTACTTTATTGATAAATTTGGTAGTTTCACTTATAAAAATATCAATACAGAACTTGTGGATATTCTTTGTGATAAGACCAAGGCAAAACAAGAAATATGCGCTTTTGCTTATATTCAAAAGGACCGCTTTGAGGTAGTAGTAGCTAAAGAAGGACAACTTATCTTCTTTAACTCCTTCTCTTATCAAACTCCAAGTGATTTGGTGTATTTTATCCTTTTTAGCTTTGAACAATTAGCTTTAGATCCAAAACAGACGCCTTTATACTTAATGGGTAGAATCGATCAACAAGATCCTATCTATGAATTGGCTTCTCGTTTTATACAAAACACAAGTATTCTTAGTGATCACGCTTTTATTAGCGTAGATTTACTATTACATCATCAAGTACCAAAACAACATTACATACTGTTCCATTCATGAGAATAATATCTGGAAAATTAAAAGGGCGTAGAATCATCACCCCTAAAAACCTACCTGTGCGTCCAACCACAGATATGAGTAAAGAAGCTTTATTTAGCATTTTAAATCACCACTTTAATCTAACTCAACTTACTGTATTAGACTTATTTGCTGGTACAGGAAATATTAGTTATGAATTTGCCTCTAGAGGGGTGGAGCAAATAATTAGTGTTGACCAAGATTATGGTTGTATCAACTTTATAAAGAAAACAGCAAAAGAATTTGATTTAAATATCACTGCATTTAAATCCGATGTATTCAAGTTTGTAGAAAAGCACCAACAGAGCTATGACATAGTATTTGCTGACCCTCCTTATGACTTTACACAGGAGCAGTTTGAGAAAATCGTCAAAGATGTTCTTGCTACTCCTTTAATTGAAGAAGATGGGATGCTAATTATAGAACACTCTAAATTCACAAAACTAGATCACTTAGAGCACTTTAGTTTCTCTAAAAACTACGGTGGATCTGTATTTAGTTTCTTTGAATTTGAATTAGAGGAAGAAGAAGATGACCTAGAGGATTAACCTCTTTTAGTTTAAATAGCATAAAAAATAAATCCCTATAAAATTTATCTTGTAAAAGAGAAATTCTATAGGGATTTCTTATAACCAAAAATAAAATGCAGACCTATAAGCCGGATTCTGTATATGTAAAAACATACCCTTATCATTTATCTAGGCCATTAATTACTCAATGGCTCCATCTGCCTACCCCTAAAGCATCGAGCGAGTAGCTCTCAATCGCTAAATATACATGGCATTTCACTGTATAGAGTTTACCTGGTTTCACTACAGCATTACCTGTACATACTTTCTGCTGCACTTGTCCTCATGCTATATAAAATACAACACGGATGGGCGTTACCCATTATACTACTCTATAGTGTCCGGACTTTCCTCTCGTTTTAAAAAAACCAGCGATAAGGCGGCCTGCATTAAGGGTGCAAAAGTAAGCCATTCTACTTTAAAACAAAACTCTTTACTATAAATATTATATTTTTTTTACACTGACTCCCTCATTCAAACCAATAAATTGGTAAAACTTAGCCAAAGCTTAATAGTTATAGCCCCTTAGATTGTCTTGTCAAGAGTTTTTTACTTATTTTTGTTACAATAATCAACAACTACAAAAGGTGGGATTTACAAAGACTACAGAACAAGCTTCCTTATATGATAACCTACAGGATATGACTCCTGAGCAAATCCTATATAGCATTAATAAAGAAGACCAAAGTGTGGCTCTATCGGTAGAAAAAGCAATGGACCAAATACTTAAAGTGGTTCAAGAGGTAACAAAGAAATTAAAACACGATGGTCGTTTATTTTACATTGGAGCTGGAACATCTGGACGCCTAGGTATTTTAGACGCCTCAGAATGCCCACCAACCTTTGGAGTAGATCACAATTGTGTCATTGGATTAATTGCCGGTGGTGACAAGGCTATACGTACAGCTGTAGAAAATGCAGAGGACAATATACATCAGGGCTTCAAAGATCTTCAAGAGTATAACATTAACCAAAAAGATATTGTTTTGGGTATTGCCGCCTCGGGAACCACGCCTTACGTGCTTGGAGCATTAGAGTCTTGCAAGCAAAATGGTATTCTAACAGCTGGATTAACCTGTAATGCAAATAGCCCCTTAGCCCAACTAGCTGATCTTCCCATTGAAGTAGTAGTAGGTCCAGAGTTTTTAAGTGGAAGCTCGCGCATGAAAGCTGGGACTGCCCAAAAAATGGTACTTAATATGATTACTACCAGTGTTATGATTGGCCTTGGAAAAGTCCATGGCAATAAGATGGTAGACATGAAAATGACCAATGAGAAATTAATACAACGAGGTGCTCAAATGCTTGTGGAACAATTACAAATTGACCATCAAAGTGCAGTAGAGCTCCTAGAGAAATATAAAAGCGTACGAAAAGTACTTGATAATTATAAATTCTAAACAAATGCAACAACACCATACAGATCGAAAATTATTACATAAAGGAGTTCGCTTCCTATTATTTGCTCTTCCTTTATTTTTTATAGGGCCAATTGTTTTACACAGTTCATTAAAAAATCAGAACCACCCCCTATTCGCCTTTGTTTTTGGACTAGCTTGCTTTCTTTGTTTAAGCTCTATGTTCTTATTATATAAAGGGTTACAAACAATAATAAAATCACTTTTTTCAAAATAATTTACTATGATAAAGTCTAAATTACTTTATTTACTACCTCTGGTAGCTTTAATTACTACCTCATGTTATAAACAAGAGAGAAACTGTCAAAATTTCAAAACAGGTAATTTTGAATTTATTGCCACTATTGATGGAGTAGAAAAAATTTCTCGCTTTACACGAACAGAAGACTACGAGATAGAAACTTTTGAAGGTAAAACCGATACTTCTTCTATTCGTTGGGTAAATGATTGTGAATACGTACTTCAAAAATTACACCCTAAGAACATGGCAGAACAAAAAGCCATTAGTATGAAGATTATTACCACAGATGGTAATACCTGTGTCTTTGAATATGGTATTTTAGGAGACACCAGAAGAGAAAGAGGTAATCTAACTAAAGTATCCGACCTATAAAACCTGCTAAATTATGGAAGCACTCTTAAATGTAGATAGCATAGTAGCCTTTATAACCTTAACTTTTCTAGAGATAATTCTAGGAATTGACAACGTTATTTTCATCTCGATTGTAACGGGTAAATTACCCGAAGAACAACGAAAGAAAGCTACAAAAATTGGACTTTTCCTTGCTATGTTTTTACGTATAGCCTTACTTTTCGGAGTTACATGGCTTATTGCAATGGAAAAAACTCTCTTTAGTGTTAATTGGTCTTGGTTTAGCGCTAACTTTAATGGACAGGCTCTTATCTTATTTGCAGGAGGTATATTCTTAATTTATAAGTCTACCAAAGAAATACATGAGAAAATCGCCCACGTACAACAGCACCAGCCCATAGACACTCCTAGTAATGCAAAAAGCATAGCCTATAAGTCTTTCTCTAATATTATCTTTCAGATACTAATGATCGATTTAATCTTCTCAGTAGATAGTATATTAACTGCTGTAGGAATGACAAACGGGCTTGCAGGAGCTTTATACATTATGATTGCTGCAGTAATTGCCTCTGTAGGTGTAATGATGCTTTTCGCAGTTCCTATTGGAAATTTTGTGAACAAGAATCCAACGATACAAATTTTAGCTTTATCGTTTCTAATTTTAATTGGCTTTATGTTAACCACAGAGAGTATGCATATATCCAATGCTGTTTTAGCAGGTCAATCAATTGGAGCAGTTCCTAAGGGATATCTATATTTTGCTATCGCATTTTCATTGATTGTAGAATTTATCAATATGCGTATTAGAAAAAAATCTGCTGCTTAAAAGAGCATATTCCATAATTAAACAACTATAACACCAACACTTGACAAAGCTTTTAGTTTTGTAATTTTGATGTGAAATAGTACGCTAAGTCGCAAAGCGCTTAACTATATATAAAACTACTTTAACACTCCTTGTTCTTAAGGGTGTTAAAGTAGTTTTTTGTTTATACTACAAATTCAATTAGAGAACTTCAATGAATCATTCTATCTTTTTTAAAGCCCGACCCTGCCAAACAGGCCCCTTTGTATCTATTATAGGATAAGTCTTTAATATAAAAGGCCCCCTTTTAAAAAAAGAAGGCCTTTAATAATATACGATACCAAACACTTAAAAGGTAGTATTATACCATTTTGCTCTCTAAATAGCGCTCGGTAACAAAATCAATATCTTTGATTGTCTTTCTTGCCCAATCTATTCTTTTCTCAATGATCTGCTCTGGGGTTAAATGCCAAGCTAAATCACTTCTTCTAATTCTATTGGATAAACTCTGAATAATTAAAGCCGCAGAAACAGAAATATTTAAACTCTCGGTAAATCCTACCATTGGTATTTTTAAATAAGTATCTGCGTTATCCATAATCTCAGGTGAAAGACCAGATTTTTCGGTACCAAAGAAAATAGCCGAAGGTTTAGTTATATCAAAATCCTCCAAATGGTGCGCCTCTACATGTGGGGTTGTAGCAACAATTTGATATCCTTTATTTCTTAACTCTTCCATAGACTGCTCTGGGGAGGTATAAGTGGTAATATCCACCCATTTTTCCGCTCCTAAAGCGATTTGTTTATCAATGGTTTTACCATATTTCTGTTCAATCACCCCTAGGTTTTGCACTCCAAAGACTTCACAACTACGCATAACAGCGCTAGTATTGTGCATTTGATATACATCCTCTGCTACAATAGTGATATGATTGGTTCTATTTTCTAAAACCTGTTTGAAACGCTCTACTCTATTAGGGGTTAAAAAAGTTTCTAAGTACTCTAAATATTCTAGATCTTGAAATAGCTTTTTTGGATTATTCATTTTATATTTAAGTTTTTATAAATGCAAAGGTAACAATAATATGCAAAAACACTTAGTTGTCCTCTCAGGAGCAGGTATATCCCAACAAAGTGGTATACAAACCTTCCGAGATGCCGATGGTCTTTGGCAAGGATATGATATAATGGAGGTTGCCTCTATAGAGGGTTGGAACAAAAATTCCGATTTAGTTTTAGACTTTTACAATAAAAGAAGAAAACAATTATTAAGCTGTTCTCCTAATGCGGCCCATTTAGCTTTAAAAGAATTAGAAGCCTATTTTAAAATAAGTATTATTACTCAAAATGTAGATGACTTACATGAAAGAGCTGGTAGTAGTGATATTACCCACTTACATGGAGAATTATTAAAAGTAAGGTCTCTACAGGATGAATCTCTAGTGTACCCTTGGCATAAAGATCTTCTAAAACACCATAAAAATGAACAAGGACACGGTTTAAGACCTCATATTGTCTGGTTTGGAGAAATGGTTCCTATGATGGACAAAGCCATAAAGAAGGTAGAAAAAGCCGATATTATACTCATTATTGGAACTTCCTTGCAGGTATATCCCGCGGCAGGTCTTTTGCAATATGCAAAAGCGGATATACCCGTTTATTATATTGATCCTTCCCCTGGAAGCACACAAGGGTTTTCTCAAGAAATTACCCTTATTAAAGAAACTGCAACAAAAGGTATGAGTCAGCTATTTCCAGAATTAGTAAAATGGAGTAAAAAATAAAAATAGGAGGCATCCATTAAGGTTACCTCCTATTTTGTTTCCAATTCTAAAAAAAGGAAATTATTTTTGCTTTGTAAACTCTAAATTCACATTGATCTTTACTTGTTTTCCTATGGCTTGTCCACTTGGGTCATAGTCGATATTGTATTGAAAACGATCAATTGAAGTATTTGCTTGTAAGCCCATTTTAGTATTACCAGAACCATCATCTTCTAATACCCCACCATATACCATATTGAAGCTCACAGGATGACTCACTCCTTTAATGGTTAAAATTCCATTTAAAATATAATTATCTCCAGCTACTTTTTCAATTGAAGTACTCTCGAATTTCATCTGAGGGTATTTGCTAGTTTCAAAAAAGTCTGCACTCTTTAAATGGTCATCGCGCATTTCAACGCCTGTATTGATGCTATTAACATCTATGGTAAAGATAAATTTTCCATCACTTAAATCCTCTGCGTTACCTTGGTACTCTCCTTGGTAAGAATCCATTCTACCATCTACAAAAGAAATCCCTAAGTGTTTAACACTAAAATTTAAAAAAGAGTGGTAATTATCTACCTGCCATTTATCTTGGGCCAAAGTAGTAATACTAGATAAAACTACAATTGCTAATAAAGCTATTTTTCTCATAATAAAACTGTTTTTTTAATTCCTTACAAAGA
This sequence comes from Myroides sp. LJL116, assembly GCF_054871685.1. NCBI lineage: Bacteria > Pseudomonadati > Bacteroidota > Flavobacteriia > Flavobacteriales > Flavobacteriaceae > Myroides > Myroides sp. LJL116. Next base: position 123,326 of record NZ_JBTXLR010000005.1, read on the forward strand.
TAGAGAGCCCTAAAAGGAAACCACTTAATGTAGATTAACAAAGACCACACATCTATTAAAACACTCTAATATAATGCATTATATCTTTATTATATTAAAAATAGCACTTTACCTGTAAGTTATTTCATTTAACTATCCAGCTGCTAAACACCTAATACTAACCTACACTAAACAAACCCTGTAAGTAATTACAGACAAGGTGTCTTAGTAATGAGTTTTCTAAAATAGAATTAGCAAATTTCGCAGTTAGTTTTAATTGCACACATTCTTATATTTAGGTATAATTCAACAACGTTAAATCCTATATAACAACAAATTACCTCCTTAAATATTTTGATAATCATTTTTTACATTGTATTTTTACGTAAAATTTAATCATTAAAACATGAAACTTTTAAAAAATATAAATAGATGGCTTGAAAGAAAAAACAAGTCTGATATTGAAAGAGTTAGAGTGACTTCTTCTGGAGCATTTTATATGAAAAGTGAGGACTTATTTAATGATAATAAAGAAGCTTTAGAACTAATTGAAAAATTAGATAAATCCTTATCAAATTTTAAGAAAGCAAATGCTAGAAACTTTGCTAAAGTAGAATAATGCCACGCCTAGATTTAATTATATTACCATTATTAGCTGGCTATATATTTCTTTTTACATTTAATTTAACGAAATTTTACAATATAAGGGTAGATAGGCAAAGACTTATTTTCAACTCTTTAATTTGTACCGTATTTTTATCTTTTTTTAGTTTTCTCTTCGATTTTTATATTTTAAAAAGCGAGACTTTCTTTGGTTTACCTAATCCTTTACTACAATGTAGAACTTATTTAAGCAAGCTTATCGACCAAATCGTAGGGAGCCAAAATTTAACCTTTGGTTTTAAGCAATCCATTCTAATTCTGCTCCTTTCATTTCCATTAGCTAAAATTCTAAATTTAGTATTTAGCAGAAAGTTTGCTTTTGATTACACCATAAGAAAATTTGGATCTCAACTTGATCGTTTATTTTGGTTTTCATTAATGGAATTAAGGGATGAAGATAAACTTTTGATGATAACAACCAAAAGCAACAAAGTATATATTGGATATGTGAATAAGATCTCAGAACCTCTATCCGAATCATATATTAGAATTATACCTAATTTTAGTGGTTACCGAGATAAAGAAAAACTTACAATAGATATTACAACTAAATATACGGATGTAATAAAAGATTACCTGCAAAAAAATAAGAAAAAGGAAATAGACGACAAACTAGGGATAATTATACCGGCAAGTGAAATATTAATTGTTTCTAAATTTGATGCAGAAATATTTGGTAGATTTAACAATAGCAATCAAGACAAACAAGATAATTTAACTCCAAATCAGATTATAATTAAAGGCATTTCCAATATATTTACAGACCTTTTAAAATAAATAAAGTTACTTAAGTATAATTTCTTGTATTCAAAAACTTATAAAAAATAAAACTGCAACTACTATTAACTTAGGGTTTAGCAGCTAATAAGTCCAATTAAGACAGATAAACTATTTTTTAAATTTTCACCCTTACCTTAGATTATAAAGTTCAAGAACAGCTTAACATTGAAAGTACATTAATTGTTATAAAAAATTTCACTACAGTTATAGAAATATCTACTGGAGTTGAAATCAAAATAAAAAAGAGCAGGTTTTTAAAATCTGCTCTTTTACTATTACTTATTTAAAACGATAACTTTTTTCATGAAAATCCACTTCATACAAATCTTATCCCCTTTTTCTGTTTTAAACACTTTAAATTGAGGTGCCACTATAGTGGCTATAATTGCTGCTATAATAGGCAACCATACACCTTGAAGTTCTGTAAAGACCCCTAAGAGCCAACGCAATAAAATAAAAAATAGCGCAAAGCTGCAAAATTGCAACAATAAAGATTTTGTACTTGCATTCATAGTAGTTATTCTTTGGTTATATATTTTCCTTTTTTACTTCCCTCGTATAATTCATATTTGGCAAAGCGTGCTTCTAATTTACCATTAAATAATTTAATTTTTCTAGAAGGTCTTAATCCAACGTATTTTAACGCCTCAATATTACCGGTAATAAACCAAGCTTGTGTTCCTGGGTAACCTTGTTTTAAAGTATCTCCAATTTCACGGTAAAAACGCTCTAAGTGAATATCCAATCTCTCTCCATAAGGTGGGTTGAATACCATATGAAGTGGTCCCTGATTTTCTTTTTGCGTATCAAAGAAGTTAGCCTCATCCACTTTGATGTAATCTTCCAAGTGTGCATTATACACATTATCTCTTGCTTTACTAACGGCAGAAGGAGCTTTATCGTATCCTTGAATAGTATAATGGAACTCTCTAACTTTTTTCATTAAAGAATCTTCAATCTTCTCATATAAATCTGCATCCCAATCTTTCCATCTCTCAAAGGCAAATTCTTTGCGATTAATATTGGCTGGAATATTACACGCAATCATTGCTGCTTCAGTCAATATAGTTCCTGAACCACACATTGGATCTAAGAAATAACATTGACCATCCCATCCACTCATTAGTAGCATACCTGCAGCTAACACCTCATTAATAGGAGCAATATTAGTTGCTGTACGATATCCTCTATGGTGAAGAGAGTTTCCAGAAGAGTCTAAAGAAACTGTACACATATCTCTATCAATATGAATATTGATTCTTAAGTCAGGGAAATCCTTATCAATATTAGGACGCTTTCCTGTTTTATCTCTAAACTGGTCAACAATAGCATCCTTACTCTTTAAAGCTACGAATAAAGAGTTATTAAAGTTTTCTGTAAAAACTGTTGCATCAATTACAAAGCTTTGATCCGCATCTAAATACTTACTCCAGTCTATACTTTGGATCCCTTTATAAAGGTTCGCCTCATTGTATACAGCAAATTGATGTATAGGCTTTAAAATCTTCAAGGCAGTACGTAAAGCTAAATTAGCCTTATACATAAAACCTTTGTCTCCTTGGAAGCTAACCATACGCACTCCAGGTTTAACATCCATTGCACCTAATAACTGTAATTCTTTGACTAATACCTCTTCAAAACCGAAGAAAGTCTTAGCTACCATCTTAAAATTTTCCATCTCAATAAATATATAAGGAATAATTTGTTTACTCGCTTTATTACGCAAAAATAAAGTAAATTTGTAGGCTAATAAAAGATTTAAAGTAAAAGTATGTCAAAACATGAAAAAGCATGGTATAAGAGTTGGTTTGATACCCCTTATTACCATACTTTGTACAAAGATAGGAATTACCAAGAAGCACAATTATTAATCGACAACTTATCGGATTACCTAAATTTAGAACAAGATTCTAAGGTTTTAGATTTAGCATGCGGAAAAGGACGTCACTCGGTTTACTTAAATAGCCTAGGATATAAAGTAACCGGAGTAGATCTATCTAACAACAGTATAGAATCTGCTAGCAAATACCAAAGCGAATCTTTAGACTTTAAAGTCCATGATATGCGCGAGCCAATGTCAGAGAAATATGACGCAGTGTTAAATTTATTTACCAGCTTTGGCTATTTCAATGATGAACAAGACAATCAAAAGACCTTACAATCCATTCATCAAAGTTTAAATGACTATGGTTTAGCGGTAATTGATTTCTTAAATGCTGAGAAAGTTATTGAAAACCTAGTGGAAGAGGAAACCAAAGAAGTAGATGGGATTACCTTCCATATTAAAAGAAAATTAGAAGATGGCTTTATTGTAAAGGAGATTTCTTTCTTTGCAGATGGTAAAGATCATCACCACACAGAGAAAGTAAGAGCACTTCGCCTACAAGATTTTGAAAAAATGATGGAAGACCAAGGCCTTTTTCTACTAGATACTTTCGGATGTTATAAACTAAGAAAGTTTCACCCTAAAGATTCGGATAGACTAATTATGATTTTCAAGTAAGCCTATGGTTTATATAATACCCTTTCTATCGGTTATAATCGGTTACTTAGTAGCCATTACATTACAACCAAAGAACAAAAAGCACATAAAGTTATTAATGGCCTTTAGCGGCTCGTTTTTATTAACTTTAACTGTAACCCATTTACTACCGGAGGTATACGAGTATAGTACTCCTGTGGTAGAGCAAGGCCATAGCCATGGTAGAAACCTTATTGGTTTTTATATCATGCTTGGAATTGTGTTTCAAATCGTTTTGGAGTATTTCTCCAAAGGAGCCGAACATGGGCATGTACATATACATAATAAACTAGATAAAATACCTTGGCTTTTATTTATTAGCCTTTGTATACATGCGCTTTTAGAGGGTATGCCACTTAGTAAACACCAAGAATTATCCGTAGGTATAGCTATTCATCACTTACCTATATCGGTGATATTAACTGCCTTTTTCATTCAAGGAGAAATGAAGAAAAATGCCATACTATTTTGCATGGTTATTTTTGCATTAATGACTCCACTAGGTACTTTAATATCCACTAATGTAGGGTTTTTAAATGATTATTATCCGCAAATTTCTGCAGTAGTAGTAGGTATATTATTTCACATATCCTCTACAATCATTTTTGAAAGTAGTGAAGACCACTCCTTTAATATCAATAAACTAATTGCTATTATATCTGGAGTTATCTTAGCTTACTTTGTATAGTCTAACAATAAGGTTTAAAACATCAAATAGCAGTATTACTTAAAAGTAATACTGCTATTTTTTTTGTCTAATACCTGTTTTTAAAATAGCTCCCAACACATAGGGTCTTACCCCCTTTTTACTTTCTATGCCAGTACATACAAACTAACTTCAAACTAGGGCCACTACTGCAGTATGAAATGTCCTATAACCCAGTATTTAAACAAGTCCTACCTCAACCTTCTTTAATAGATATAAAGCTTAATCTCTATACAGGTCTACGGCTACAGATACATTTTCTTGTTAAAGCAATTAGGTCCTATATCCTATCATAACTTAAAACCCACAAGACAAAATAATGTAATAAAAAAGGGAGAATCCATAATGGACTCTCCCTTTTCATTTGATTTATAAGAAAAATAATTAATTATTTTTTATAGTATTTACGGTACCCAAACCAAGCAGCTGTACTTAGTAAAATACAGAACCCTAAAGAATACCAAACAATAGAAGGCGTAATTACTTGCTCTCCTTGCGCATAAGAGTGTAGTCCACTTAAGTAGAAGTTAACTCCAAAATACGTCATCATAATAGAGTAGAAAGCAAAAACACTAAATACGTTAAAGATCCACATTCCTCTTAAAGCAGGTACAAAACGAGCGTGAATAACAAAGGCATAAACCATAATACTAATTAAAGCCCATGTTTCCTTTGGATCCCATCCCCAGTATCTTCCCCAGCTTTCATTAGCCCATTGTCCTCCAAGGAAGTTTCCAATGGTTAAAAGCACTAAACCTACCGTTAAGGCCATTTCATTAATATAAGTTAACTCCTTAATATTTAAATCCATTTTAGCCTTATTCTTACTATTAGTTAAGATCATTAAAATTAAGGATACAATTCCTAAGATCATACCTAAAGTAAATGGTCCATAACTTGCAACAATTACAGCTACGTGTATAATTAACCAATAAGAGTTTAATACAGGTTGTAAGTTAGCAATAGAAGGGTCCATGTAGTTTAAGTGTGCTCCCCAAAGAATCATACCAACCACAAAGGAAGTAGATGCAATGGTTAATTCACTCTTACGTCCAAAGTATAATCCAAATAATGCTGTTGCCCAAGCTACATAAATAACCGATTCATAAGCATCACTCCAAGGAGCGTGTCCAGATACATACCAACGAACTGCTAAACCTAAAGTATGAATAATAAACAAGATAACTACCCCATAGCTTAAGTACTTCACAACTGTTTTACTCAAGCGATTTGGTTTAATAATATCGGCAATAATGAAGATAAACATAAATACTGCTACTAGCATATAGTAAGAGTAAAGTGTTTTAAAGATATTATACTCATTGTATAAGATCTCAAACTCAATACGCTTTTGCTCAGGCATTACCTCTTTACCCATAGTTTGCTGGTAAGTCTTCATATGAGATAAAAACTCATCTGCCTTAGAGTAATCTCCTGTTTCTTTAGCTTGGAATAAAGCAGGCACATACATTCTAGGTAGGATACTTTTTGTAAAAACAGAATCCATTCCATGAATTGCCACCTCATTTAGTTCAAGTGGTGATACCCATTTATTATTTTCATCTCCAGGAATTGGGAATATCGTTAAGATACGTGTGGTAAAAGCAGCATTTAATAAAGCCATTTTCCCATCCATATCTAAGAAGTCTTTCTCAAACTGACTTTTAATAGGAGTATGGTTAGCATCCTCTACTACTTGAGTCAATTTATAGTTCCCCTTATCATCGAAGAAATCCATAAAAGTAGCGTGTTTAGTACCACTTGGAAGTCCTAGGATTTGGGTCATTTTCTCATTACCTCTTGGAAGAGTAATAATTGGAGCATAATACCAATAGTTTGGCGCTCCTTGTATTTGTTGAGCAACTGTAAACTGAGTCATGGATAAGAACACCTGGTCAGGGTTCAATCCTTGGTAAGTTTCTTTTTTGTATACTTTTCTTAAAAGCTCTGAAGCAAAAGTATTGATAGGTTTCATTCTTCCACCGTAATCTTGGATTACAAGTTGTCCAAACTTAGCAGCGTGTTCTGGTGAAACAGCTGTAGTTTTAACAAGAGAATCAATCACCGCTGGAGCAGGGCGAAGTGGATTCTGGTGATCGTGTTGTGCAAAAGCAACACTAGAGAATAATAGAACCATTATACTAAGTAAAGCAGCTTTCTTTTGTCTTACTTTATCTAGTTTTCTACGTAAATCTCCAAAACGAGTATTTTTATCAAATAAAATAGCTAACATACCGATGTATAAAAAGAAATATCCTACATAAGTGATCCAAGTTCCCCAGAAATCGTGGTTTGCAGAAAGAATAGTTCCCTTCTCATCTCTATCGAATTCTGCTTGGAAAAAGCGGTATCCCTTATAATCTAAAATATTATTCATGTAAATTCTAGCATCAAATTCCTCTTGTCCATCTATAACAGTAACCTGGCTCTCAAAAGCAGAATAGCTAGTTTGTGTTCCTGGGTATTTAGCTGCAATAAATTTATTTAAACGGATTTCAAAAGGAGTAGTATATACTTTACTTCCAAACATTAAAGTAAAATCTAACTCTCCAATAGTAATACTTACAGGTTCACCTACTCTACCTGCTTTACCGATTAAAGTAACTTCTTGAGACTCTCCTTGACTCTCTACCACTACAGTTAAAGCATCGGTATTATGTCTGGCTTTATAATCTCCATCACTTACAAGAACGATTTCACCTTTAATTGGCATATCAGGTAATACAAACTGCGTACCAGCCATGGAATAAAGTGATCTAAAGTTTAAAGAGTGTTTCTCACCCGCCTCTACATGTCCTGTAGACTGATCGGCCATCACCATAAAGTTTCCTTCAAAAGGAGACTCCATAAAAAAGCCATCTTCCTCCTCTGTAATATTAATTGCACCAGGAGTTGGTTTATCATAAGCAAAAAGAACATTGTGAATACTCACTACTTCTCCTTGCTTTAAAAAGTGCTCATGACGATCTCCATCCCCACTTTCAACTAATTTCAAAAAGTTCACTCCGTTTGGATTCTCCTGAATTTCTTCTACAGCCCCCATAACAAAGTCTTTATACACTACTTTAAAATCAATTCCATTGAACTCTTCTGAAATAGTAAACTTATTCTTGTTTGGAGTGTAGTCAGAAAAAATCATTTGCTCTTCAAAAGTTCTTCTTCTTTCTTGCCCTTCATACTGACCATCTGCCATGATCGTTACAAAGGTATCTTGGGAATAGATACTATCGGCTGTTTCCCCTTCTCTAATAGGCATCATACCTTCAAAACTGATATAACGCGTAATAAAAGCACCTAATAAAATAAAAATAAATGCTGCGTGTAACATTAATGTTGCCCACTTCTCTTTATTTAAAAGGCGGTACCTTTTTATATTTCCAAGGAAATTTAAGAAAAACAGCAACATAATCATTTCAAACCATTTGGCATTGTAAATTAGTATACGTGCAGTAATAGTATTATAGCGATCCTCTATGAAGGTTCCTATAGCTAAAGCTACCGCAAATACAATAAATAAAAGTGCCATTAATCGCGTGGAAGAAATGAAAGATATTATTTTTTTGTCCATGAGTTGTTAATACATTGTTTTACAATGCAACAAAAATAACCAAAAACACCAGCAATACATGTTATTTAACTTATTATTTACTTATGAATTTATTCTTGGATAACATAAAAATAATATACATTTGCATCCACGACTACTTGTGTAATAAGGTGAAAACATGGGTTTTCAACTTTTACTTGTAGTATTCAAACAATAAACCTATTAACTATGCCAAAAATTTCTCAAAAAGGCCTAAACATGCCGGAATCACCAATTAGAAAATTGGTTCCTTTTGCGGAAGTTGCAAGAAAAAAAGGAAATCATGTTTTTCATTTAAACATTGGTCAGCCAGATATTAAAACACCTCAAGTTGCACTTCAAGCAGTAAAAGATGCTAATATTGAAATATTAGAATACAGTCACTCTGCTGGATTTGAAAGTTACCGTAAAAAATTAGCCTCTTATTATCAAAAACATAACTTGGATGTAACACCAGAGGACATCATTATTACCACAGGTGGTTCTGAGGCATTAATGTTTGCTTTAGCAAGTACTTTAGATCAAGGAGATGAGATTATTATCCCAGAACCTTTTTATGCTAACTACAATGGGTTTACTACAAGCAATGGAATTAATGTAGTTCCTGTGATGAGTAAATTTGAAGATAACTTTGCTTTACCTAGTATTAGTGAATTTGAGAAACTAATTACTCCAAAGACAAAAGCTATCTTAATTTGTAACCCTGGAAACCCTACAGGTTATTTATATTCCGCAGAAGAAATGCAGCAATTAACAGATCTTGTTTTAAAGCATGATTTGTTTTTAATCGCTGACGAAGTATATAGAGAATTTGCTTATGACGGGTACAAACACATCTCTGTGATGAGTATACCAGCTTTGGCAAATAACGCTATTATGATTGATTCTGTTTCTAAGCGTTATAGTATGTGTGGTGCTAGAATTGGATGTATTGTTTCTAAAAACAAAGAGTTAATGCAAACAGCAATGAAATTTGCTCAAGCAAGACTTTCTCCTCCTACTTATGCACAAATCGCTTCAGAAGCAGCTTTAGACACTCCTCAATCTTATTTTGACCAGGTAATTACAGAATACAAACAAAGAAGAGATATTTTTGTAAAAGCTTTACAAGAAATTCCAGGTGTTGAAGTAGCTGTGCCACATGGAGCATTTTACTGCGTGGCTAAATTCCCAGTAAAAGATGTAGACCATTTTGCTAAATGGTTATTAGAGGATTTCGAATTAGACAAGCAAACAGTAATGATTGCACCTGCCCAAGGATTTTACTCTACAAAGAACCAAGGTTTAAACGAGGCTAGAATGGCTTACGTATTAAAACAAGAGGATTTACTTAGTTCAGCTAAGATCCTTAAAAAAGCACTTGAAGTATATAAAGACATAGAATAAAAAGTTAAATTTTAACATTCAATACTTGTCTTGTTTTCAGTATATTAAAATTAAGCAATGATTTTTTTTCATTGCTTAATTTTTTTTTACCAACTATTAGTCTATTTTTGAAAAACTAACCTAAACCAAACAAAAACTAAGAAATGAATCGTAGAAATTTTATTCAATCTTCTGCTATGGCAGGTTTTGCTTCTCTTATCATGCCAAACTCTCTTTTTGCATTTGACAAAAAAGCTAAAAAAGTTAGAGTAGGAATGATTGCAGTGGGAATGCGTGGGCAAGTACACCTTGATGAATTATTAAAACGCGACGACGTAGAAGTAATTGCAATGGCCGATCCAGATCCTCGCATGATCAAAAGAGCACAAAAAATCGTAGACAAACACAACAAAAAACAGCCTATTGTTTATGGTAATGGGGATTATGACTACCAAAACCTTTTAAAAAGAGACGATATTGATGCAGTAATCATCTCTTCTCCTTGGGAATGGCATGAACAACAAGGTATTGAGTCCATGAAAGCAGGTAAAATCGTTGGAATGGAAGTTTGTGGTGCAACAACTTTAGAGGAATGTTGGAACTATATTAACACCTATGAAGAAACTGGAGTTCCAGTAATGATGCTTGAGAACGTTTGTTATAGACGTGATTTAATGGCTATCTTCAATATGGTTAAAAAAGGTAAATTCGGTGAAATGATTCACGGAACAGGTGGTTACCAACACGATTTAAGAAATGTACTTTTTAACGATGGAGAGCAACCTTATGGAAATGGAGTAGAATTCGGAGAAAAAGGATTCAGTGAAGCTGCTTGGAGAACAGACCACTATGTAAATAGAAATGGGGAATTATACCCAACTCACGGATTAGGACCAATTGCAGCAATGTTTGATATTAACCGTGGAAATAGAATTACTCACTTAACAGCAATGGCTTCTAAGGCTAGAGGATTAAATAGCTATATTGTAGATAATGCTGGAGCAGATCACCCAAATGCACAAGTAAAATTCAAACAAGGAGATATTGTAACTACAACGTTAAAGTGTGAAAACGGAGAAACTATTGTTTTAACCCACGATACTTCTTTACAAAGACCTTATAACTTAGGATTTAAAGTACAAGGAACCGAAGGAATTTGGCAAGAAATTAGTTCTGGTGCATTCGATAAAGGATTTATCTATTTTGAAAAAGAAATGGGATACAATCACCAATGGGACAATGCTAAAGAACACTTAGAGGAGTACGATCACCCACTTTGGAAAAATAACGAAGCAAAAGCAGTAGGTGCAGGCCACGGAGGAATGGACTATTTCATGATTAATGCTTTTATCGAAAGTATTAAGAGAAACGTGGAATTCCCATTTGACGTTTATGACATGGCTACTTGGTATGCAGTAACTCCACTTAGTGAAAAATCTATTGAAGAGAATGGTCAAGTACAAGAAATGCCTGACTTTACAAAAGGTGCTTATAAAAACCGTAAAACCATCTTTGGATCTAACGATCAGTACTAAGAAGGTATTTATATAAATAATAAAGGAAGAGGTTAACTTAATTAGTTAACCTCTTCCTTTTTATTCCTGCTCTATAGTAATAATAGTACATAACTATCACTATACTTACCTTACGCAATCCGCAGTCCATAAGCGATCATCTTTAGTAAAGGCAATTACCAAAGTACTTTGATCTATACGAATATAATGCGCCTGATCTGAGCCAACATTAATCACTACATTTTCTCCATCTTTCTCAAATTCCACTCCGGTTAAATCCGGAATATCGTTGGAGAATAGAAAGTTATAGTTCTTACCAACCTTAATTACCTCAACACTACCATTAGAGGTATTAATGTGCTTATCGCCAAAATCATAAGTAAGCTTACCTTTATACTTTCCAATAAAAAGATCATTATTCACTGGATCATCGTCCTTGCTACAAGATAAGACTACAAAAAGACCTAAAAGCGCTACTGAAAGTCCTAAGACTGTTTTCTTTATAAAAATTTTCATAATACATTATTTTGGTTATGTATTAATAGCAACAAAAATTAAGCCACAACATTGAAAATCATTATATTAATGGAAATAAACTAACCTTTAGCCTTGCTAATTTGTATTATAAACAGCTTATAGTAAAGAAAAAGTATGGACCATTAAAAAGTATAATCTTTTCAAAGTAGTCTACATATGCGTTTATAAAAACAAAAGAGTGTATTGTTTTAAAAATTAGTTTTACCTGTTTTTTAAACAATACACTCTTTTTATTTTCTAGCTTTTAAGGCAAAGCTATTTATTACTACTAGATATTTTTACCACATAGTACTATTTTAAAGTAATAGCTAAAATTTCTCCAGTAGCACAAAGTTCTTCCATAGCAAATAAATCCATAGTAACAGTAACTTTTCTACCGTCTATACTTTTTAATTTCCCTACAATAGTTAAGGGCTGTCCCATCGGAGTTGCTTTCTTAAAGTTTACATTTAAATTACCCGTTACGCAGCGAACCGATAAAGTCCCTTTATCTAACTCATCTCCATTTGCTTTACTTGCAAAAGCTGCAGCCGAGGCTGTTCCGTGACAATCTAATAAAGAGGCTATAAGTCCTCCGTAAACACTACCAGGCAAGGCAGTATATTTAGAATCCGGGGTGAAAGTAGAAACAGTTAAATCTCCTTTTAAATACGTTTTGAGTCCATGGCCTTCAGAGTTTTGGGTTCCACAGCCAAAACAATGGGCAAATTCAACAGGGTATAAATCCTGTATGGCAATTTGAGTCATAATAAAATACTTTGGTTTATAGTAACTGAAATATACCTCTTTACTTTGGTAGTTTCACTATAAAAGAAGCCTAATATTTTAAGGAAACCCTATTTTTTTAATACCCTACTCTCGATATTAGGATTTACTATAGCCCCACATTCTACAGTATTAATCGTTAATACGATTTCTTCCGAAGTCTTACCGTTATTGTTATCAATCACATATTTAGCTCTCATATTTTGAGAAGAAGTCACATATTTACCTGTAACAGTAAAGGTAACTTCACTGGTTTCTGGATTGTAGGTCCATTTACCAACATCAGTCTGATTAAGGGTTAGTCCCACCTTTTCGCCTTTCGTATTTAAAAAAGAAAAACTTTGCTTGTTCAAATCCAAATCAGAATCTTTAAATAAAATAGCAGAACTGATTCCTCCGATATTATTATTATCTGCATTATCACTTTTTTTAACGCACATCTGCCATGAGCTAGGTGGTACAACTAAAAAATCAGAAGAGGTGACTTTTAAATTACGAACAATAGCAATTTGCTCTAAAAAATCTCCAGTAGAAGCGGTAAAACCAAACTTTACCTTTTGTGGAACTGGATGACTAAAACCATACTCAGCGTTGTAAATATTCTTAACTCTATAATGGTCTAAATACTCAAAGTCTTCTACAAGTGGAATCGTTTTACCATCTTTAATAGTACTAATACTAATAGTTGTCCCAACTAAGGAAGTACCATCGTCACCGAAAATAGGTGCAACATCCACCTTAATACGCTGGAAATTATAAGCGCCTTCTTTTCCACCATCTAAAATATCCATCAAATGTCCATTGGGATTATGGGCAAAGGTATAACTACCATTACTACCATCTATAGTAGCCATAGTAAAATAATCTTCAGGGGCTTGCTCTCCACCAAAATATCTAGTAAATAAAACAGGAGTCCCTAAATTATTATAGTTAGTATTGGTGGTACCCCCACGCAAAGTAATTTGACCTCTATTATAAACAAAGTCATTATATTTACTAATACCAGGATTACTACTAACTTTTTGAAATTGATCCTCTTGAATCCCCTCTCTTAATTCATAGTTCTTCATAGCTCCTGTCCCATAAAACCCTCTACCTACCCCTGGTGATCGGTCAAAATAATAAGAAAAACCAATCCCTAAATACCCCCCTTGCAGTGCTTTTTTCATTTGTCCTGAAACATTAGCATTTGTAGCATAACCCAAGGCGGCTCGATTTGCCCCGATAGTAAGCTTAGGTTGAGTTGCATCATAGAGAAAAAAGACTAAACCTCCCCCTTTAGTACTACCATTAACAGGGTTTTCAACACTTGCTAAGGCATAATCAAACTCAAAGGATACTTTACTATTTAAGTCTATAACCAAATCATCTATTGCAAATCCACTAACTCCAAGATTCTTATGGGTTAATATTAACCCATCTTTTGTATAGCGCTGTGCCCCACTAGGAGCAAAAGTTCCCATGTCTTCAATAATACCAGCAGGTCTTGTTCCATCCTCACTAATTAAGGATGATTCATAAACTACTCCTGAAGGGGATTGCCCAAGCAGCAGTAAACTGCTAAAGCACAAAATAATGATATAATATAATTTATTCATAACTTTCCAACTATAGTAAAACAAACTAGTGTACTTCAAAAAAAGTACACTAGATGAATTAGTTTATGATTAGTCCTTTATTTGTAAAACAATATTGAAGTAAGTTTTACCTGTTGGTACTGCATTGGCTTTTATACTATAGCTCATTACTCCTTCATTACTCAAACTTACATCAGAAAACACATCCTTATCATAATAGGTAATAAAATAATTTAATTTACTACTATCAATGATTGGTAAAGCAGGATTGGTTCCTGCCCCTGGATTACTTACCATTGGCTCCTGAAACTGTGTTGCATATTGTTGGTATAAATCCATAGTACCACTCTTCCCAGATACTACTTCTACATATATTGCAGGTAGGTAAAATATCTTACTCATTGGGTTAGAACTACTTTGATTCATCGCTTGAAAACTAGCTCCACCTTTACCATCTGCAGTTAAAACATAACCACTATCACTACCATCAGAAGATATTTTGGAAGGTAACACTCCTTTATCTCGTATAACTGTTCCACGAACTGACTCTGCTTTTAAATGATTAAAGTCTACTGCATCATTTACAATCTTATCACCAGTAATTGCTTTATTATCAATCTTATCTGTAGTAATTGCAGCTTCTTTAATAGCATCCCCATAGATAGCGCCTTTTTGAACTTGATTATTAGCTACAGCATTTAGACTAATAAACTCATTCGATATAGAGTTTTTTCCAAGAGTCAACTGGGCGTGTTGCGCTAAAGCACCTTCACCATTACTAACTATAATTGGTCCATCTGAGGTTAAATTACCATCTGCTTTCATACCCACAGGTGGAGAGAATACAGCATTTCCATTTCCATCCGCTGTCAAAACACTACCTGAAACTGCATTACCCGCTACTTGCTTAGAGCTTATTTTATCTGCTGAAACTCCATTAGTTGCAATTGCATTTCCAAATACTGCCCCAACACCCAGTTTGGCATTTGTAACACTTGCCGGACCTAGTTTATCCGTTGTAATTCCTTCATTTTTAATGGCATTACCATAAATCTCACCATAGGCTATATGAGAAAACTTAATAGCTGAATTAGCAATTTTATCAGAAATTACTGCACCACTAGCAATTTTCGGACTAACTACAGCCCCATCTGCAAGTTGTACGGCGCTTATTGAATTATTTACTATATGTGTGGAATTTACAGAATTATGATTAAGCTCTAAAGTAACATCTTTAAAAACGGCATTATCTCCACCTGATACACCAATGGTTTCAGAACCCTTAAGGTTACCAGCTCCAGTAGTTCCTGATCCACTTCCAGTAAAGGCAACAGTTCCATCACCTTGAACGGTTAAGACACTTCCTACGGTAGCTTGTTCTGGATCGATTTTTTTGGCAGTAACCCCTTTATCTTTAATTACAGTACTATACACGGACCCAGTGGCTAATTGATTAAAACCAACCGCATTGTTGGCAATTTTACCTGTTGTGATATTTTGATCTTTAATATGCTCTGTTAGTACCGCTTGTTTTGCGATTGTTCTACTTGAAACAGCTGAATTTGCCAAATGAGCTTCCAAAACATTTTCATCTATAATATGTCTTGAACCAATAGCATCGTCGGCTATTTTTACTCCAACAATACCTTTATTAGCAATTCCAATACTAAGATCTTGTAAGGCTGCTTTATTACCAGTTGCTATTGATAAACCATCTGTACCAACTACATCTTTACCAGAGGACACAATACTTTGAGTCATGTCTACAAACTCCGCGCCTCCTTGTCCATCTGTAGCTAATACCAGAGAAGCAGGTTGACCTGTAGAACTAATTTTATCTGCTGAAACAGCAAGCTCATCAATATGTTGGTTTTTAATACCTTTAGGAGCAACACCCATTTCTATATTTTGTAAAACTGCTTTATTACCAGCAGTTACAACAAGGGAAACATCTGTAGTTAAAGTTTTACCTTGACTAGTGGTTAAATCCGATAAACTCGTAAAGACAGAATTACCTTTACCATCACTACTTAACACACTTCCAGCTACAGAATTCTCTGCTCCTTGCTTAGAACTAATCTTATCACTTGTCACTGCATTTGTGTCCAAATGTTGGTTTTTAATCCCCTTATTTGCGATAGCAATACTAGTTGAAGCTAGCAAAGATTTATTATTTGGATCTACAGAAATAGAACCATCACTTGTTAAATCAGCGCCATTACCTGAAAAAGCATTATCATTTAATGCCACATAAGCAACTGTTCCATCTCCTTTAGAGGCTAAAACAGTATTCTTTGGAGCACTTTCTGATCCAATTTTAGATGCAATAATAGCTTTATCTGCTACTTTTACACTTTGAATACCACCATCTTTAATTTGAATAGTAGTTGGAGCTAACACCGCATTTAATCCTGTTGTACCATTTCCAAATTCTAAAGCTTCTCCTACCTTTAAGTCTTCTCCTCCACTTAGAATAGCTTCTTTTAATACATAATCAAAACCACCTTTACCATCCGTTACTAAAAGATAATCTATATCTACATTTGTTCCATTTTCTTTGGAACTTAAAAGATCAGAGGTTATACTATTTTTAGCAATTCCAATACTTACATCTTTTAGTAATGCATTAGTAGGATCTCCGCTATTTACCACAATTACATTGTCAGTACTTAAATTACCAGCTGTTTCTGTTATAATATCCCCTAACTCACCCCAAACAACACTATTATCCTCTCCACTTAGTAGAACACTTTTTGCTGTAACTCCCTGTGAAGACATTTTATTTGCTGTTACACTTAAATTAGCAATAAGGGGATTAGTAACTGCATTAGGTGCAATATGGTTAGTTTGCACCCCCTCACTAGCAATGTCCATAATCACATTACTTAAAACAGTATTTTTACCTTCATCTTGAATGCTTAAGGTTCCTTCACTTGTAATTTTTCCTGTATTAGTAATTAAATTAGGAGTAATTGGTAAATATTCTACCGATTTACCATTTGCAGTTACTGTTGCTACAGCTCCTGTTGGGGCATTTCCACCTGTTAATTTATTAGCTCCAATAGAAGTATTCTTAATTGATAAAGTTACATTTTGTAATACTTTATCTTTCCCAGCTTCAGAAGCTGCGATTATTTCATCTGTTAAAATACTACCTTTATTGCCAATTAAATCAGCTGAAAGATTTTGGTAAGCAACTACTCCTTGCGCATTTGCCACCGCCACTCTATTTGCAGTACCCTCACCTGCAGTTAATTTTGAAGCAGTTATGGTAGTATTGGCAATATTATTATTGGTTATAGTCTCTGAGGCAATATGTGTTCCAGTTACACCACCTTGGTTAATTTTTACATTAACTCTTGTAGTAGTATCTCCATATAAAACATTTTCCCCATTTTCAACTACTAAAGAGTTATCACTTGTTAAATCTCCTTGCATAGCAGTACTTACAGCATCTTTTGCAGGTAAAAAATTAGCATTTCCAGAACCATCGGCAGCTAGAATTGACCCCTTAGGACTATTTTCACTTCCAATCTTACTAGCCGTAACCGCTAAATCATCAATGTGGTCTGTTTTAACCCCATCTTTATTGATTTGTAAAGAAATATCTTGTAATAAAGCGCTTGAAGCCTGGCCATCACCACCAATAAGTAAAGACTCATCTACAGTTAATCCTTTAGCTGTAATCGCACCAGAAAAAGGTTGAAAAACAACAGATCCATCTTTTTGAGCAACTGGAACAAAGCTTTCTTTTCCTTCTCCAGCAAATAATTTATCTTCTGTAATTGCTTGACTAGCCACTTTTGTATTAGTAACCCCACCTTGAGCAATAGAAATCTTCATTGGATTTAATACCGCTTTATCTGCAGTCTCTAGTGTAATAGAGTTATCAGCTGCTGACATAGGTTTCCCCATTGCTGCAATAGTATTGAACACCTGCTCTTGAACTTGTGTGTTTTTTGAAATTTCCACAATATTTTCAATAACCGCTGCTGGTATATCAATTACGCCAATTGGGTTATCAGAAGATTTATCATAGAAGGAATACACTCCATCTTCTTCAGTAATAGAAAGTGTATTTGCATCAAAGGTTATTCCTTCTCCAATCTGATTTCCGTTAGCATCAAAATCGGATTCATTAAAGTAAGTAAAAGTCCCGTTTTCATTATCTTTTAACAAAGTTACTGTTTCATTGGACTTAATAATTTCTTTAATAATAACATTACTTCCATCTACCCATTGTACATTTCCTAATTGATCTGTTACTAATAATTGTTTAAGACCCCCTGGATTAATTTTTGCTGTGGTTACCGCTTTATCCGCTATACTTAAGGTTACATCTTGAGCAATCACCTTCTCTAAAGAGGTTCCATCATTAATTAAAATACCATCACCAGCTAAAGTACCTTGTGAAAAGTTTTCCAGTGTTTCTAAGCGCTCAATAATATCCGTGATAGCCTCTTCTACATTATTATATGTAATAGTAGAATTATCTTCAAACACAATACTACTTGCTCTTGTATCAATAGTAGCAATAGGAAGGTCACTTTCTTTATCTGTAAACACATAAACAAAAGGTGTACTTTGAGTAATAGTTAAGGTATTTGCATTAAAGGTTGTACCTTTTCCTTCAATTGGCTTACCTTGAGCATCTATACTTTGCTCATTATAATAGGTAAAGGTTCCATCGTTATTATCTACAATTTGTGTCACCGTTTCCCCTTTCTTTACAATTTCTGTAAATACAGGATCCCCAGCTTCTGCCCAAGTTACACTTAGACCATCTTTTTGTGTAGTTAAAATACTACTAGGTGAGCCAGGGGCAATTTTTTCTGTTGTTACAGCCTTTGTACCTAACTTTTGACTGGAAATCGATAA
This sequence comes from Myroides sp. LJL116, assembly GCF_054871685.1. Classification (NCBI taxonomy): domain Bacteria; kingdom Pseudomonadati; phylum Bacteroidota; class Flavobacteriia; order Flavobacteriales; family Flavobacteriaceae; genus Myroides; species Myroides sp. LJL116. The sequence goes on from NZ_JBTXLR010000005.1 coordinate 142,197, forward strand.
ATCGGCAACATCTAATTTCACATCTTTTAAAGTAGCTCCCGCTCCACCAGTGATATCAATTGTACCACCTTCAGAAGTAATGCCTTTTCCTGTGTTGACAACAATATCCGTTAAAGCTTTATAGGATGCACCTCCATCTCCATCTGATGTTAAAACTAATCCATCTCCAGCTTCACCACTACCTAGCTTATCTACTGTAACAGCTTTTTTATAGATATGTTCTGTTTTTACTCCACCTTGGCTTATTTGGATATCAACAGGCGTTAAAGCAGCCTTATTCATAGAAACCGACAAGCTACCACTTTGAGAAGTTATAGCCGTTCCATTTTGTGTAGCATAATCATTTAACGAAGTAAACACCGCGTTACCCTGTCCATCTGCAGTAAGAATACTTCCAGATGCGGAGGTATCAGCTCCTTGCTTAGAGCTAATTTTACCACTTGTTACAGCCAAATTGGCAATATGCTCATTCTTAACTCCACCTTGTGCAATACCAATGGTAACTTCTTTTAATACAGAAGCATTACCAGCAGGTATATCCAAAGATCCGTCGGAAAGCATATTAGCACCTTTTCCAGCTAAAGCAGCGCTATTTAATTCTTGATAAATAACATTCCCTTGCCCATCTGCAGCTAAAACCATATTAGCTACCTGATCACCAGAATCCATTTTATCTACGGTAACGGATTTCTCACCTAATTTAGCATTAGTTACTCCACCATCATTGATATCTAAGGTAAAAGGCTTTAATACAGCATCCTGTCCATTAGATCCTCCAGCAAAACTTAAGGCAGTAGTCAAAGATAAGTCTGCGCCATCTACTGAAACACCTGCTTGTGACATATAATTAAATCCTCCCTGACCATCTGATACTAAAAGGAGACCGTTTTCTACATTTTCACCATTTTCAGTAGATAAAAGTTTATCCTTAGTAATGCTATTGTCCTTAATTCCTAGGGTAAAATCCTTTAAAACAACACCTTTTCCATCGGTGGCTCCAGCTTGTATTTCAATAATTCCATCAGTAGATAAATCAGCTGCATCATCCATAAATTCAGATACTGGTGCCCATTTTACTCCATCGTTAGCATCACTGGTTAGAACTAGATTTTCTGCTACACCTTTTGAAGTTAACTTAGTATTGTCTATCGTTTCATTATTAATATTAGACCCTTCAATGGTTAAATTCCCTATTTTTGTTCCGGTAATAGATGCATCTGCAATAGATAAAGATAAACCTTTTAATACGGTATTATCTTGACTATTGGCAGTAGTAGAATTTTCTGTATTAACCACTATGATTCCATCAGTAATTACACTAGCTCCACCTTGGATTGTATTTGCCTGAATAGGTAAATAGCTAATAGAACCATCTGCATTAACTGTAGCAACGCTTCCTTGTACATCTGTATCTTTAGATCCTAACTTATCTGAAGTAATACTTTGATTATTAATACCTAAAGTCACTGCAGTAAGTGCTGCAGATTGTCCATTTTTAACATTTATAATAGCATCTGTATCAGAGCTAATAGCTTGACCATCTCCAATAGAAGCAGCATCTATAGATCCAAAACCAACTGTATTGTTGGATAAAATCATAGCAACGTTTCCTACATCTTCTCCATTTGGGTCAATTTTCCCAATGGCTAAAGAAGCGTCTTTAATGTGGGTATTTTGAACAGCATTAGGGGCTATATTTATACTTTTAACTCCAGCATCTGCGATTTGTATGTTTACGTTATTATCTCCAATAATAACATCTGTTCCATTTGACACAGTCAAACTACCGTTTGAAACAATATCTCCTTGAAAAGTCTCTTCTAAAGCTTTATCTACAGATTGAAAACTCGCTGAATTGTTTACCCCTGCAGTTAAAATATAACCATTTTGATTAGCACCAGAGCCAATTTTATCAGCTGTTACAGCTTGAGTAGCTATATGCTCTGTTTGAATACCACCAGTTGCAATCTTTATCTCTGTATCGTTTAAAACAGATTTCCCTCCGCCTGTAATGTCGATAGAACTATCCCCTGTTAATGCTTTTCCATTATTTTGTACTGCATTAATTATGGTATTTTGAACATTATTATCACTTATAATATCCTCAAAGTGATTAATTACAGTACCAGGAACATCTATAGTAGCAATAGGAACATCATTAGAACTCTTATCAAAGAAATCATACTTTCCACTTGGATTGCCTTGAGCATCCTTCTGTTCGATAATTTTTAAAGTATTGGCATCAAAAGTAATTCCTGTTGGTGTACCTACAACATTTCCTTGAGAATCAAACTCTACTTTATTATAATAAGTAAAGGTACCATTTTGGTTATCCTTTAATAAAGTAGATCCAAAAGGATTATTGATAATTTCTTGAATAATCTGATCGCTACTATCTACCCAGGCTACTTTACCATCCGTATTTGTTACTAAAAATTGATTCTTGGCTGAAGCTGGCTCAATTTTTCCTGGTGTTACAGCTGCATCATTAATATGAATTGTTTTAACTCCATCTTTGGCGATAGTAATATCCATTTCATTTAAAACGGCTTTATCTCCACCTTTAATACTTAAAGATAAATCATCAGAAGACATGATTTGCCCTTGATTGGCAATTACATTGTAAATATTTGTTGGATTATCTCCTTCATTAATGATGGTATTTAAATTATCCCCAACGGTTCCTAAGATGTCAATTTCAGCTAAAGGGTCTCCACTTCTAGTTGCACCATCTCTAAAAATAAACAAACCAAGTTTTCCACTATTTTCATTATCCTTGTTTATCGTTAAGGTATTTGCATCAAAAAACACCCCTGGACCGTTTGGTAAACCATCTTTACCGATATCCTGCTCATTATAATAAATAAAAGTACCCTCTAGTTGACTTGGAACCAGTTGAGTAACTTTCTGCAGACCATCTATTACCCCTTTTATAGGCTCATTTATAAGTGGAGTCCACTGAACTTCCCCATTTAAAGTAGTTAAGAAGTATTTATCGTCTCCTGGCTGTATTTTCGCTGGGGTAATTCCCTTATCTGCTACGGAAATAAACGTTTCACTTAAAACAGCTTTATCTCCATTATTAATAACAATAGAACCATCTGTTGGCTTTAATGACTGTCCATTAGCCGCTACAGAGTTAAATATTTCCTGAGATACTGTAGTATCCTCAAGTATAGTTACAATATTATCTTGAACAAGTTGTACTACATCAATTACTGCTAAAGGATTAGTCAAACTAGTCTTACCATCTGTAAAAGTAAATACACCTTTACCACTGTCTTGTATAGCTAAAGTATTGGCATCAAAAAAGGTTCCTTGTCCAGTTATTTTTCCACTTGCATCAAAATCTGCTTCATTAAAGTAAACAAAAGTCCCATTATTGGCACTAGTATCTAACACAGTAATAGTTTGATTTTGAGCAACTACTTCTTTTAATATTTCATCTGTAGCCTCAATCCACTGTACCTTATTATCTTTGGTAGCTAAAAGGTATTTGTTGGTCCCTGGTGCAATTTTTTGGGTTGTTACACTTTGATCGATTAATTTAGAAGTAGATACCGATAGATTAGCAAGCTTGTTTTGAGTGATAGCACCGTCTTCAATACTTAAGGTCATATCTTTAAGCACTGCTCCTTGTAGTGAAGTAGCATTATTAATTAAAATACCACTCCCCTGTACAGTAGCAGGGTTTAATTTTAACGTTTCTACTTTCTCAATTATATTCTCTACTACTTCTTGTAGGTTATCTCCTTGAATTACCGTACTACTGTTATCAAAATAAATAGAATCCGCTTGTGTACTAATAGTCATTAAAGGATGTTCTAATGAAGTCATTCCATCATAGAAGTCATAAATCCCTTTTTCTGAAGGACTGCTTCTCTGTACAATACGAAGAGTATTGGCATCAAAGTTTACTCCTTTTCCTAATATCGGCATACCTGTTGTAGGATCAATATCTTTTTGGCCATAATAGGTAAAACTACCATTATTATTATCTATTAAGATTGGCATAAAGACTTTACGCTGCAAAATCTCATCGATCATCTCACTAGTAACCGTTATCCATGTAACTTTACCATTAGCATCTGTGGTTAAAATTTGCTTAGCCTCTCCCCCTTGTAATTTAGCAGGTGTAATACTATTGTCATTAAGGGATAATTGCGTATTATTTAAAACTGCTTTATCCCCACCAACTACAGCAATCATGGAGTCTCCACTCAAGCTTTTGGCATTTGCAGCAATCACTTGTGTAATGGAATTAACCACTGACTCATCTTGTAAGATCTCAGTGATATTATTGATTACCTCCCCTGGTATATCAATAGTAGTTTGAGTGTTATCCTCTGAAGTATATACATATACTCCTTTACCTTTATTATCTAAAGTTGTTATAAGATTAATGTCCTGTAAAGGAACAGAAACAATATGTCCTTTAGAATCCTTTAAAAATAAAGTAGAGTCTACTAAATTAACGGCAAATTCCACATTGGTTGCACCATCGAAAGAGAAGTCCTCTAAATCTATAGAAGTTATCAATCTTACCCATCGTTGGTCCATCCAATAATAATAACCAGGCTCAACACCTTGTGCCTTAGCTGTATTAAAAACTAGTAAACTATTTGGGTTTCCTTTGTTTGGATTAGTCGTTAAATCCTTTAGGGCTACTCTAGGGATTAACACCCCTTTTAGCTCACCTTCTTTAGCTTGTATATCAAGTAAAGAGGAGCTGTTTGGGCGGAGAGTTCCAATTCCAACTTGGGCTAAGGCAAAACTCGAGACCATTAAAAGTGCGACGGAGAGTACATTTTTTTTCATAAACTAGCTGCATTTGTTGTATTATATCTATAAGAACTTTTTAAGGACTCCCTTTTCAAGAATCCTCGAGTATTCTAAATTAAAGCCTAATCCAGGATAAACAGTACATGCTTAATTCACTCAACACTTTATAAAATGAATTAAACACTCTATTTATTTAACACAAAATGTCCTTCTACATACCCTAAAAGAATAAAAAACCACCACATCATCAACCATATTGTTTTTACCTCAATTAGACATCTACAATTTATAGATTATTATTCAAATTTTACAGAAATTAGCAGTTTTTATTTAATATTTTATACATTAAAACATTGAACAATTCTTATATTTATTAACATAATAAGCTAACTGTAAAAAAAAATTACACAAAACTGTTGATTTGGGTAATTTTGTCAATAAACTAGAAAAGACATTTTTAATCAAAAAATCGCAAAATAAATGAATAAAATATATAAAAAGACAAAATAGTCTGTATTAAAATACGATATACTCAATTTTAAGCACTTAAAACATATAAACCAAAAAACAATCTACCTAAAATAAGAACTTATAGAAAAACATTGCCACCATTAAATTTTAACTAAAACCCAAATCCTAAAAAACGGTTTTCCAACAAATCTTTACCTTTACTTTAAGATGGTTTTTTTCTAGGTACGGCTAAAAAGCCCTATATTGTCAACAACAGAGCTATTAAAATTAAAAATAACAGTACATGAGTTTAATTGAAGATTTACAATGGAGATCGGCTACTAAAGCCTATGATCCAACAAAGAAAATCAGTAAAGAAGATATAGATAAGATATTACAAGCTATCAACCTTGCCCCTAGCTCCTCTGGACTACAGCAATACCGCATCCTTGTTATTGAAGATCAAAAGACAAAAGATTTACTAACTCCTGGCGCATTAAACCCAGAATGTATGAGAGACTGTTCTCATATTTTAGTATTCGCACCTTGGGATGGATATACAGATGAGAAAATTGACCAAGTATTTAACGCCTCTACTAAAGCAAAAGGATTAGAAGATGGAAGATTTAATTCTTATACAGATCAGTTAAAGAAATTATTTAAAACTTGGACTAAGCAACAACAAGTGGATCACGCTGCAAAACAAGCATACATAGGTTTAGGTTTAGCACTTGCCCAAGCTGCAGAGTTAAAAATTGATGCTACACCAGCAGAAGGTTTTGACAACAAAGTCATTGACCAAGTTTTAAACCTAGAAGAAAAAGGATTAAAAAGTGCTGTATTACTTTATTTAGGATATAAAGATCCTGAAAAAGATTGGAACTCTGCTTTACCTAAGTTCCGAATTGGAGTTGACCAATTAGTGGAAGAACATCTTTAAGATTACTACTATATAGTCCCGTTTTTTTAAAGCGGGATTTTTTTGTCCTTATTATTTCCTATAAAAATTGTACTACAAATAGGGATAAAAAAAAAGTTCCCTAAACAGAATTGGAAGCCTGTTTAAGGAACACATTAGAAAACAACAGTTTTTTCTAACACTGCAATAGTACGACAAATTTTTCACATAAAGCCTATATTTCCCAGTATTCTCAAAGGTTATTTCCACTGTATCACCCTATATATTGTGTATCAATACGCTAAGTAGGGAATTATTTTCAATATAATTTTATATAGAGTTATAAAGTAGGTTGTCTTTAGTGTCTATAATAGGTTAATCAATACTTTTAGATTACATTAAAAGTTAATTTAAGTCAAAAAGTTTTGAAAAACTATCTTGACAAAGCAACATGGCCAAGACAAAAAGCAAGTAATCCCATAAGCATACTATTTTATACTACTTGAGAAGTATCTAGTTTTAAACATAACAAAAAGTCAGATATAAGCAATGAATAGTAGTCTTTTGGCTCTTTTAGCATGTTTGCTTTTAATTAACTAGAGCTTCCCTTTACTTGCGCAACTCTCTCTACAAAAGCGTTTTAATAGGTTATATTTATTTTTCTATTTTCAAGTAATTTTGTAATTTTAATAGAATTTAAATGCCTCTTTATACCAAACAACTAACTATTAATAAGAGAGTTACTATGAAAAAATTTCATCCGTTTTTTACAATTGGAACAGTGGGAACAATTGTGATAGGATCCTTGCATATTTTTCTAGCATTGGGATTATCCTTAACTACTGCTCATTCTACCTTTTTCGTCCTTTATCCAGTGTTTTTCACCCTTCTTATAATCGGCTTTGCATTGACACTTAAAAAACAAAAAGAAACTAAGGTGGTTTAAAAGTATTTTTTGAAAACTTACACGGATAATTACCCCGCGGATAAGGTATCAACCAAAGCATTTTTGCTTGCAATCAAATAAAAGGTAATCATCCGTGTTATTTACATTGTTTTACTATAAATAAGCTACTGAAATAATAGGTATTCGAAAAGATTTTATTTACTACGTTAGATCTATACCTTTTGTAAAGTAATAAAATGATCCGTGCTTTATTTAGATAAAGCAGTACTTTAGAAGTTAGAAGACAGTAAATAATTAATAGAGTTAAAAAACAAAAGTAGGTATAAAAAAAAAGTTCCCTAAACAGAATTGGAAGCCTGTCTAAGGAACGCACTAGAAAACAACAGTTTTTTCTAGCACTGCAATAGTACGACAATTACTGTAGTATACAAAGGTTTTTCTCTTTATTTTCAAACCTTTTTACAACCTACTAACTGTCAGTTATTTACTCTCTTTTAAAAAGTAAATAACTTTGATATTATCTTTAAAAAATCCCAAAAAAGACTTTACATAAGGATGTTTTTCTACTTTAAAGCTCCAATCTATAAGCTTTAGTCTCCAAATCAATCAAATATTGCTTCCTATAAAGGCCCCCTGCATACCCTGTTAATTTACCATCTGTACCTACAACACGGTGACAGGGAATTAAAATCATAATGCGATTTTTGGCATTAGCACTAGCAATTGGGCGAACACTAGAGGGTTTACCTAGTAACATAGCTTGTTGTTTATAGGTAATAATCTGACCGTACTCTAAGGTTAATAATTGATCATAAACTAAGTCTTGTAAACTACTAGAGTCGATATCCAATAGGGTATTAAACCTAGTTAACTCTCCAGTAAAATAAGCTTCTAATTCTTGTTGCAAGAGCTCAATATGCCTATTTACCCCTAAAACAATAGGAGCGTTATATCTTTTTTCTAATTCCTTTATATCCTTTTTTAATAAAAGGTGGTCCTTAAACATAAGATAGCAAATTCCCTTAGGAGAACTTACAGCTACTATATCCCCTAAGGGACTAGAAAAAATGCTTTGCAAAAGTGTCATACTTATTCTTTTAAAATAAACTTCTTACGTAAATATAATAAATTACTGCTTTTCAACACAATAGGAGAAAAAATACTTTATAAAAAAAGATCCACCTTAAAAGATGGATCTTTTTATAATAATCTAACCTACTAAATGAGTAAATAGGTCTTCTTTTTCATTTAAATATCTATAGTTGTAATTTCCTTTTTGTAATCCATCGATAATATTGGTGTAATCCTCTTTTTGCTTTAACTGAATACCTACTAAAGCAGGTCCACTTTCGCGGTTGTTCTTCTGAGAGAATTGAAAATAAGTGATATCATCTTGCTGGCCTAAAACTTGATTTACAAATTCTTTTAAGGCTCCTGCTCTTTGAGGAAAATTAATGATAAAATAGTGTTTAAGACCTTGATATAAAAGAGATTTCTCTTTGATTTCTTCGGTTCGGGTAATATCATTATTACTTCCACTTACCACACATACTACTGTCTTTCCCTTGATCTGTTGTTTATACATATCCAAAGCTGCAATACTCAGAGCTCCTGCAGGTTCTACCACTAAGGCTTCTTCATTATAAAGCCTTAAAATGGTGGTACAAACCTTTCCCTCTGGGATACTTACCACTTGGGACAGCCCATCTTTACAAATTGCAAAGTTAAGCTCCCCTACTCTTTTCACAGCAGCTCCATCCACAAAGGTGTCTAGAGTTTCTAAAGTAGTATTTTGCTGATTAAAAATCGAGGTTTTCATACTACATGCACCTTGAGGTTCTACCCCAATTATCTTGGTTAAAGGACTTAAAACTTGAAAGACACTACATATTCCCGCAGCTAATCCACCTCCACCAATGGGTACAAAAATAAAATCAATTTTATTTTTTAGATCTTCTAAAAGTTCTAATCCAATAGTTGCTTGTCCTGCAATAACTAACGGGTCATCAAAGGGGTGAATAAACTGAGCTTTATGCTCCTGGCAAAACTCTTTTGCATAAAAAGAGCAGCTATCGAAGCTATCTCCCTTTAAAACAATCTCTACCTTATCTTTGCCAAACAATTCCACTTGCTTAATTTTTTGCATAGGTGTAGTAGTTGGCATAAAAATAGTAGCCTTAATATCTAATAATTTACAAGCATAAGCTACTCCTTGTGCGTGATTACCAGCACTAGCGCAAACCACGCCAGTACTTTTTTCACTTGGATCTAAACTTGAAATCTTATTGTAGGCACCGCGTATTTTATAGGATCTAACACTTTGAAGGTCTTCTCTTTTTAAATATACATCGGCATCAAATTCCTGACTTAGATTTTGATTTTTGATTAAAGGGCTATGCAAAACTACTTTTTGTATGTTCTTTTTTGCAGAATAAATAGTGTCTAATGAAATCATGCTTTTGAGGGTCTTAATTTACGAACTTCCACTCCTGTTTGCCATAGCTCACTATTGCGTACTTGTTCTAATTCTTTTTCTAATTTTTCACGGTAATCTTTTTTACTATTGGCATCTATGGTAATTTGAGCTTCCTCCCCGCTAGAAACACTTTGGTATAATTGCTCTAGAACTGGCCTTGTTGCATCTTTAAATCTATCCTTCCAATCTAGGGCTCCTCTTTGAGCGGTAGTAGAACAGTTAGCATACATCCAATCCATTCCATTTTTAGCCACTAAAGGCATAAGGCTTTGGGTTAATTCCTCTACTGTTTCATTAAAGGCTTCACTTGGAGTATGTCCATTAGAGCGTAATACATCATATTGAGCTTCAAATATTCCTGCAATAGCTCCCATTAAAACGCCTCTTTCTCCAGTTAAATCACTGTAGGCTTCTTTTTTGAAAGTTGTTTCAAATAAATACCCAGATCCAATACCAATTCCTAAAGCTAATGCTCTATTTTTAGCATTTCCTGTTGCATCTTGCTCAATTGCATAACTAGAATTAAGCCCACAACCCTCTAAAAATAAAGTTCTTAAAGAAGTACCTGATCCCTTTGGAGCAACTAAGAAAACATCTACATCTTTAGGAGGATAAATTCCTGTTCTATCTTGGAAAGCAATACCAAATCCATGAGAGAAGTATAGTGCTTTACCTTTAGTTAAATGCTTTTTCATTGACTCCCAAGCGTGAATTTGACCAGCATCAGAAAGTAAGTTCATCACTAGAGTTGCTTTTTCACAAGCCTGTTCTACTTCAAATAGATTTTTGCCCTCTACCCATCCATCTTTAATGGCTTTATCCCAGCTAGAAGTACCTTTTCTTTGTCCTACAATTACATCAAACCCATTGTCTCTTAAGTTTAGGGCTTGACCTGGTCCTTGAACTCCATAACCTATTACAGCAATTACTTCGTCTTTTAATATATCTTTCGCTTTATCTAAAGAAAATTCTTCTCTTTTTACAACGTTTTCTACTACTCCTCCAAAATTAATTTGTGCCATTTTTATTGTTTTTTAATTGGTTTATTATTTTATAAATATTGGTTTATTTCTTGATTCTCTCTAGTGATAACTATTGGTGTACTTTGGGTAAACTCCAAAACTCCAAAACTTTTTAACTGTTCTAATAAAGCTTTATTTTCAAAAGAACTACCTGTTTTCTCCACCACTACAAAGCAATTATCTTTTTGTATTACCCTTGCCTTGTTTGCAAAAAGTACTTCTTGTAAATCTTCTTGTACAATAGGGTTGAAGTTCAATTTATATAGGGCCAGCTCTTGACTTACTACATCACTTTGTCCGTAGTAAAAGACCTTATAAACATCAATGAACCTTTCTATTTGTAAGCATATTTTCTGAATTTGCTCCAAAGAACAAACTACTTGCATATTGTATTTTTGCATCTTACCCGAAGTAGAATCACAAAAGCGAATACTTTTTATTTTTAAGTTCCTACGGCTAAATACATTTACTATTCGATTTAACATCTCCCTGGAATCCTGGGTGTAGATATTAAGGGTATATACATTATTTTGCATCTGAAATCCTTTTTAAATTAACTAAGACGTACCTTGGAAACACAAGCTCCAGTTGGAATCATAGGGAAAACATTTTCTTGTTTTGCCACTTTTACCTCCAATAAATAACTCTCATTACTGTTTAGTAGCTCATCTAATGCACTACTCATTGTATCTGGGCTTTCTACTTTATCCCCCTTTATATTATAACTCTTTGCTAGGGTAACAAAACATGGACTTTCTATATTAGTATGGCTATACCTATTGTCGAAAAACATTTGTTGCCACTGCCTTACCATTCCCAAGAAAGAGTTATTTAAAATAATAATCTTTACAGGTATTTTATTTTGCATTATTGTTCCCAACTCTTGTAAAGTCATTTGAAAACCACCATCTCCAATAACAGCAATTACTGGACGATTTGGCGCTGCGACTTTAGCCCCTATCGCTGCTGGTAAGCCAAAGCCCATTGTACCTAAGCCTCCACTTGTAATATTGCTTTTACTTTGATTGAAATGATAATGACGAGCTGTAATCATTTGATGTTGTCCCACATCGGTTACAATAATTGCCTGTCCTTTAGTAACATGGGAGATATAATCTACCACTTGATTCATTTTTATTTCACTATTTAAAAAAGAGTCGCTATTGCTTTGCAAAGATTTTTCCTCATAGGTCTTCTCTGTATGAAATTCCTCTAGCCATGTGCTGTGATCCTTAGGCTCTAAAAGATTAATCAATCGTTTTAATGCTTGTTTTGCATCCCCTACTATAGCTACATCGGCCTTTACATTTTTACTAATTTCCGCCTTATCTATATCTAGGTGAATTACTTTGGCCTGTTTGGCATAGGTCTGTAAATTACCCGTTACCCTATCATCAAAACGCATCCCAATAGCAAAAAGCACATCACACTGATTGGTTTTAATATTAGGAGCATAATTTCCATGCATACCCAATAATCCTACATAAAAAGGATTATCACAAGGCAAGGCTCCTAATCCTAAAAGAGTACAAGCCACAGGGATGGTTGTTTTTTGAACCATTTGCAGTAACTCTTTCTCAGCTTTAGAAAGTATTACCCCTTGTCCTACCAAAATAAAAGGACGTTTTGCATTATTAAGCAGTATTGCCGCTTGTTTTAAAGCATCCTCTGATACTGGTGGGTAAGGAATATAACTTGGAATATCTAAGCACTTTTTATAATTAAAGTCCATGTATTCAAATTGTGCATCCTTGGTAATATCAATGAGTACTGGTCCAGGTCTACCTGAGCTAGCGATATAAAAAGCTTTAGCTAAAATGGTAGGTATTTCACTAGCCTTTGTAATTTGATAACTCCATTTTGTAACTGGTAGAGACACTCCCACTATATCGGTCTCTTGAAAAGCATCTGTCCCTAATAAGGAAGAACTAACCTGTCCGGTGATACACACAAGTGGAGTAGAGTCAATAAAGGCATCGGCTAATCCAGTAACTAAATTAGTTGCTCCTGGTCCCGAGGTAGCAAATACTACCCCTGTCTTTTGACTAACTCTAGCATAGCCTTGACCTGCGTGAATGGCTCCTTGCTCATGACGAACTAAAATATGTTCCAATTCTTTGTCATAATCATAAAGAGCATCGTAGATGGGCATAATAGCCCCACCGGGATAGCCAAAAATAGTTTTTACTCCTTCCTGCACTAAGGTTTTCACAACAGCCTGAGCTCCAGTGATTCTTGTTGATTCCATAAATAATGTTATTGGTTATAATAATCTGTTATACATCCTTTTGAGGCATCGGTCACACTTTGTACATATTTATACAATACCCCTTTTTTGTGTTTTAGCTCTGGTCTTTGCCATTGCAATCTTCTTTGCTCTAATGCCTCTGGGCTTAGATGAACATTGATGGTATTGTTTAGAGCATTAATACTAATGATATCATTGTTTTGTATTAGTGCAATGACTCCCCCATCATAGGCCTCTGGAGTAATATGGCCTACCACAAAGCCGTGGCTACCCCCGGAGAATCTTCCATCAGTAATTAAAGCCACATCACCTCCTAAGCCAGCGCCCATAATTGCCGAAGTCGGCTTAAGCATCTCTGGCATACCTGGGCCCCCTTTTGGCCCACAATAACGTATAACTATTACATCCCCTTTTTGTATTTGTCCCCTTTGAACACTTTTTATCACCTGGTATTCGTCGTCGAAAACTCTTGCTGGTCCTTGGAAAAAATCCCCTTCTTTTCCACTTATCTTAGCAACGCTTCCCTTTGGAGCTAAATTCCCAAATAGCATTTGTAAATGCCCTGTACCTTTTAAAGGTCCCTCTAATGGTAGAATCACCTTTTGCCCCTGAGATAGACTTGGTAAGTCCTTTAAATTCTCTTTAAGTGTTTTACCTGTAACGGTTAAACAATCCCCGTTTAATAATCCCTTGTCTAATAGATATTTCATCACAGCCGGTACCCCTCCTACCTTATGTAAATCCTCCATTAAATATTTTCCTGAAGGTTTTAAATCCGCTAAAACTGGTATAGTGTCACTAATTTTTTGAAAATCCTCTAGTGTTAGGGTAATATCTACTGAATAAGCCATCGCAATTAAGTGAAGTACCGCATTGGTAGATCCTCCTAAAACACTTACTAATACCATAGCATTTTCAAAAGCTTCCCTAGTCATAATATCTCTAGGTTTTATATCCTTCTCAAGTAAGTTTAACATGGCAGCTCCCACATCCATACACTCCTTTTGTTTTTGCTGACTTAAAGCTGGGTTACTCGAGCTATAAGGCAAACTCATTCCAAGAGCTTCAATGGCTGAGGCCATGGTATTTGCTGTGTACATTCCTCCACAAGCTCCTGCTCCTGGACAGGCATTTTTGATAACCCCTTGATAATCCTCTTTACTGATACAATGATTGATCTTCTTACCCAAAGCCTCAAAAGCAGACACAATATTTAAATCCTCCCCTTTGTATCTTCCTGGGTGAATTGTCCCACCGTAAAGCATGATACTAGGCCTGTTTAATCTACCCATGGCTATTATAGAACCTGGCATATTTTTATCACAGCCTGGTACTGCTATAAGACCGTCATACCACTGGGCTCCAACTACAGTTTCTATAGAATCCGCTATCACATCCCTAGATACTAACGAGTATTTCATCCCGTCTGTACCGTTAGAAATACCATCACTAACCCCAATAGTATTAAAAATCAGTCCTACCAAATTTTGATCATTCACCCCTTGCTTGACTTGTTTTGCTAGATCGTTTAGATGCATATTACAAGTGTTACCTTCATAGCCCATACTAACGATTCCAACTTGCGCCTTGTCTAGGTCTTGCTCGCTTAATCCAATGCCGTAAAACATGGCTTGAGCTGCTGGTTGAGTGGAATCTTGGGTTACGGTCTTGCTGTATTTATTTAAATTTTTCATTTTAATTCGTACTAAAAAAGGTTTATCAAATGGGATTTTATTCTATTATCCCGAGCTAGTAATTTTTGATTTTTATTTTGGGTGTAAGGGTAGTATTCAAAACATAGTCACTACCAATTTAACTTAAAAAGAAAAGCCTTTCTTCTAATTTTAAGAGAAAGGCTTTAATTAAAACATAAAACTTTCTTTCTCTTTATGGCCCGTGTAGGCTCTTAAAAACACAAACACTAATATATATAACTAAGATTTTCATACTTTTTTTAATTTTTGGATAACAAAAAAGCCTTTCTCGTGTGACGGAGAAAGGCTTTGTTTTATATATAACAATAGAATACCAATCTCCTTATGGGCAGCAAATAATAATTAGAAGGACAATAAGAAGAAGAATATTTTTCATAATAATAGTAATTGTAATGTTATTGAATAATGTGTAAAAAAAAAGCTCTCCAAAAAAACTGGAGAGCTACAAATATTTTATATGGTTTAAAAATAGTTACGACCTCCCGTTGCGTTAAGTGATAATCACTAGCACAATAATAATTACAGGAAGAAGGATAACTAAATTTTTCATTTTTTGACTTTTTATTTTTTGACTTTTTATTTCGTTTTGTCTTTCACAAATATAGAAATAGATTTTAATAAACCATGGTTGTTTTTTAAAAAACATGCATTTTTATTAAAAAAGTATTTTTTATCAAAATTAAAATTGTTAAATAAATTAACTAAAACGAAAGAAATAGAGCTAAAACAACATTGCGCAATACTCTGTAAATAAGCAAGTTGCAACGCACAACCAAAAACCAAGCCAATTCTCTATTAAAACCGGATTAGAATGAGGAAAAAAAAGTAAAATATTTTTATATTTTTTTTACATTTTATTCAAAAAAGTATTTTTATTAAATAAATAAGCTTTTTTAGCACTGACTAATTAGCATTTTTAGTCTACTTTCAAGACTATTGGATCTGAAAAAGACAAAAAAAAATTACATTGAGCATATTTCATAGACAGAGTTGTTGACTATCTTCTACCTCTTTTTAGGATGATTTAAACTAAAAATAACTGAGCCTTATGCCTCTCTATAGATATAGAACTACTAGAGCTATACAAAATATCCTTTTTTACTAGGTTTTTATTCATTATGGATCTCAATAGGATCGTACTTACTGTTATATTCTACTGTATTGTATTAGATATAATGGATACCTATCTACAATTCTACATAACTAAGTAGTAAAGGTTAATAGAGTTGCCCTAAAAAGAACTAATATTAATTATATTTACGTATCTTCACTACCATCATAGTATTAGTTATATAGTAAAAACAAACTTAAATACCACTATAATGTTACTTATCTCCCAATCTAAAGCACAAAGAAAGATCGTTGAAAATATACGAGAGAGACGATTACAAATGGAACTTACACAAGAAGGACTGTCGCAAAGATCAGGCGTTCCGCTATCTACTTTGAGAAAATTTGAACAAAAAGGGGGAATTTCGTTAGAATCCCTACTAAAAATACTTATGGTTGTTGGTGGATTAGAAGATATCATTAATGCTTTAAAACCAAAGCAACAACATTTTAAATCAATTGACCAAGTAATCAAAGCAGAAGAGAAACAAACTAGAAAACGTGGAAAAAGAAACTGAAATCACCAATAAAAAATATAGGTAGCTTTATTTGACTTGAGTTTAATATAATGCCCTTTACTTATATACAATAGAATAATCTATTTTGAATAGTAAACATTTTCTCTAGAAAGAAACTTAGAGATATCACCACAAAAACTCCCATTACTACCAGCTGTAATTGAGCTTTTCCAAAAGATAATTACCAAATCATTTCATAATGCTAAGGAAATAGATGAGATACACATTACAACCTTGCGTAACTCTTCTTACAAGGTACGATGACTCCTTCTATATAATAAGAGCAAACTTGCATGTTTATATTTGATTATTAATAGAAATATAGTTTCCCTACACCCTGCATAATAACCATTATCAAACAAGGCTAAACTACAGTTAGGACACTGCACCAAAAAAAAAGCCGATTCCCATAAAATGGAAACCGGCTTCTTAATCAATAAGCTTTATTTATTTAAATATATTAGATATCTAATATAATAAATTCACTTCTTCTGTTTTGTTGATGTAATTCTATAGAACAAGGTACGTTATTAGCACATTTATTAATTAATTGTGTTTCTCCGTAACCTTTACCTGAAATACGATCTTCTTCAATTCCGTTGTCTATCATCCACTTAATAGTAGATTTAGCACGGCGATCAGATAATTTAAGGTTGTACGCATCACTTCCACGGCTATCTGTGTGTGAACGAACATCTATTTTGATTTGAGGGTACATTTTTAATACCTCTACAACTTTAGCAAGTTCTACTGCAGCATCAGGGCGAATATTACTCTTATCGAAATCAAAGTAAATTGGATCTAAATCTAATTTCTTAAATAAGTCATCCTCTTTTTCAATCACTTCAACAATTGGTTCTAATCCTACGTTTAACTCATGAATATCGTTAAACACTTTTCCTAAAACAACTGCTTGCTCTGATACATGGTAGTCGGATGCTTCCACTTTTAAGCGGAATTTTTGATCACAGTCTAAAGCCATTGTCGTATAATTACCATCTTGATCACTTGTTAATGTTTCTAATACATTGTAAGTATTATCATACAGGGTAATTTGAGCATTAGGTATTCTTGCGTTTGTATTTTTATCGTAAACATATCCTTTGATCACTTGCTTACAATCTACCACTTGGAAGAAATAAATATCATCTCCTCCTAAGCCCTCTTCTCTATTAGAAGAAATAAAACCTTTACGGTTTTTAGGATCGATATAGAAAGCGAAATCATCCGATGCACTGTTAAGTGGCGCTCCTACGTTTACAACATTACCAAAACTACCATCAAAGTTAATCTTGGCCATAAATACATCTAAACCTCCCAATCCTGGGCGTCCATCGGTAGAGAAATATAAGAATCCATCCTCTGAAATGAATGGAAAGGTTTCTCTTCCTTCTGTATTTATTCTAGTTCCTAAGTTTTCTGGCTCAGAATACGTCCCATCAGAATTAATAGCTACTCTAAATAAATCTGAACTTCCAAAAGTTCCATCTCTATCTGAGGCAAAATACAACCAGTTTTCATCTGGTGAAAGCGCCGGGTGAGCTGTATTAAAACTATCTGAGTTAAAAGGAAGCTCTTCTACATTAACCCAAGAACCATTTTCCTGGTTTTTGGTAGCTTTGTATAGCTTTAATAAAATAGAATAATCTTCATTATGTCTCTTCTTTCCATTAACCACGTTATTACGGGTAAAGTACATTGTATTTCCATCTTTAGTAAAAGTAGCAGAAGCCTCATTTACCTTATCAATATACTCTACATCTAAGATTACAGGATCTGAAAAAGTTCCGTCACTTTGAATAGTAGTACTGTATAAACTAGTAAAGGCCTCATTGGTCCATTTATGCAATTTTCCATTTCGAGTTTGATCAGTAGCTCTTGCAGAAGCAAAAACTAAATCATTACCTGTAATACTAGCTCCGTAATCCGAATATTCCGTATTGATAGACAAAGGTTGTAACTCATAGCGTTGAACACGAGAGGTAATATCCTTTAAATAAGTAGTCTTATTGTCTTGGAATAAACGAGCTCTTTGGTCTCTTTTCTCTATCTCAGAGAACTTATCCATATAACTATCTGCTAGAGGGTAATCTTGCATACTTTTTAAAGTTTGCGAATAGCGATAGTAATATTCTGAAGGTAGTTCCTGATTAGTTTGGTTTGCAAAATCAAACAACTCTGCATACCACTTATTAGCATCTACGTATTTTCCATTAAAATAATAAGCATCGGCTAACTTGGTAAGAGTGTTTACACTCTTGAAACCTTTTTCTGCAATTTTCTCATAGATTTCGATAGCATTCACATACTCATAAAGTTCGAATCTGCTATCTCCTTGTTTTTCCTTACCATTTTGTGCAAAACCCACACTAGAAAGCAAAAACAGAGAAGTTACTGCAAAAATATTTTTTACTATTTTTCTCATTATTTTTCCTTTGTTTATTAGAAGAACCTAGGTGTATTAGTTCTCTTCTGGTGGTTAAATAATTCAAAACGCAACAAGAATTCATGAGATCCAGAATTATAATGTTTCAGTTTTGTTGTCTCTGCATCATAAGAATATCCTATGAATAAACTTTCGTTGATTTGAAATCCAGCCAATCCACTTACTGAACCACTTACACGGTAAGCAGCCCCAAGGGTGAATTTGTCCATAAATAAAGCATTTGCTGTTAAATCTAACTGTACAGGTGCCCCTTGGACAGCCTTAGCTAAAAATGCAGGCTTTAATTTAAACTGATCGTTGATTTCAAATACATACCCTCCCATTAAGTAAAAGTGCGCTTTTTGCTCCACAGTTAAATAATCATTGTCATCATATCTATCTGTTGATAAAATATGAGGAACAGATAATCCTAAATAAGACTTATCGTCATATAGGTATAAACCTGCTCCAATGTTTGGAGTAAACTTACTTTTAATATCAGGATATAAAGAAGGTTGATTGTAAATATATAAATCACTGTACTTTACGTCCAATAAGTTACCAGAAGCTTTAATACCAAAAGATAATTTATAGCGGTAACTGATATCAATTGCATAAGAAAGGTCTACTGCGAAAGTATTATCACTCATTACTCCAATCTTTTCATTACGAAAAGAAGCACCTAATCCCAATCCTGATCTTCCAATTGGTGTATTCATAGCAACAGATGCTGTTTTAGGAGCACCATCTAATCCTACCCATTGTGTTCTATAATGACCAAAAAAACTTAAACTCTGTCTAGTTCCAGCATAAGCAGGGTTAATACTAGTAGGGTTATACATATATTGGGTATACTGAGGGTCTTGTTGTGCTAAGGCATTAGATCCACTTATTGCAAACAAGCAGATTGCCATATTCTTTATTAATCTTGTAAAATTCATTCTCTGCTGTTTCTAATTGTTGTCTAATTGTAAATAACCTGCTTTTTTGATATTCTTACTACCTGAATCTGACGTATATTCATAGTTGATTACGTAGTAGTAAGTACCTGAAGGAAGTTTTGAACCTTTGTCTAAAGTAACCTTTCCATCAGAATAACCTCTAAACACATTACCATTGGAGTTATAATTAGTAGTTTGATATACTTTTGCTCCCCATCTATTGAAAATCTCAACACTATTATTTGGATAGCGCTCTATATTCTCAATTCTAAAATAGTCGTTATGCGTACCATCATTAGTAGATACTAAGTTATAAATAACTACACCACCATCTAGTATATGATCTGAATCAACAAGCCCTAGGGTAAAATAACCATAACCTTTAACCTCCGTTGGAGTAGTTACAGTCTTATTATCTAGATCAACAATACCACCTTCATTTATCCACATCTTTACAGCTGGATTCCAACGTAAAACAGCCAACTTCATTTCATTTGCTTTTGTTCCAATGAACTGTGTTGGTGTAGTACGCTCATCCCAAGTTAAACTAAGAACAATATCCGCTTTGTTTTTTTCTGAGTTTTCAATCAACCAATACTCTTTGGTATCTACTTCTAGTACAACTCCTTCTTTTTCGCTTCTTGAAGCAAAAATTTCAGGAGCATCTAAAAACCCATAATGTCCACCAAAAGCATCTTTAGTATCTCCTTTTGTCTCATGTGCAATCATAGCTGGACGGTGAATACTCACATCTCCTGTTCTAGTTGCTTGAGGCATTTCGCCTCCAAAAGGATAAGTAAAAGAAGTAGTACCTAATTTATCTACTCTACCTAAAACGTGTCCACCATCGTGAACATGCTTAATAGAAGAGCCATGTAAAAAAGTAAGACTTCCATTTGCTTCTTCTACTCTAACAATACCATCGGCGAATTGTGTCTCACCATGAATATCAATATCCGAAAGGATTTTGAATGCTTCCTTATCTGTAGTATTATTAAATTCTACGTGATTTAAAGTAATAGCATTTCCTTTAATATTCTGTAGGGTATTCCCTTTGAAATAAGTAGTTCCTTGAGGTGTATCTCCTTTATAATCGAAAAAGTCACCATTGTTCTCTACATCTTTAAAAACATGGAATTCACCATTGTTTCTAAAGTCAGCTCCTGGCTGATTCACAAAATTATATTTTGTAGAAAGCACACCATTAGGGCTAACGTAAAGTTGTCCTTTATTGCTTGTTACCTCATTAGGTTTTTGCACAGATTGAGCTACTGCCCCATAACTGCAGATACCTGCTAAAAGTAAAAGCGTTTTATAATTTATCATATCAAATCACTTTTAAAGGTTATGGTTTAACCACAAACACAATATTCATGATTGTTGCGTCTGTAGCAGCTGCTTTCACATTATAAGTCATTACACCTTCTTCTGTAATAGAAAGTACTTCAAAAACAGATGTATCAAAATCTGTTACATAGTAATAAAGATCTGTTGGGTTTTCGAAATAAGGAATAATACTTGGTGCTTTCTCACTTTTGAAATAGTTCTGAGGCTGTCCTACTACTTGCATTTTATTCTCTAAATCAAACTGTTTTTTATACTCTGCAAATAAATCAACTACTACATTTTGTTTATCCTCTGAAGTATCAAAAACAATACTTGGCATATAGAAAAACTTTACCGATTTATTATCTGTAGTAACCATCTGAGACCATTTAGACCCATCGTTATAGTAGAATCCAGGTACTACATCACCAGCTGTTACAGTGTTATATACTGTCATACCTTCCACGTGAGCTGCCAAAGGAGCTGCTTCAGTAGAAGACGTCAAAGCAACGCGAGGAAGTAAAAGTCCTTTATTAGTCTCTGAATCCAATTCCAAAATTGCGTTTGGATTAATATCCGGATTAGTTCCTCCAATTTTACTTTGAGCAAATCCTGCGCTAGTGATTAAAGCTAATGCTAATGTTAAATATAATTTTTTCATTGTTGAGTTTGTTTTATAAAAGTGCGAGCCTAAAGCTTGAGTAAAAAGGCTCGCACTAGTGAGTGTTTTATATTATTGTTCGTTTGTGTACTATGGCTGTACTGGATTAGGCATTGGCCCGATGATCATAGGAGGTACATTTGAACTAGTAAATTCAATGATTACCTTATATGTTCCAGCTGGTAAAGCTGTGAAGTGATTTCCAGTACCAAGGTTGAAACTAATTTTATTTTCAGCATCAACACTAACTTGAGTAACATTGTTAGCTACAATGTTTTTCCCATCTAATAAAGTTACAGACACTACTCCTGTTGCATTTGATTTAGCTGGTAAAGTAATTCCAGAAGTAACAGCAGAAGGAGCATCAGCTACAGCACCACCTACAGTTGTTTCTCCTAGGTATTTAAATACCCATTCACCATCAATTTGATCTCCTGTATTGATAATAGTAGTATTGTTGATTTTATCCCCTAACATATTTTTAATACGTTGGATGTTTCTTTCAATTAAATTCAAGATGAATGAGTCTGAAAGAATAATTTCAACTTTTTCTCCTTTTTCATTAATCGTGTAGAATACATCTGGTGAAGTAGGGTTATTATCATGGTCACCGTAATATACGTTACCACCTTCGTTTAACACATTTGTAATAGCATTCTTAACTTTTGTGTTATTTTCAATAGCTGTAACAATGTCTTGTGTCATGTTGATATACTCATCTTCACCTGCTTCGTTTAGGTATTGGTAGAATATCTCACCTGCTTTAACATTAGCAGCTACCGGAGCCTTTACTGTTTCATATGCTGGTAAAGTACCATCTGCAACAACAACTGAACGACCTAAATTAGTTTCTGTTTCAAAACCAGTAACTATTTCTTCAATGTTAATCTCGGTAGTTTCATACTTATTAGTAGTAGGATTAAAACTTACCTCATAAAACTTCTTAGTAGATTGGTCATAAACAACAGTTGTATGTGATTCCTTATCGCCTTCATCTGTACCCTCATTACCAGGGTTAGAAGGTAGAATGAAGTTAATTACAGCTTGAATATCTTTAATATCATTTGTGATATTAGTAATATCTCCACCAATACTTGTAATAGCTATGTCTAATTCAGCTCTACTTACAATACGATTCCATTTTTCATTTTCCCAGTAGTAAAAACCTACTAATATATCCGTTTCTGGATCTATCTTATCTGCGTCTTTAATTACAGCAGTTTTGTTAAAAACAAGTAAGCTTACTTGTTCCCCTCCAACAATAGGATTAGGCTTATTATATTGGTTTAAATCTTTAAGTTCTACTCTAGGGATTAAGATACCTTTAGTATCACTTACTATATCTAATTCCGCTGACAAAGCAGGATCGGGTGTACCGATTCCTACTTGAGCGTTAGCGAAATATACTGTTCCCAAAAGGGCTGCGATGATCGTTAATTTTTTCATTTGAGTTTTTATTTTGAATTATTGTTGTTTTTTTATTTTATTCTTTGAGTTACGTTTAAGTTTGATTTTACGTTAGAACGTTTAGCTATTTCTACTTCGATAATATCTCCGTAAGTATAACATGCTCTTATTCCTTCATATTTTATTTTATCGTCATCAAAACGAGGATCTTCAATGTTTGCTGCTAATACTGCACGGATACTTACTTTTTTACCGCTGAAATCTACTCCGTCAATTCTACCATTACGAGGAATATCCATTGTAAGTTTTCCAGTGTTCGCATCTACATTTGCAAAAGGAATTGCGATCCAAGTCTCTACACCAGCATCATCCACGTTTTTCATTTCCCAAGCTACAGTTGTAGCAGCTGAAACTTGTGGCATAACGTCTAAGGTAGTTTTAGTATCCCCACGGTGTACTTTCATTTCAAGTTTACCGTTAGTCTGCTCTAGTTTTTCACCATTTAATAAATAGTGATCAAATACTGGAGTTTCATTCACTTGAACATTTAAAGGTACTCTAGGACCAGCTTCACAACCATTACGGTAAGTCTGCACCCATAGAGTATGTTTTCCTACTGGTAAATCTCCTAAGTCAAATACTAAACCAGTATTTCCTCCAACGTCTTCTAAAGCTTCTCCTCCTACTTGCACTGTAAACACTTCAAAATGTGTACATCCATCCTCAGGAGTTAATTCTAATAGACCTTGGTGACAAACGTGTAATACATCCTCTGTTCCTTCATTTCCTTCCTTGAAAGTAGGTATTAAGCTTACATCATATATTTTAGTAAAATCACCTAAAACACCAACCACACTTCCATAAGCAATTTGTACTCTATCGAATGGCTCGTAAGATTGTCCTTCTCCTGTAGCTGATACAATTACTTTAACTCTATCCTCGTACCCTCCTAGAAGACCTAATAATCTTAATCCTAATACGTTTCCACCTACAGAAAGAGCTGGACCTACTTTTTCATCTCCTAAATACTTTTGAATAGTATACCCTTTAATTAATTCTAAACTAAGAACAGGGTTTAAAGGTGTTTCTAAAATAATTTGTAATTCGTCATTAGGTAAAGCTACTTGTTTGAATACTACCGTTAAACTAGCAGCATTTAGTACTGCTACCCCACGCGATATCATAGCGTACGAGTCCATGTCTGTATCCACAGCATTCCATGGAGTACTTACTGAAGCTGTTGCACTTGCAACTCCTAATCCTAAGTCTTTTACTCCGTGAAGAACATCTTGAATGTTACTTCTAGCTCCTGGAGTAACTGGACTACAGTTAATATCACCTTTTTGAGTGATATACACTCCGTACACTTTAGCGTTTTGAGCTACTCCAACTAATGAACCTTGAGAAATACGAATTCCTTTATAAGCCTGTGGTCCACTAAGTTTTCCTGGTACAAAAGTAAATTCTACAACGTTATCTGCTGCTAATAAATCTAATAATCCACCTTGAACAGGTTTGATTACTCCGATGTCTCTTCCTTTAGAGTCAACCCCTACTACAGAAAGACCACCTGCTAATACTAGTCCACTATACTCTTTTCCTAGTTTAATTGTAACTGGAGTACCAGCTGGAATTTCTTCATCAAACATGATAGTTTGCCAAGTTGTTCCAATACCTAATAATCCTAAACCAGTAGTAATTGTTGAGTATGTAGTAGGGTCAGGGTCAATAGCATTTGGTCTATTACTTACTCCTCCTGTTATAATACTACCCCATGATTGAGATGCTGTAGCATATTTTCTTACAGTTGTATCTGAACAAGCTGCAGAATCATAAACAATTACGATTACTTCTTCTAAAGCCTCACATCCATTTGCTACAGCATATGCATAGAAAGTATAAGTACCGTGACTATCGAACTTAACCTTACGGTTTCCATCCCCATCAGCGTCCAGAACGGAATATTGGCCATCTTTATCTAGTGCATACCAAACAACAGCAGCACCATTACTTGCTGTAGCTCTAGGTAAAGATATTTCAGTGTTTACATTAGTTATAATTTTTCTAATTTCTCTTCCATCTCCACCAATTTCAAAACTAATCGTTGGACGATCTTTTAGAGTAACTTCTACTGGATTAGATTCTTTTCCAACACAAACTCCTGGCGCTTCTGCTCTAACTGTATATATACCAGCTAAAGTAGTCTCTACTTCATGACTTGTCGAGAAAGGCTCATTACCGATTGTATTACCTTCTGCATCAAGAATCGGATCGTTGAATATTTCAACTTTTTCTCCGTTAAGGTACCAATGGTAGATTGTACCCGCTGGTCCTTCTGTTGCAGTTAAAGTAGCGCTAGCCCCTACACAAATAATAGCATCATCAGGCTTAACACTCAACACCGGCGCATCGGTTCCATCTAAAACTTTGACAACTACTTCTGCCTCATCGTCTGAGAAACAATACCCCTCAGCTTCGAAAGTTACATAGTAAGTAGTACTATCTAAAGGACTTACTTTAAAAGTGTCCCCTATATGTACTAATTCTTTTAAAGTTCCATTATTAATATACCATTTGAAAACAGGATTAACAAAAGTATTGGCAGCACTTGCTGTTAGTGTACGCTCTACTCCTGCACAAGCTTCTAGATAATCAAGTGTTATATCGAAATCTTTTATTGTAACTGGAGTACACTCTGTCGTAAACTTAAATTCAACAGATTCCGTTTTTTCACCTCCATCAATAGGAGAAGCATATTTAACTGTTGCTGTGTTAGCTAAAACACCATTTGTCGCCGTAGGAACTTCAAGTACTTCAGCTTTTACTATAAGATCAATAGTCTCTCCTGGTTGTAAAACAGCTATAGTAAAGATAACCTTATCTCCTTGTATCACTAGATTATCAGTCTCTAAAAGCTTAACGGTTACGTCATTTGTATCAGCAAAAACATCCTCAACTGTAAAGTGACGTATAGCTTTATTACTATTATTGGTAACTGAAATAGTATAAGTTAAAATATCTTCTTTCTCAACTATGTTTCCATTTTTATCGCTTTCCCCACGCTTAGCAATTTTTACACTGTCAGTAGGTTCAACATTAATAATAGTTCCTGGTTCTTTCGATGTATCCGGAGTAGAAGGATCAACTGTATTATCTACAGGTGGGAAACTTGGGTTTCCTGTTGTGTTAGTATTCGTACCAACAATTGCAATGTTTTTAATTGCATCTAATCCTTCTAAATTTGAATTTACTTTCACAGTAAAAGTAAAACTTTGTATATCTCCAATAGCTAAAGCACCATGATTAGCAAAAGAAACTGTTCTAGTTGCATTATCATAAAATCCTTCATTGGCACTACTTACATAAGTTGTTCCTGCTGGTAATACATCATGAACAAAGAAATTTGTGATATCCGCATTACCATCATTTCTAACATGAATAGTATAATTAACCAGTTCACCACCTTTTACTGAAGCGATACTTGCATCTTTTTCTTCACCTACTGTATAAGTTTTCCAAGAAGTAAATCTTTCTGATAATTCTTGACATGTACGAGACACATCATAGATTCTTAATGATGAAGAAACTCCTAATCCAACTAAACTGTTTAATGAAATTGCAATTCTATCATATTCATAACTTGGAGTAAATGGCAATACAACTCTACCTGAATTATTAATTAAATCAATAATGTTTATACCATTAACAATTCCATTTCCAAAATTCACTTTTGCAACTTGAGTATCACCATTATAAGCGATAATCTCAATTTTACCTAATAAATCTAAATCTATCAAACCATTAGAGGTAGTAAAGTCAATATTTACAACTTCGTTAGCTTTAGAAAGTGTGTTGAAATAAAACCATTGTGTTACTTTACTATCAACTCCTAAAGTTCCTATACTTATTTCTGAGTAGTTTGTAGAATTATCATCTATCGCACGCTCAGGATTTACAACTCCATGATTTGTTATTCCTTCAACTCCTAAAGAAATTCCTGAATATTCATAAGAAGTAGCAAAAACATCTTGACATTTATTATCGCTAGCTTCATAACACATAGAATAAATATTCATAGTGTTTGGAGAAGCTAAAAGCGGAATACCTGCTTTGGTTTTATCTGTAATACGAACAGACTTATAATCCCCTTTAGGAGTAATAGCAAGATATGTACGTCCTTCTTTATCAATCATAACGCGAATAATTCCACTCAATTTCTGAGTATCTGTTTCGCTACTATTACCATCTAAAATAACGTTACCATCTTCATCTTTCACTTCTACCGTAAAATAGTGATCACCTAATAGTAGTCCTTCTAATAAACCACTAACAAGACCACCTAAATTTCCTCCAAGTAAATTACCAAGTAAAGTTTCATCAATATCAAAACGAACATAAGAAGTCGTTCCACCTTTAACAACGTGATCGTACGCTAATTCTATTACACCTTCGTCTGCACCAATTCCTAAAAGAACACCTGCTCCACTTTGGATAGTTGCATATGCATCAAAATTATCATCAAGCACATTTAGAACATCACTTGCATTGTGGAAATCAACTAAGACATTCGCACAAACTGGATCTTCAAAAGGATGAGGACTATTAACCTCTGGGCAATTTACTCCCACACGTTTAACCTCGTATATATTTAAATCTGCACTCGTAGCAACATTTGCTAAACCATTTGCAACGATTTCAACTCTGTCATAAACTTCAGTAGTATCGAAAATAAAAGTTTGACTACCACCAGCTTTAAATAAACCTAAAAGATCGAATTCTTGGATAAGTCCTTGTTTTAGAGTAAAACTCTGTACTTCGGTATTACCCAAATAAGTAACTACCTTGTAAGCTCCTAATAAATTGAGATTTAAAATAGCTGCATTTCCAGGTTGTAATTTTACCTTTAATTGATCTCCTTCTAAAGAAGGTTGAGTAAAATAGAATGTTTGGAAAACGCTTGCTCCAACACCTAATGTTCCAGCAGTAATCTGAGAGTAACTAGAAGAGTTATTATCAATAGCGTAATAAGCATTGGTAACACCTGCACCTTGTAATACTCCAGTACCAGCACCTAAACCTAGACTTAATCCTCTTTGATCAAACGAAGTAAACTGAACTGGGAAACAAGAATCTAATCCTGCTTCAAAACACATATCATATACGTCTAATACGTTTACCCCTCCTGTTCCTAAGATTCCTAATGTCTGAGTAGATATTTTAACACTGGTATAACTATCAGTAGGAGTTACTGCCAAATAGAATCGCCCTTTAGTATCTTCTACTAAAGTAACTTTACCTTTTGAGTTTCCTACAAAACCGTCAGAACTTACTGCTTCTAAAACTTGCTCATCACCTTTATATGCTTCAACTGTAATAACGTGATCGCCTAATAATGCTCCACCTACTACACTTACTACCTTACCTAAAGTACCTGATAATAATGCATCTAAAACATCTTTTTCTGCATTAATACGTATGTAAGAAGTCTTATTGGCAGGTAGCGTACTACCAGTTGACATTTCAATCATCGAAGTAGTTGCTCCTAGATTAAGGATAGCACCATTCGAAGATACTAAAGATGCATAACTTTCATTATTACCATCCACTGCATTCCCTGGAAAATCAACATTTTCAAAATCAATTAATTCTCCTGCACATACAGGTACTTCAAAAGGTTTCTCTGTTGGCAATGGGATTTCGATCGCTGGGTCTGGACAAGCAGAACCAAAACGCTCTACCTCATATATTTGTATACCTCTCCCTAAAAGGTTTAATTCAGCTCCTTGATTAACGCGAATCTCAACTCTATCAAAAGAGTGGCCTGGTCCAAAACGAAGTGTTGTTTTTTTACCATTAGAAATTAAATCTAGTACATCTAAATTAGCAACTAGCCCACTAGTTAACGGTTTTCTATAAACTTCTTCTATGCCTTTATAAGCAAGAATTTCAATTCCACCTAAAAGATTTATATCTACACCCCCTTTTGGCATTTGCATTGTTATACTAAAAGTAGCAT
Organism: Myroides sp. LJL116; assembly: GCF_054871685.1. NCBI lineage: Bacteria > Pseudomonadati > Bacteroidota > Flavobacteriia > Flavobacteriales > Flavobacteriaceae > Myroides > Myroides sp. LJL116. The sequence goes on from NZ_JBTXLR010000005.1 coordinate 171,099, forward strand.
TAGGCTCTGAAGGTGTAGCAAAATCAAAACTCTGAGCTACACTCCCTAAAGCAGTTACATTCAATAATCCTCCTTGTGGTAGTACCGAGTAAGTCTCATCATCTCCATCAATAGCTGCTTCAAAATTATAATCAGTAGAACCTCCTAGTAAATTGATATTTAGTCCTGTTGAAATTAAAGAAGTAGATATTGGGCTTCCACATAAAGCTTCTGTTGTATTTATTTCTCTACACATGTCATAAACATCCATAGTAAAAACTCCTTCATCAGCACTTACATTTAATAACCCTGGGTTTACGCTATTAGTGATTTTCACACTATTATATTCAACAGTAGGAACTACTTTTAAATAGTAATAGCCTTCCTTGTCTTGTACAATGCTTACGCTACCTTGAGCAGCATCATCTCCACCGCCAAAAGCGTTACTACTTTTTCTACTTAGTACACTGTTATTATTACCATTTTTGTATGCATCTACTTGAAAATAATAATTTCCAACTAAAATAGAACCAAGATTATCACCAATTCCTCCTAAAATAGAACCTAGTAAGCTAGTTAATAATCTTTCATTAGTATCGATACGGATATAAGTAGGAGTATTCGCAGGAACCGTATGATCCCACGTCATATGAATCATTCCATTAACATCCTGACTACCGATTAATCCCAGAAGTTTTCCATTTGCTGCATATAAGGTAGCAGCACTCTTATTATTTCCATCAACTGCCCATGAAGCAAAATCAACATTCTCAGAATCAATTAAATCCTTTGCACAAGCTGGGTTTATAAATAAGCTATAATCATCACCTTGAGGCTTATTAATTAAAGGATTTTCACAACCAGATCCTTCTCCTCCATAACGCTCAACATCATAAATTTTCAAACCTTTACTTAATAGGTCAACATCTATTCCTCCATTAGCTTTAACTTCAATTCTATCAAAGCCTTTACCAGGAGCGAACACAATAGTTGCTTTTCCATTTGACTCCAAAAGTCCTAAAAGATCAATACCATTGATAAGACCACTAGCCAGTGACTTACTATATACTTTAATGTCACCATTATAAGCGTTCACTTCAATACCACCTAATAAATCTAAACTTAGAACTCCAGTGGTACCTAAACCTAATGTAATATTAAAACTTGCATCCGCATCAGATACATTAGGGTAATAAAACATTTGCGATAAGTTAACACCTAAATCTAAAGATAGTAAACCACTACTTTTCATAGTTGAATAGGTATCCATAGAATCACTACCTGAATCGATAGCATTTCCTAATTTCTGATTCCTAACATCTAATAAGCTTAATCCTAAACCTCCAGTTCCATCAAAACTTGTACCTATCGGCTTACCACACTCTACATCAACAGAGTTATCATAAGTAAAAACCCTTGCAACCGTAGCCTCATAAGTACTCAACGCTCCTATTACGGCAAGAGCTTTATTTTCAATTTTGATTTTTTGGTATGGTTGACTTGGTTTAATTGCTAAAATATTTTTTCCATTCCCATCTACGAATATTCTAGATTGACTACTAACAAACTTAGCATTACTAGAAGTGCTGAATACCTCAGTATTATTGTTAGTAAGAGCACTAACTTCGATGTTTTGGTTACCAAGTAGAATAGTTTCTACTAATTTTCCTAATGCATCTCCTAGGTTTCCACCTAATAGCATATCAAATAATCCTTGATCTCCATCGAGTTGTATGTAACTCCATTGGTTAGCAGGGATTTCATTATCAAATCTAGCTACTATATGACTATTGTACTTCCCTATTGCTAGTATTAATCCAGTTCCAGCTTTTAAAGTAACCACCTCGTCATTATCATCATTGATGTTGGTATGACCTTGTACACCTAGAGAGCTCTTACTTTCATACTTGGCTAAAACTTTTTCTTGCCCGTAAGAATAGACCAAAGGAATTAATAGCACAAAAAGCAGCATCACCCTTTGAAGAAGAGTGAAAATATTTTTTTGTTTCATTGTTGTCTGTTTATATTGTTGTTTGAGTGTTTGTTATATATACTAGCAAAAGACATAAATCACTAGATATATTTCTCTGTGAAGAACTTATGTATATGTCGTACGCTTTACTATAACTAATTTATGTGAGGTAAATTTAGCTTAGAGCATTTTATCCAATCTCTTACCTATTATTGAGTATAGCTACAAATTAGCTTAATAGGTTATACATAAAATTAGATAAAACGTAAATACAGTAGTCTTTACAGTTTGGTACTTAAAAGAGCCTTGCTTTTAAAATACCTAAGTGTGTACCATCTTAAGTTCTGGCCATGTGAGTTAGTTTTCTTTTCATATCGTTTTTTTATATTTATCTTAAAAATTTTTTAAACTATTTTATTCAAATAGAGAACTGTTAAAAAATACAACACACACCACTAAATAGCTTCCTATTTTTTGGTAGTACAAAGTTACAATATGGGTCTCCGAAATTTGCTAATCTTATATTAAAGAATTCCCAAATTGTTCACTTTCTTATATTTTTCTCAAATCTACATGATACAACGCTTTTAATACCTATACCAACGAACGGTTTAACTCTTAAACCTGTTCATAATATTTGATTTAACATTCCCTATACTTAGTAAGTACTTACGTTAAAATCTGTTTTAAACAAAATAAAACAAACTGAAAACCAACCAATTACACCATTTAACAAAGGACCAGTCCCCTCTGTTATTCCATAAAAACGGAATAATCAAAATATTCGAACACCAATAAAAAAAGTATAAAATCCCATTAAAAGTAATAATGAAAAAGTTCGCAATACATCCACTATTTATTATAAAATCCCATACGGAAAAACAGTATTTATGGTAAAACGACACAGAAAAAACAGGCCTTTTTTTGATTACATTTTGATAAATTCTTAAAACAACATAGAGAAATCACCCACCTAAAAAGAGCTTAAGGCCAATGAACACAAGCCTTAGACAAGGTATTAACAACTACTAAAAAATAATAAATAGGTAATGTTTTTCCAAAACTATAACCTAAGAAAACTACTTTTAAGATCTGTAATTTTCATTAACATTTCCAAACAAGGCTATAACTATAAATTAACATTTATAAATTAGAATTTTACTAAAACATTAGGATAAACTATCTCATTTAGCCCCTTTGGTCATTTAAAATGTAAATAATAGTACCTAGTTTTATAGTGCCTACTTACACAAAACGCAACTACTTACCTTGAATCCCTTAGATAATCTTACAAAAAACAAGAAATAAAAGAATAATAATCATATAAAGTACCTTTTTGTCTGTTAGATATACTAAATATTACTTACCTTGCATGAGCAAAACAACAATAAAAATGACTCAAAAAACTCAACAAACTAAAAACCAGTACATTATAAGCCACTCACTTATAAACTGGATGACTTCTGGTGATGTCTATCGGCATTTGCTATATCCATTGGAGCATTTTACAAGGCTTAACTTTAAAACTTTAGCACTTTAAACTGCCTCTTATCGGATCGACTATCCTTGTATTTCTAAAGAAATGGTAACAGTGTATTTACATACACTAACTCTTTTATTTACCTATACCATTGAAAAACAGGATAGATTATTTTAGATATAGTTCTTATAATCACTCCGCTCACAGGTATTATAACCGAAGACTGAGTGAATAATCGTATGTACAAATTTAAAATTACGTAGCAATGAATTCATATAAATCCATATATACCTATTTAAAACCTATCTTACTACTTCTAGTTATAGCTACAGGGTATCTAGCTTGTATTGAAAATACTAGCGCAAAACCCTTGACTAATTTCAGTGATAAAGTAAGCGAAACCGTTAGTTTTACCCCTAATAGGTATAGCTTAAATGCTTATATTCCCCTTGAATTAGAGGGACATGAGTTTATATCTTCTACTGTACAACAAAGTAATATATACGATTTTGTATCGGGGTTATTCTATGGAGTACTCTTTATAGCAATATTTGCTACCTCTAGTATGTATATGATGTATAAGACTAGCAAGTGGGGTATATTCTTAGTATTTCAAGCCTTACTGCTATTAATGTTCTTTTTTGCTGATGTGGCAAAGTATACAATGGACCCTGAAACCTATTTTACCCTACCCTATTTTGAAAACTTCCTATTAATTTCTCTGGTAGTCTACTTGGTTTATTTAGCGAGTTATTTCTATACGTTTGCAATACAAAAATTTGTTTATTTACAACAGTTTAAGCTATTTAGCCTTACAACTCTATTGGGTTTAGCTACTCTGGCTTATCATTCTATTATACACGATCGTTTACCTCTATTCTTATATATAATTGTTACTTTACTGGTAATAGTAACTCAGGTCTTAATGCAGTTTTTACTTAAAAGAAGACGTAGAGACTCTATTTATATACTGCTTTTAATCAATTTAATTTTCCTTTACACACTAAGTTTTACTGACTTAGATCCTTTAGTGAGCAAAGTAAATTACAAAGAGACTATAATTGCCTTAAAAGGCTTTTCTGTAGTACTACTCCTATTTAATATGTTTATCAACTACTTAGCTTTAGTAAAGATTAATACTATTAATAAAACCAATAAAGTGCTTATTTCTCAGTATGTATCCCTAATTAGAAACTACCATAAACTACTTGTAGAAGAGAAAAAACAGCAAAGTGAGAATGCGCTTGATCTTTCCGTCTTGAAGGAGAACACTAGCGAATTAGAAGATTACCTAAAGACGCATTATAAACTTACCGAAAGAGAATTGGACGTTTTACACCTTATTTGGGAAGGGTATACCAATAAAAAGATATCTGAAAAATTAAGTATAACCCTAAGTACAGCAAAATACCACATTGGAAACATTTATATTAAACTAAATGTAAATTCTCGTGCTCAAATTTTTGCCCTAAAGGGATAAAAGTACATTTAAAGGCTTGTTTTGGCCATTCAAGCCTCTTTTATAAGAAGCAAAACCTTAAGTTGTTTATTATTAAACAATTACACATTTAACGTGAAAATTTCGCGTATTTTCAGGAGAATCGCATATTTGCCCGTGAAAAAAAATATTTTTCAAATATGCGAAATTTAGGAAATGGTCAAAATACTATATTTAGAGGCAAAATGGCATACTCTACCATATTAAGGTAGAGTTCGTTCGATAAATACCTTTTTTAAAGAATTTATCTTCTTCCATTTTATAAAAATGCCTTTAGCAATAGAAAAGAATAAAAACAATTATTGTATTAGTAACTTAAAAATCGACTTAAAGAATTCTCCAGAGAAGATTCACTGACAAGCAAAGAAAACTTGAAATTTAATTTCCCTTCCAAAGTAATATTTCCTTTTACAAATAAAAGCCATCCAAGACAATTGGCAAATTAACTGGGGCCTATATATAAAAAGAAAAACAATTACTAAATAGGTTATGTCTATCTGATAGATACCAATCCAACTTGGTTTCTCCATTCTTTCATAGATATAGCTAACAAATAGTCCATTTTTAGTAAGTCTTAGACTAAAGACGATAAATAAAGCTGCTTGCCCTATTAGATTTAGTTCATAAGGATATATTGTACATATTATACACCTATAAGTCGATAAGTAAACTAAAGTCGTTTTTGCCTAAATTAATACAATCTTGTCCTTTTGCTTATTGCAAAAACTCCAAACATTAAGTTATAATAATCCACTTATAAAAACATAAGTTTCCCACTATTTATAAAGTAAGTGGAAGCTATACCATAAGATCTATTTCTATAAAAGCATTTAGGGTAAAATAGATTAATTTGAAGCTTGATTAGCCTCTGTAGTATTTGAGGGTGGCGCTAGACTTGGATCTAGAGCACTAGGGTTTTTGCCAAACTCTAAATTATAAAGTTTTACTAACCAAATAAATAGGGATATAAGGATAGGTCCAAAGATGATTCCTATAAATCCAAATAAATTCAATCCTATAATCACCCCGAAAATAGTAACTAAAGGGTGAACATTGGCCATTTTCTTTTGCAGTAGAAAACGAATTAAATTATCGGCAGACCCTACAATTAATACACAGTAAATTAAAAGACCTAAAGCATTACCTTTTTGATCGGTTATAAATAAAAAGGCACAAACAGGAAGGTAAATAAGTGATGAGCCTACAACAGGTAACATTGCAGCGAAAATAGTCATAATATAAAGCATAAAAGCATCTGGAACCCCAAATATTAAATACCCTACATAGGCAATACATGCTTGTAAAAAAGCAGTTAATGGAACTCCAACAGCATTTGAGATAACTAGCTTTTTCATCTCATCGCCAAGGCTTTGTAAATTATCTCTTTTAAAAGGAACCACTCTATATATCCAGGCTTGTAGTTCTTTATACTGCAAGAAAATAAAGAACAATAATAAATACGCTATACCTATTTGCATTACGCTATTTACAGAAGCATTTAAAATAGATTCAGCTGCTTTTCCGCTTACACCAACAAGTTTACCAAGATTAGCTTGATTGAATAAATCTACTCCATAGCGTTGATTTAAAATAGCAATAAGCTGATCTACACTCTCTTTTATCTTCTCTTTATTATCCACCAAGATTAATATCTTCCTACTAACTGTATTAATAAGTAAGAATAAGGGGCCAATGATAAAGACAATACTCATTAAAAACAGCAGAATGATACTCCCTATTCTATTTAGATTCTTAACCTCCGTTAACCAAACGAATGGTCGAAGTAATAATACAAATAAACAAATAGCTCCTAAAGCACCAGGTATAAAAACAGATAAGTGCCAACCTAAAAGAATAAATATAAAAATAATTACCCCTAAAAAGATAAGCTGCCATAAAACAGTACTAGAAATTTGCTTGGATTTATCTAACATGGTGTCAAATGTTTTAACTATAAAAGCTATGGTTTATATTTGTGTATAAATTTACTTAAAATAACCTGAATTTTGGCTAATTTATACTAAAATAACGGCTTTATATTTTATTGTAAAACAAAGGTTAGCATTGATATCTACCTAGAAAAAGCCTACTTAGATGATAATCATTTAAATAGGTGTAAAAATAGGTGGAATCCATTTTTTATCTAATGTGATTCCAATGGATGAATATCGAATAGTTTTGCCTATTTTTGCAGGCACTTTGGCCGAGTCTTTTCTTTATATCAAAAGGATAAAACCAAGCATTTTTATTTATTTTTTACAGCAAAAGTCAAACAACCAGAGTAAGAACATTTCTTTTATGTCACAAAATAGTACTACTAGCTTTACAGGCTACCAGAAATTCGTCATTTTTATCTTAGCTATCACTCAATTCACGGTAATCTTGGATTTTATGGTAATGGCTCCCCTTGGAGACTTACTTTTAAAAACCATGCCAGGGCTGAGTACCCAAGACTTTGGTTTAGCAGTATCGGCCTATGCATTTAGTGCGGGAGCATCTGGATTACTGACCGCTGGTTTTGCTGACCGTTTCGATAGAAAGAAACTCCTATTGTTTTTCTATTGTGGTTTTATTTTAGGAACTTTATTCTGTGCCTTGGCAAACACTTATGTAACTCTACTTGCAGCTAGAATCTTTACAGGTCTTTTTGGTGGAGTTATCGGATCTATATCAATGGCTATTATAACTGATATTTTTACTTTATCCCAAAGGGGAAGAGTAATGGGGTTTGTGCAAATGGGATTTGGTGCTAGTCAAGTTCTTGGGATTCCTATTGGATTATATATTGCAAACATTTGGCAATGGGAAGCCCCATTTTTCATGATTGTTATACTATCGATTTTTATTGCCATTTTCATAGGCTGGAAACTTCAACCAGTTAGGGAACACCTAAAGTTAAAAAACAACAAAAATGTACTTGGACATTTATGGCATACCCTTAAAGATAAAGACTATAGAGTTGGATTTTTATCAACTGCTGTGTTGTCTATTGGTGGTTTTATGATGATGCCTTTCGGAACTGTTTTTGGAGTGAATAACCTTGGGGTTTCTCCAGAACAATTACCTCTTCTATTTATGATTTCAGGGGTAACATCTTTGTTATTAATGCCATTTGTTGGAAAATTGACCGATAGAGTAAATAAATACTATCTCTTTAGTGTAGCATCGATTTGGCTACTTATTGTATGTGTGGTGTATACAAACTTATATATGATCCCATTTTACGCAGTAGTTGCAGTAAATATCTTAATGATGATTGGTATAATGAGTAGAATGGTACCTTCTTCTGCTTTAACTAGTGCTGTTCCTAGAAGTAAAGATAGAGGTGCATATATGAGTATCAACTCTTCTTTGCAATCTATTTCAGGTGGAATTGCATCTGCATTAGCCGGAGCATTAGTATACCAAGAAACAGTGGATAGTCCTTTGATGAATTATAATATTGTAGGATATGTAGTTGCTGTGGCTTCTTTACTGAGTATTTACCTTATGGGTAGAGTTAATAAAGTAGTAATAAAGAACAATAAAGCAACCACTAGTATTGAATTCGATTAAAATAAGTTACTCCCCTTTAAAGTGCATGTCGCTTTGGGTATACTATAGTTAATCTATATAGAAAACAACTAACTTTTTTAAAGGCCTGCTAGCACTATTTCTCCCTCCTTAGTCACAATAAAATGAAAACTTTTGTAAGCAAAAGAACTTGCATTTTCTAGGATAGTTTTAGTAGTGGCGTTTTCTTTAGCATTTAAGATAAATTCCTGTCTAATCTGCCCATCGGCATCTACTACAAAATCATAGCGATATAAACTCACTAAACTATAGGTTTCTCCTAAAATGTTCTTTGCAGTTTCTACATTATAAGGTATTTGATTTATAGGAAACTCTCCAATGGACTTACTCGATATAGAATCTTGAATGAAAAAGGGATCAATGCGTTTGTAGACTTCAATTTCTTGGGCAGTAAACTCCCCTTTTCTCACTTTATAAAAATGATTGGAACGTTGGTTTTCAGTAGTATAAGACACACAAAATCCCCCTAGCTCATTCTTCAAAATATCTTTAGAAAACAAACGAAGATTTCCCACTTTTCTATCTTGACCTACTTCTTTGGAAATTCGTTCCAATAAGTAATCACTCGAGTTTTGATTCGATGGGTCAATAGACCTTTTCTGGCATGATAGTAAAGTAATGGTACTTGCAAGAACTAAAATGACTGTACTATATCTCATATGGGGTTAGTTTTCTATCTTCTTTTTCCTCTTTAATAAGTAAATTCCTCTGCTATTAATTACTTATATTTACCTTTATACTAGGGATAAACCAAGTATAAGTTCTTATAAATAAATAAAAACATACAAATGTAATATAATATACTAGCCAAATTTGATCTTTATGGAAAATTTACAACTATCTACCCCAAATGAAACAGATTTTAAGGACTTGTATAGAATTTTTCAAGAACCTAAAAATACTAAATACATACCTCAAGACTTAGGCAAATTAACTCTAGAGCAAATAAAGCAAAGCTTTAGCCCTAATCAGGATAAAACTCTTTATGTACTAAAAAACAAACAAGGCAACTGTGTAGGACAAGCAGGTATCTATACCTACCCACATATGGAAGATACTCTTGAGTTAGGTTATATAATCGATTACCCTTACCACAACAAAGGTTTAGGATCTCTATTATTACAACAACTTATTAAAAAAGTTTTCTCTACTACCTCAGCCAAAAAAATCATTTGTAGAATGTATGATACAAATATAGGTTCGGCTAGAATATGTATTAAAAACGGTATGCAATTAATCGCTACAGATATTTTGCAAGATGGAAAGACTAGATTAACCTATTTAATCTCAAGTGAAAGCTAAATTATTCTTTCAAAATAGTCTTTCACTCCAGCAAGTTTAAGCTTATATACAAAATCAATGTATAAATATCCCCTTGTGTTAAATAACGACTCATTACATTTCGTTTAAATTTGTCCACATTTATATTTACTCCAAGCAACTCCTGCACAAAGACCTAGACAAATTACCTCTAAGCCACTTTTGTATGTATACTTTATCTTCTTGAGGATGATTGAAATGCATTACCTAGGCTTATATAATTAGTATCAAGGATACTTTCACTTTTTTCTAGCCTTTTCTGTTGTTACAGTTAGCGCTTATTTTTAAACATTTACCTGAGTTTAAATTAAATGTGAATTATTGGAATTAAGTAGTAGTATACCAATTTACTAACTTAACCTCACCGAGCTATTTTTTTCATGAGCTTGTTAATTAATACACTAAATATCTTTATCCCCCCTTTACGTACTATACTGGAGGACTCTTAACTTATGTTGAAAAGACACATTAAAAAAATATAACCTTAGCTATAAAGAAGGCAGTATACTTAAACAGTAAGAAACTATATAGGAATAATACAAACTATTCTAAATAGTAATAAAAATGATAAAGACCTAACTATAAGTATTTTAAATAAATATTGCTATAAATTATAGCAATATTTATTTGTTTCAAGGCGTTTGTTTCGCTAACTTTACTATCAACCTTTAAAACGAATAATTATGGCAAAGAAAAAAAACAATTTAGGAACGTTTATAGGCTTTGGTAGTGACTGAAGTTTTAAACACTATTTCGGCAAGGAGGAAAATAAAGATATTCTAATACTCTTTTTAAATGGTCTTTTTCAAGGAGAAAGAGTAATTGTTGATTTACATTATCAACCTACTGAACTCAATGGAGACACCAAAGAGCAAAGAAGTACGTTTTTTGATCTTTATTGCACAGGAAGCAATGGGGAGCATTTTATAATTGAAATGCAACAAGTTAGTCAGGATTTCTTTATAGATCGCAGTATTTTTTACACTTCCCGTTTAATTAACAACCTCATTGAAAAAGGCCCTACAGGAAATAAGTATCAATTACCTCCTGTTTTCTTTATTGGACTTCTAGAATTCACTTTACCCGATTTACCTACAAACGAATACTTTGTAGACACAGCTATTTGTGATTTAAAAAGCAAAGAAATCATCTATGCTAAACTAGGTTATAAATTTTTAGTACTTCCTAATTTTAATAAAAAAGAAGAAGAAATAGTTGGGCATATGGATAGCTGGTTTTATTTGTTAAAGCATATGAGTGAGCTAGATAGCATTCCTAAATTTTTGGATAAGCGAGTTTTTGGACGTATCTTTGATATAGGAAGAGTAGCTAATTTAAATCCAGAAGAGATGAATCAGTATGAAATCAGTTTAAAAAGAAGATTAGATGCTAGGAGTACCCAAGCTACTCAAGAGCGTTTAAAGAAAGAGGTAGAAGAAAACAAAATCGCTTTAGCTGAAATGGATAATGCATTAGCTGAAAAGGATCATGCATTAGCAGAGAAGGATCGTCGTTTTATTGGTTATCTTAAAAATCAACGACACACCATAGAACAGATCATGCAAATTACTAATTTAGATATCGAAGTAATTAAGAAAATCTACCATGGGGCGTAATACTCTATTGAAGAAAATAACATTTGGTAAAGTAAATGGAGGATGTGTTTTTAACATCACTATCTTTTCGTAAAAAAGTTTAATACATAAAAGTTGGGCAGTATCTAAAAGGATACTGCCCAACTTCGTTTAATCTCTTCCTAAATAAAAGAAACTTAAAAGAAGAGCTTCCCTTCTAGGTTATTTAAACTTATAATTACTTTCCTTAACCTCATCCTCCCTTATGCATTCCATATTTATCTTGAAACCCCTACTTTTTAAAGTTTTAGTTTTCCTGGTAATCTTATGCTTGCTATCTAGCTTAGGTTAAAAAAAAGCCTCTTTGAATAAAACATCAAAAAGGCTTTGGAATTAACTTTTATAAAAAAAACATTTATGCTGGAGTACCAACAAATTGCACCTCTGCATCTAAAACAACATCTTGGCCAATTAAAACTCCACCTTTTTCTAAAGTGGCATTAAAACTTAAACCAAAATCATTTCTATTTACTTTACTAGTTAAAGAAATACCCACCTTTTGATTTCCCCATGGATCTATCATAATTGGGCTTGCTTGAGCTGTAAATACTGTAGAGATTGTCTTACCTAAAATGGTTAAGTCCCCTACTACTTTATAGTTTTCATTATCCACTTTCTCAATAGATCTAGAAACAAAACGAATAGTAGGATACTCTACAGCATTGAAGAAATCTGCTGACTGTAAATGATTATCTCTATCCTTATTGCTAGTATCCACAGAGGAAACCTCCGCCGAAAAAGCTAATTTTGCTTGAGTAAAATCTTGTGATTCATTTTGCATTTCAACATTGAAAGAATTGAATCTACCTATAATGGTTGTAAAAACTAAGTGTTTTACTCTAAAAGTAACCTGAGAATGGGTGGGGTCAAAAGCCCAAATAAATTTTTCGCTCATAGTATTTGTTTTTAATTGTTATAAAAAAAAGGATACTATCTTACCATTGCACTTTTTGCCTTTATGAATAGTAATATGATTTTTTATTTATTAATAACTTAATAATCATAAGATTATATCCTTATTTTTCTTTTACAAATGTAGCTACTTTACCCTAAGAACCACTTAACCTAGTTTAAGAACGCTAGACAAAAAGAAAATACTTTTCTATGCGCTTAACTTCTAGGTATTGCAAAGCTTTAAAAAAACAGCAGAAAGCTGCCCTATAAACGACAGAGTTAAAAATCTTTTAAGTAATTTAGCAAATCAACAATATACCATAGGTGAAATAGGTTGAACTATAATATTTCTTTTTAAAACACAATTCATGCAAAATACAACTAAACAAATCCTTAGAGTAGGTATCGTAGGATATGGTAATTTAGGTAAGGGAGTTGAGATGGCTATTACTCAAAACCCAGATATGACTTTAGTGGGAATTTTCACTAGAAGAAAACCACAAGATATAGATTCAAAAGCTACAGTAATAGCTTTACAGGACATTGAAAGTTATAAAGGTAAAGTAGATGTAATGGTTCTTTGTGGAGGATCTGCTAATGATTTACCACAACAAGTAAGTCATATTGCTTCTATGTTTAACACTGTAGATAGTTTTGATACGCACGCTAAAATCCCTGAATATTTTGAGCAAGTAGATAAAATTGCACGTGAAAGCAATACCCTTAGTTTAATCTCCACAGGTTGGGATCCAGGACTATTTTCTATGGCGCGTTTGTTAGGACAAAGTATTTTGCCTGTAAGCCAAGAATATACTTTTTGGGGAGAAGGATTAAGCCAAGGACACTCGGATGCTATACGTAGAGTAGAAGGCGTAAAAATGGGAGTACAATACACTATCCCTAAAGAAGAAGCTATACAGCAAGTTAGAAACGGAGATAATCCAGCTCTTACTGCAGCCCAACGTCACCAAAGAGTTTGCTACGTAGTAGCACATAGTGATGCTGACCAAGCTCTTATTGAGAAGACTATTAAAGAAATGCCTAACTATTTTGCAGATTATCAAACTACCGTACATTTTATTACGGAAGAGCAAATGAACAAGGACCACAATAAAATGCCACATGGTGGAATGGTAATTACTTCTGGAGAAACAGCAAGTGGAAATAAACACAGAATGGAGTTTAGTTTAAGCTTAGAGAGTAATCCAGAGTTTACTGCTAGTGTTTTAGTTGCCTTTACAAGAGCAGTTGGAAAGTTAGCTAAAGAAGGACAAGTTGGGGCGCGTAGCGTTTTTGATATTCCTTTAGGTTACCTTTCTAGCAAATCTGCAGCAGAATTAAGAAAATCTATCTTATAATAAAAACAATCCCCCTATTTGATTTAAAACAAATAGGGGGATTGTTATTAAAAAGACATCCTTATTGATCCAAGGATGTAATAATGTGAATTTCTCCGCTTAACACTTTATGTACAGGACATTTTTGAACCACAGCAAGTAATCTTTGGTACTGTTTCTCTTCCAAGGTTTTATTTTCAAAGTGAACTTGTCTTAAAAAAGTAACCTTATCGGAATCTTCCTGTTTTTGCAAAGTAACCTCACAGGAGATTTCCCCTACCTCCCAGCCTTTGTGCTTGGCATACATATTTAGAGTAATTATCGAGCAACTTGCCAAAGCACTACACAATAATTCATAGGGGTTAAACCCTTTGTCTTGTCCTCCTAAAGCTAGAGGTTCATCAGCATAAATCTGATTATTTCCAGCTGTAATTTGGGTAAGATAATCCTCTTTTTTAGATTGAGCGATAACATGTGCTAACATAGTATATAGTGGTGTTTTGATTAATATTTACTGTTTAGGTTTAAATCCTTTTAAAGGCTCTGGAAAAGGCACATAAGTATCCTTATCGGTTGGTATTAGAGGGAAAATACTATGGTCTTGTTCTACCCAAGCTTCTTTAGCATCTTGAAGATCCCTAGGCTCACTTGCTACAAAATTCCATAGTAAATGTCTTTGTTCTTCTAGGGGTTCTCCTCCGAAGACATAAACAATACTTCCAGGAGTAATCTCAAAACTACATAAGTGCGCATCCTTTGCTATTAAAAGATTCTTTTCTCCAAAGCTTTGTCCCTCACTTATAATAGACCCTTGTAAGATATACAAGCCTGATTCTCCATAAAGCCCCTTTCCAATATCTACTTTAGCCCCCTTTTCACTTTTAATTTCTATAAAATAAAGTTTGCTATGCATTGGTATGGATGCTTTTTTCCCCAAAGCTTCCCCTGCTATTAGAGTAAAAGTAGCATCGTCCTGTGTCCAAGAGAGAAGTTGCTCTTTATCTGTATGTATAAAGCTAGGTTCAATTTTCTCTAATTCCTTAGGTAAGGCAATCCATATTTGTAAACCGTGCAATACTCCATCTGGATTGTTTTCTCTAAAATCTGTAGGGATTCTTTCCGAGTGCACAACACCATGGCCAGCTGTCATAAAGTTTACCGCCCCTGGGGTAATCCTTTGCACGCTACCTATACTATCTTTGTGTTCTAACTCTCCCTCAAAAAGATAAGTCAAAGTACTCAATCCAATATGGGGATGAGGATCTACATCTAAATTATCATGGTCCTTTAAGGCAATTGGTCCCATATGGTCTATAAAAGCAAATGGCCCAACCATTCTCTTTTGACGGAAAGGCAATAATCTACCCACTAAGAAATTACCTATACTAGCGGCTCTTTCCTCTATAATTAAATCTATGTTTGACATATGCGATAGCTTTATATTAATAAACAATTTTTAAAAATTAGCCCTAACCTTCCTCTTATCCTAAAAGGATTCTTGTAGTGGCATTGCATATAAAGATAAGTGTTTTCTATACTGTATTGCCCTTAGACCATAAAAAAAGCAAGAGCTTTCTATAAAATAGAAAGGTCCCTTGCTTTTTTATTATTAATTCAAATGTATTTAAAGATGTGCTTTACATATGTTTAAACCATTCTTTTACTCTTTGTACTTGTTCTTGTAAGAAAGTCTCTGGTTCTTTAACCATACAAGCACCACCTTGCTCTGGTTTTTCTTTCTTATCAATTGGAAGAACATGTTCGTAGTAGGTGTTTTTCAATAAGCGTTTTAACAAACCTTCTCCTACAAAACTATTTCCGTCATTTAAAGCCTTTACTGCTTTTAAAAGTTGTCGTATGTCGTATTGGAATGGAGCTACATCCGGAACTTGCTTATTTAAGTTTAAAAGAGAGTAAACCGCTACTCTAGCAGTACGCACTGAACTCTCCATGGTAAATACTACATCGTTATTAGTTTCTACGAATTGCCCCACTAAACCTAAGTTAGTACAACCATTAGGTACAATAGCCGGACGATCCCCTTTAGCTCTAGGCATAAACATAGAAGTAATATATGGCATATAAGAAGTACGTACAATAGTATTGTCAATTACATTTTGCAATTTGTCTTCAATACCTAAATGGTAACATAACTCTGCTAAGATTTCATCTCCTGTACATTCAGGCATACATTTCTTAACATAATTACCTTCTTTGTCCATAAAAAGAGAATATACCCATAGAACTAGAACATCTTTTGGTTGATCAGGGAAGTGAGGTTGTCTATTACAAGTAAAGCTCATTAGCCAATTGGAATCTGTAATGGTAATAATTCCTCCAGTTACTGTTTTTCCAGAAAAAGGATCATTGGTAGAATGGGCTCTTAATTTCTCCACTAAAGCAGACTCTCTACATGTTAGTGTTGCAGACTCCCATCCACTCTTATCAATATTACTACAGAACTTTGCAGGATTACCAAAATCTACGGATTTTTGGGCTAAGTTTTTCCATAACTGCCACCCTGGACTCTTTCCACTTGTACTATTATCAATACTTACAACTGGAGCAGTGGTATTATTTCCATAGAAGGTATCCTCTGTCATAGAACCTGTAGTTACAATCACATAGTCATCCTCTCCAACGTTAATACACTGTTTTTGACCATCTTTTACAATATGGATCCCCTTTACAACTTTTTGTCCACCACTTTGATCAATATCTAAATCTTCTACTAAAACACCAAAGTCGATTTTGACTCCTTTTTTAGAAAGAAATCCACCTAAAGGTTTTACAAAAGTGTCGTGTTGGTTATACTTTGGAAACACTAAAGCAGATAAATCGTGTAATCCATCGATATCGTGTAAAAAACGGTGCATATAAAGCTTAAACTCTAGTAAACTATGCCAGTTTTGAAAGGCAAACATAGTTCTCCAAAACAGCCAGAAATTACTAGCTAAGAAACTCTCACTAAAATATTGCTCAATGGTAATATCGTCTAAATCTTCTTTCTTTTTCAAAAGAACCTTAACTAAGGCATACTGGTCTTTTTTACTTAACCCAAAAGCATCAAAGTCTCTGACTAATCCCTTTTGGTGAATTAAACGAGATACAGAATAGTTTTTATCGTTATCGTTAATTAAACGGTACTCATCCAATACACTATAAGGCTCAGGTAACTCTAAGGCTGGAATATCTTGGAACATATCCCATACATTTTCGTATGTCATGTCCATTTCTCGCCCACCTCTACAAAGGTAGCCCTCGGTAGCATTTCCTGCTCCATCTAAGGAACCTCCCTCTACTTTGAGTTGTTCTAAAAAAACAATATTCTCCGGGGTAGCCTTTCCATCTCTTATAAAATAATAAGCTGCCGCTAATCCAGCTATACCAGAACCAATAATATAGATTTTACTGTCTTTGATATTCTTATTACCAATTCCTTTATTTCTTTGGTAATTACCTAACTCATCTGCCCATGGCATAAATTTCTCGACAGAGTTAACAGGTCTTGTTTTACTAGCATCTGGTTGATGATCTACAGGCTTTATAGTGAAAGCATCACTTAAAACTTTCGCATAATCTGGGTTGTCGTTGTTCATAGGTGTAAAATTTTTCTTATTCTAAAATTAAGCAAAATTTTTAACATATATACCATGTATTGTAAAATACAACTATTAAAATTAAGCATTTTCACACCTACACTGCGCTAGTAAATAGCATTTACTAATTCAAAAACTTCGCTATTTATAGCCAATCAAAGTACATTGCTATATTAGCTACTACGGAAATTACCCCCTTTTAAAGGGGGTATAAAACGGCATTTTACTTGGTAACTTTATACCTTTATAAATAGGCTCATTATCCTTTTTGTTACACAATTAAGTAACAATTGTGTATTTTTACTTTTTATACCATCAAAGCTTAGTCATATGCGACCTATTAAAAACCGTAATTACATCTCTATAACCTTTAGTATTATTGCCATTATAGGCATTATATATCTATGGTATACACAAGTAGGAATATAAAAAAACCCGAGTGCTTCATTAAAGCGACTCGGGGTTTATTATAGTATTTTCAAACAGTATATTATTGAATAGTTTCTATTTCAAAATTTACTTTCTCTAATGGAAAATCCTTAGGATCTGTCTTTGCCTTACTAATAGCCATTAGTACGTCTAAGCCTTCATATACCTCACCAATAACGGTATAATCCCCATCCAAACGAGGTGTCCCTCCATTGTGAAGATAATCCATTTTTTGCTCTGGAGTATACTTCCAGTTTCTTTTACTTTCTAATTCATTTAAATCTTGCATGGTAACTGGGCCACCTACAATAAAGTAAATTTGATTTAAAAAAGATGCCTTATCTGGATTATTATCCCTACCTGCTCCTAAGACTCCCACCTTATGGTATAGGTGCTCTGTATCGAACTCACCAGGTAAACGTCTTTTTTGATCTTCTCTTAAATACTTTTCTCTTTCAGCAATATCTATATCGTGCTCTCCACCTTGAACTACAAAGTTTTCAATTACGCGATTAAACAATGCATCTTTATATTGATCTTGCTCGATGGCCTGTAAAATTAACTCTTGGTGCTTTGGAGTAGCATCGTATAATACCACTTTGAAATTACCATAGTCAGTCTTAAAAAGTAACTTATGGGATTGTGCCCATAGATTACCACTCAATAAAATGGCCGATAAAGCCAATAAACATTTTTTCATAGTATAATTTTTCTATATTTCTTAATTGTTGGTTGGATTAACATAACAATAGCCTAAATATATACATTCTTTCTTATAAGCTTTATTATTTTAGAATATATCTACCAGAAAAATTAAAATAAATTCTAAAATTAAACTAAACTCCCCTCCTTTTCTTACATAAATATCTTAGAAAAGGCTTTAGTCATAGAAGACTATTTAACCAAAAAAGCAGAAGATTATAAGGGACAACTGGGCTTGTTTACTACAAATCTCCAATCAAAGCTGATCTAAAAAACACAGCTTTATCTATCTAAAATCTATCAGAAAAATCCATAAGGCGTATTTCAAGAAGAATTTCTCTTATTAAAATACCCTAAAAAAGACTATTGTGAAAAATCCAAGAAGGAAATACTCCTAGTATTTTTACCTAAAGTGAGTTTTTTTTATCTAATTCAGATAACAATCGTTAAAAACTTTGATCGAAGAAAAAAATATTTTTTTTTGCTTATCTAAAGAAAACCCCTAGTTCACCAAATAAAATATTCTATAAACTACTTTCAAGGGTAAATTACCTTTTTATTTTTAAAATAATTCCTTTTCCTAGCTGACTACCCACATAAAGGGTATAATGCTAAAAAACAATAGATTACGACAAGTAAAACAAGGATTAAGAAACTTAAATAAAGAAGAAAATTAGATTTACTTAAAAAACATGATAAATATCATAAAATCATAAATTTAGCTATTTAGAGAGTTTTAATGTAATTCATAGATAAAAAACACCAGTAAAATTTGCATAATTATAGAATATTTACATATTTTTGTGAAAGCAAAATGAAAAAGTATTGCTAAATATGCTTGTACTAAATAGCTATGATAGTCTAGCATTAGAAAAAGAAAAACAAGAAAAAAAAAGAAAAAGAAAATGATGAACAATCCACTTTTACAACCGATCAACCGTATATCTTTACAAGATTACGCTGCCATTACTTTAAAAATGACTAATGGCTGTGATTTAACTGACATCCTAGCAGTTTTAGACATTGATTCGAATCAATATCTTCAAGCAGCACAAACATGGAACCAACGTATAATCACAGATAGTTCTTACGAGCTTTCTGCTTTATATGGCAAATGGTTTACAAAGGCGGGAAATCATCCTATTTTATCTCAATTACAACCTAATTTACACGCTGTAGATCAGATGAGTTAATTCTAGATAAAATACTATTCACTGTTTAACACAAAAGCAGTCTTACTAATATTCTTTATTTTAGTGAGATTGCTTTTGTTGTTTTAGTCCCTAGGCTAATCCTGTGATAAAAGCATCTAAAAACTGCTATTACCTTTGCTTTTTTACAAGGAAGTAGTAATTAACACCAATAAGGGTAAAATTATCTATAAACCCAAGGAAATTTTTAGTATTTTGCTTGTCAATTAACGAGTAAAAGCACCTAAAATATAACCGTATGAAAAAAATAACTTTAAGCATTTGTCTTGTAGCTTTATTTGGAGCATTAACAAGTTGCAAGGACCAAGCAACACAAAAAGAGCAAGATACTCCAATAGAGATTGTTAAAGATAATGAGCTTAGCCCAGAGGAGTTAGAACAAAAAAGAATTGCACAAGAAAAGGCCAAACAAGAAAGAGAGGGTCTAAGCAAGCCTTATAATGAAACAGAGGATGCACAGCAAAAAATAAATGAGTTACTTGTTCTTGCTAAAGAGCAAAACAAAAATATTTTTGTTCAAGCAGGTGGGAACTGGTGTATTTGGTGTTTACGTTTTAATGACTTTGTACAAAAAGATCCAGAGCTAAAATCTATTGTAGATGAAAACTATCTTTATTATCACCTAAACTATTCTCCTAAGAATAAAAATAAAGAGGTATTTGATAAATATGCACCAGGATCTCAATCTTTAGGGTATCCATTTTTCTTTGTTATCACTCCTGATAGCCAAGAAGTAGCAGTAATTACTTCAGGAGAATTAGAGGATGGAAAATCTTATGATAAACAAAAAGTGAAACAACTTTTCTTAGATAACGCGCCAAAAAAATAAGCACTTAAAATACAATAGGAGAATTGCCCTTTTAAAAGGTATAATTCTCCTCTTTTAAAAACCTTATTCCTATCCCTATTTTAAAGTACCGTATTATGACAAAACAATATAAAACTAAAGTAACGTATTGGCTTTTTATCCTTGTTGGAATAACCACATGTATAACACCGATAATGCAATTTTCAACTAAAAATATAAAGGCAAGCTTGCCTCCTTTACTTCTTGCTTTATTTGTTTGTTGCTTGCTTGCTCTACTGATATACAATATCCGCTACGTTATTGATAATAACACTTTAAAAATCTATTATGGCATTCCTTTTTTAAGCATGCAAATTGATATATCACAGATTACTTCCATAAAGAAAACAAAAAGTGTACTTGCCGCACCAGCTGCTTCATTGGATAGAATAGCTATTAACTACGGTGGTTTTAACCCTATTGTTATTTCTCCAAAAGATACCCAAAGCTTTGTAAAAGACCTATTAAAAATAAATCCCAACATTAAAACAAGCCTTGTTTAAAAATAGCAAGCTTCCTTATATTTACTCTGTAAATACAAAAAGCTTTCATGCCAAAATAAACTAACTGCTAACCTTTTTAAATTTCGTCTAACAGCAAACGCTTTATTTCCGTTTCTTGGATATAAGGCAATTGCCAAAGACTAATAAAATCAACCAGCATTTGCTTACCTCTTTGCTCGATGGCTTGCTTATCCCAAGTGGTATATTCTAATAATTCTAGCTCCATCTTAGATACCCTTTGTTTATTTTTAATGGCTTTTCTAATCCTAGCTTGTATTTGTTCAAAGCTACTGCCTTGATACTTATGATAGGATAGTACCATATTTCCTAAACTAAAGCAGTAACGGTCTCTATTGGCCTTTTGCATACTATTTAAATCCTTATAAGTGGCTCTTTGCTCATAGTATTCCTCTTTGGGATAGATAAGGTGTACTTTAGGCTCACCATTACCCATAAACCCACCCATATTGGCTTCTATGGTCTTTAAAAAATATTCTAGCCCAGCCCAGGACATAAAACGAGAGCCTTTTTGAATATGCTTAATTACATCGCGATAGCGAAAATGATCCACTCTACTTGTTAAAAGAACATCTAGAAGGTATTCATTGCTATGGGCTCTTCTTCTATGGTAATAGAAATTAATATCCCTAAAAGTATCTTCTAAGTTTAAGTTAGAATTGTTTCCTTGCAATAAAAAGCACATCACATTATGTCTTTCTAAAGCCCATAGTAATTGCTCTATGGACTCAAGGGTTTGTTTTAGTTCTATAGGGCTTAAACTGTGATCCTTCTTAGGAAGGTCACTCATTAAGATTCCCAATATTAAATTCAATACATATTTACCATACCCCTTTGGGAAGTTATTTAATCGCTCCAAAGAGCATTGTATTTTATAGGTATATATAAATCCAAATTCTTGATCGTCATCTACCCAAAACGGATTATTAATAAAATACCATAATACCACCGCCTTTTGCATAGCCTCTAGCCACTGTATTAAAGCCTGGTACTCAATGTGATCTTCCCCTTGGGTATCATAGGAAGTATCCAATTGAAAATCAAAGCTAAATAATCTTTTCTGGTAGGTTTTAAAATCGGTAGAAA
Organism: Myroides sp. LJL116; assembly: GCF_054871685.1. NCBI lineage: Bacteria > Pseudomonadati > Bacteroidota > Flavobacteriia > Flavobacteriales > Flavobacteriaceae > Myroides > Myroides sp. LJL116. The sequence goes on from NZ_JBTXLR010000005.1 coordinate 193,181, forward strand.
CCATCGTGCTTTTAGAGAAATACAATAGCCAAAATGCCTTTAAGAAAGCATCATCATCTAAGGGCTGTTCTGGATGTCTTCCCAACCATTTATAAACTTCTAACCAAGCCTGATTTACTTTTTTACGACTTCTTTGTACCCTAGCACTAGCGTCTAAGTGCTTGGATAATATATAGAGCACCCTGTTTTTTAAACGCTCCAAACTAGAGAGCTGTTTCCCTCTAAAATTAAGGGTTTCAAATACCATGGATACATCGATTTTACCAGCTGCGGATTCACTAAGATTTAAAATGGAAAAAAGTAATTGTTTGGTTATCTTTTCAATCCAAAATACAATCTCCCCTTGCCCAAATCCACTAATTTGGTCTAAAAAATATTTTTTTGCCCCAGATAAATTATGGGTATAAAGGGTTTCTACTTCCTCTTTATTATAATCCTTATCATCAAAAATCTCCCTTATTAAGTAATTATGAGATGGCACATCCACATGGTAGCCAAAAATATAATAGTTATTGTCCTTTGTATGTATTTTTAAATATTTTTGGATGAGCTTCTCTTTATAATCTCCCGGTTCTAGAGCTAGAATCAATTGAGACAAAAGAATTAAAATCGTGGTAAGCCTCTGCTGCCCGTCCACTATATTTACACCAGTAAAAGATTGGTCACCTACCCATAATAACCCATTTCTAATGGTAAAACCTTCCTTTCGTATACTTTGAAAATCAAAATCACTAAAATCCGTTACAGTTAGTATTCCTGTAAAGTGAAAATCCTTATCCTTTCGATGGGTATTGGCAAGATCTAACCAGAGTTCTTCCAACTCTTTCCTAGTCCAAGAGTACCCTCTTTGATAATCGGGTATTCTAAATACTCTATTGGTTAAAACTTGTTCAAAGGCAATAATATCCATGGTCTATACTTTTAAAAAGGACAATTAAAATTCCTGCAAAATTAAGCATTTAAACCCAAAGAATACCTCCAATAAAAAAGTCTGTGAGATCTAAGATCTCACAGACTCAACTACAAAAATAAAAAAGAATCCACCTAAGGATTTCAACTATAAAAAAAATTTATTTCCTTTTTTTGTTTTTAAGGTAAACGATCCACATCTACCTGTGGCATTTGCTTACTTGGTTTTCTAGTAAAGCTTGTACCATAAGGAGTATACTGATCGAAGAATCCACCATTGCGCAAATAAAAACCTTTTGGATTCTCTCCACCTTGGTAGTCCATTCTATACCCCATCTTTGCGGTATTATCATAAGTGAAGTCTGTCTTAGTTACTTCTATCCAATTTCCTTTAATATCCCTAACCCACTGATTAGAAAAACTCACCTCTCTGGACTGATCACCTTTTTCCACTAAGAAGTTTTCTAAGAAGCTATGGAATCCAGTTAAGTATTGGTTAGTCTTTGGACGTTTGAAGCTAGCTATTAACTGCCACTGCCCTACTTCTGGAGCAAAGAACCAAGCCGTATATTGAGTATAATTATCCTCTATCGGAGTTCCTTTTAATAGGAACTTATAGGTAGTATCTGGCTTCCAATCAAAGACCATATAGCTTTGACCTCCAGAGCCTTCGTTACCAAATTCACCTGTTCTCACCTCAGCTCCTTTTCTATCCACTAGAATCTGATCACTTAAAGGAATATCCTGTGGATTGTCCGTAACAAAAGGACTCCATACCGAGAATAAAATACGTCTTTCTGTATCAGAGTTCACCTGCATACCAAAGTAACCACCTGTGAAACCATTAGCCATATAATAAGAACCTACTATATCTTGTCCTTTGTCTACAGTTATCTCATTGTAATAGTATTCTACAGGCTCCTGTGTAGGAATATTGTATTTTAAATGTACCGATGGTCCTCTTCTACCCCAATAGAAGTAATTGTCCTTGTTATTTCTAACCCAGTGAGCGTCGGTATCTACCGATTCTCCTTCAACAATAAACTCTTTAACACTAGCAAATTCATCAGCTTGTTTGCTTTTTGCTGTAGTTGTAATTGCAAAATAACCACTCTTAGGTAAAGACCATTTACCAACATAAATATTTTGATAATTTTCTGGTGTAATGGTAACATCAACTGTTTTATCTAGTAAACTAATTTGTAATACACTACTATGGCTTGGCTTATTTGCTGTTAGCCAAAGTTGAAAATCTCCCTTATGTCCACTCCTAAAATAGGTTTTGAAACTAGCCTTGGAATCTTTCCAGTTCACCAGACCATTATCGCTTATTATTTCATCGGCAACTACATCACCTGTAATTTGCCAAGTATTCCCTCCAATGGGTAAAACTTGTCCCTTACTAGTATTTTCACTTTGTTGAGCAAATACATTGGTACAAAACAATACTAATGCAAGTAGGAGTTTCTCAATTTTCATATGTGTAAATTTAACTTAAATCAAAGTGCTAAAATAAAGGTAATTTTGACAATACCAACAAAAAACACCCTGAAATATTAAATTAAATTAAACAGCAGGCCTTGTTTATTTCATTTTTAAAATTTATAAGACTATAATTTTACACTTTTACATTACTCCAATTAAGCAGACTTCCCTATTTTTAGAAAGATAATTTACCTTTTCTATACCAAAAGTCTAAAACAAATAAAGCTCCTATAGAAGGAGCTTTATTAATTTGATTTTTTAAAAAAGTTTAGCTTAAAAACAGGGTGTTTTTAAGCTTAAACCTGACAAGTAAATTTACTTTACTCCCTAACACTAACCTTTATTTTTATGTTTTTCTACGTAAATACTATATATCACTCCGCTTAATATAAAAAGCATACCAATAATCCCATAGAAATTAGAGAAAACTAAACCTTGGTTTTTATTGTACTCTTGAAAAAGCACGCTACTATATCCTATTATAAAAAGACCTGTTACTACAGCCAGGACATACAAGAAAACCACTCTCCTATTCATAAGAAGTAATATTTTGTAGATTCGCTGTATTAAATTTAAGAAAATTAGCGCAAAAAGAAAAGCTTTTTTTAAAAATAAACTACAAAAATTATAAAGTGTAGTTTAGAAATCAGCAGATTCAAAACTACTAGAAGTAAATTCTTCTAGGAAGCTAACTAATTCATTGGGACAACTGGTAGTACAAAGGTGAAATTTACCTAAATTAATATGCACAACAACTTCATTATCTGCTGTTTTTTTAGCTCTACATTTAAGGGTTTGATTATCCACAACCACACTTATCTTTGGACCATCAACCTCTAAAAGACATTGTTTGATCCCATTAGCTAACTCTAAGGCAGCCTTTTTATCTAAAAGTAATATCTTACCGTTTTTATTAATTGCTACCTCATTGTTTTGTGTAGAAAACTCGAAATCTTGTTTTGCCTTCATGCTACTGTATATTTTTAATTATTCTTTCTTTAATTTTAGACTTTTAATACCTCATTATAGAGGTTATAAGCTTTAAATCCACCCAAGTATTTTAGATTATACTCTTGTTAATCTGCACCTTACAAACCTACTACTTTAAAGGTATTTGTTTAGCAAGTTACGCAAAAATAAACCAGTTTCATCCCTGTATTTAAAGCCATATGTTTACACAAAACTAAATAGTGGTATAACCTATTGTATGCCTTTTGTATATAGGCAAAAAACAATAAGGATTCCACCTCCCTATTTTAAATATAATAACACCCCAAGGTGGTAGTTGAAAACTACTCAAAAATGTTTTTTGCCTTGGAATCCAATAAAGACAAATAAGACAATAATACCTTAAGACGCCTGTACTTATCTACAATACTACAACAAAGACCCTTTAATTTATAAATTAGACATGCCCCAAAAAGTTAGACACTTTTTGGGGCATTTTTTATGAGTAAAAAACAGATATATAATTATGAATTTAAGTTGCGTTTAGTAACTATAATTTCAAATGGGGAGAATAGTATAAAAGGGCTAGCAAGGCAGGAAAAAATAAGGAAATTAAACTTACAATTTTGGACCAGACTTTACGAAGCTTATGGAGAACAAGGGTTACGGGGAATCTTCAAAAGAAGCTTTACGATAGAAGAAAAAGTAAGCATCATTCAAGACTATCAAAAAAGTGGATTATCTTTGATGGACACCTGCGTAAAGTATCGGATTTCAAACCCTTCTGTGTTATTTCAGTGGATTAAGAAATTTCAGAGTGATGGATTTAAAGGCTTGGAAGATAATCGAGGTGCACATTTTAAAAAAGATAAAACAAGTACCAAGATGACTAAAAAAAGTAATATTCCAGGGATAAAAGATTCAATGACAGATTTAGAAAAGTTGAAAATCGAGAATGAATATCTTCGCGCAGAAAATGATTATCTAAAAAAGTTGGAAGCCTTGGCTCAAAGCAAGCAAGCCAAAAAGAAAAAGCCGTAATAATTACGGAGCTAAGGCGCATACATAAACTAGAGTATTTACTACACTTAGCTGGGCTAGCTCGTAGTACTTATTATTATCACACCAAGAGTATAGATTTCTTAGATAAACATGCCGAACTAGGTAAGCATGTAACTCGTATCTTCAATAAACATAAAGGTTTATATGGCTACAGAAGAGTTACTCTGCTTCTTAGAAAAGAACTTAAAACAGCTGTAAACTTTAAAACAGTCGCTAAACTAATGAAACAATTAGGTCATAAAAGCGTAATTAGAGTGAAGAAATACAAGTCCTTTAAAGGAGATGTAGGTAAAGCAGCAGACAATATACTAAAGCGTGATTTTAATGCCACAAAGCCTCATCAAAAATGGGCTACTGATGTTACAGAGTTTAATGTTAAGGGTAATAAGTTATACCTATCTCCAATAATAGACTTATTTAATGGAGAGATAATTAGTTATAATTTATCCACTTCTCCAAACTATCACCAGATTCTTAATATGCTTAATAAAGCCTTTAAAAGAAGAAGAAAAGACAAGGCAACTAACATAGAAACTATACTTCATTCCGATCAAGGATGGCAATATAGATTACAGAGGTACCAAGATAAATTAAAGAATAATAATATTAAACAAAGTATGTCTAGAAAAGGAAACTGCCTAGATAATGCTATAATCGAAAATTTCTTTGGAGTATTGAAATCAGAACTATTTTATCTAAAGAAATACAACTCCATACTGGAGTTGACACAGGAAATAAAACAGTATATAAAATATTATAATAACGAGCGAATACGTATTAATTTAAATGGAATGAGCCCGGT
>NZ_JBTXLR010000006.1:0-176002 GCF_054871685.1 Myroides sp. LJL116
GTTTTGCCATATTTACTTGAATTACTTATACTAATTTAAGTATATTGGATTGTAATTCAAATAATTATAACGGTGTTTTTTACTTAAAAATACAAAAAAGGGGCTATCTCATTTGAGACAGCCCCTTCTTTGTTTGTAAATTTTTAGAGCATTATCCTTTTATAAGGTACGCATATAGCTTACTATAGCGCTTAACTCATTATCCGTCATTTTCTTTGTAATCTCTAAATTAGGTTGCATTAAAACGAATTTAGAAGGATCAACTATAGGCTGACTTTCTCCTTTTAAGAAGCTAACAATATCTGCGTTATGCTTATCGTAAACCTCTAGTATTTCTTTTACACTAGGTCCAATTGCTGCTTTATTTGCTAAATGACAAGAAGCGCAATTCCCCTTACCTTTATAAATTTGTTCGCCTAAGGCTAGTTTTTGCTTCTGTGTTTGAACGGTACGTTGTGGTTGTTTTTCAGTATCACTTTTAGAGCTCTTTTCTGCGCAACTCAATAGCAAAAAGCATCCTATTATTAAAGTTAATACTGCAATACTTCTGTTAAACATAATCTTGCTTTATTAAATTTATATAAAGGTATTACTTATTTAAAAACAAAGCGGCTTCTTTGGCAAAATATGTCGAAATTAAGTCCGCTCCTGCTCTTTTAATACAAGTTAACTGCTCCATCATCACTTGATCATGGTCCAACCAGCCTCTTTCAGATGCAGCCTTTACCATAGCATACTCTCCAGAAACCTGGAATACAGAAACAGGTACATTGACTCTATCTTTAACTTCTCTTACTATATCTAAATAAGCGATACCTGGTTTTACCATAAGTATATCTGCTCCCTCTTCAACATCATATAAAGCTTCTTTAATAGCCTCTAGACGGTTAGCATAATCCATTTGATAGGTCTTTTTATCCTTTGGAATATCTTGATCATCTCTTGGAGCACTGTCTAAGGCATCTCTAAAAGGTCCATAAAAACTAGAAGCATACTTTGCAGCATAACTCATAATACCTACGTCATAAAAACCTTGACTATCTAATGCTTGTCGAATTCTTAGTACTCTACCATCCATCATATCACTAGGTGCCACAAAATCAGCCCCTGCCTGTGCATGAGAAATACTCATTTTCATTAACACCTCTAAAGTAGGATCATTGATTACCTTACCATTTTGGATTAATCCATCATGTCCATAAATAGAATAAGGATCTAATGCTACATCAGGCATAACAATCATTTGTGGGCATGCATCCTTTATAGCTTTTATAGCTTGTTGCATTAAGCCATTTGGATTATAGGCTTCTGAGCAATTATTATCCTTTAGATTGTCTGCTACTTTCACATATATATTCACTGCTTTAATTCCTAAAGCAAATAACTCTTTTACTTCTTTAACTGTCAAATCTAATGACCTCCTAAAAATACCAGGCATAGAAGGAATTGGCTCACATATATTATGTCCTTCTGTGATAAACATAGGAAACATAAAATCAGAAGGAGTTACTATAGTTTCACGAACTAAACTTCTAATTGACTCACTTGTACGAAGTCTTCTACCACGATGAATTGGAAACATATCTTATTTTTTAAGGCTTATCAACAATAAGCCAACTATTATTACTTAACTTAATTAAACAACCCAAGATTTTGGGTACTTTAAAACCTCTATTAATTCCTGTTCTGGACTTCCTTCTTGGGCATTGAAATCGTAGACCCATTTTACAATTGGAGGTAGGCTCATTAAAATAGACTCTATTCTTCCATTTGTTTTCAGACCAAATAATGTCCCTTTATCATGAACTAAATTAAATTCAACATAGCGTCCTCTTCGAATTTGCTGCCAGTTGATATTCTCTTGAGTTACCTCTAAATCTTTAGTACGATGTACAATTGGCAGATAAGCCTCTAGGAAGCTATCTCCTATTTCTGTTACAAATTCATACCAATTTTCCATACTCATCTTGGGCGATTTTTCCAATCGATCAAAAAACAACCCTCCAATTCCTCTTGCTTCATTTCGATGAGTATTCCAGAAGTATTGATCACATTGTTTTTTAAAACAGTCGTAGAAATCCTCTCCATGCTTATCACAAGCTTGTTTACAAACATTGTGAAAATGAACAGCATCTTGCTCAAATAAGTAATAGGGAGTTAAATCTTGACCTCCACCGAACCAACTCTTAAGAATTTCTCCATTTTTATCATACATTTCGAAATAACGCCAATTGGCATGTACAGTTGGAACTTTAGGACTTCTTGGATGAATAACTAAACTAAGTCCACAGGCAAAAAAATCTACATCCTTTACTTGAAAATAGTTTTCCATCTCTTTGGGTAAAGCCCCATAAACCTTAGAAATATTTACTCCTGCTTTCTCAAAAACACCTCCGTTTTCTAAAACACGAGTTCTTCCACCTCCACCTTGTTCTCTTGCCCAAATATCTTGAACAAACGTAGCTTTAGCATCACATTTTTCTAATTCCTTACAAATAGTGTCTTGTAAAGATTCTATATATTTATAAAACTTTTGCTTCATTTTTTATTGTCTACTATAGTAGCATGCTGACTTTAGAATCGGGTTAACTTGGTCATTATCTCAAAAGAGAAAACCTTACTATTGTCCTGTATGTATTGATAGAGGTGCTTTGCTTTGTCTTTAAAGTTGTTATCTTGGATTTGCCATTGCATTAAAATATCCGCAAAGGCCTCCATTTGATCCCATCCAAAATGGAATTTATGTAAATGCTCTACCAATACAGAAGGCTGCATAGCATAAAGCATATCATACTCTAATCCAATTGCTGCAACAACTTGATTCAATTGTTGTTTAAACGTTAAAGATTCCGGTTCAAAACCAAGACTAGATAACTTTTCAACAATTGCCTCAATTCTTTTTTGCTCTTCACTTTTGGTTGACTTATTAAGCATAACTCGATAAATTATTTAAATTCATATTCCTTTACTGCCTCAATAAATGCTTTGGCATTATCAACAGGAATATATGGTAATATTCCATGACCTAAATTCACAATGTATTTATCCTTGCCAAATTCATCAATCATTTGGTGGACCATCTTTTTAATTTCACTTGGAGGGGACATCAATCTACTTGGATCGAAATTTCCTTGAAGGGTAATTTCTCCCCCAGTGAATAAACGAGCATTCTTACCTGAACATGTCCAGTCAACTCCTAATGCACTAGCTTTACTTTTTGCCATTTCAGGTAATGCAAACCAGCATCCTTTTCCAAATACAATAACAGGAGTTAAAGGTGCTAATGCCTCCACGATTTGGTTAATATACTTCCAAGAAAATTCTTGGTAATCCTTAGGAGATAACATTCCTCCCCAAGAATCAAATATTTGCACAGCATCTACACCAGCTTTCACCTTTTCTTTTAAATATAAAATAGTAGTATCTGTAATCTTTTGTAATAAACGATGAGCCGCTTCTGGCTCTGTAAAACAAAAAGCTTTAGCTAAATCAAAATTCTTAGATCCTTGCCCTTGTACAGCATAGCATAAAATAGTCCATGGTGAACCTGCAAAGCCAATTAAAGGCACCTCATCCTCTAGCATTTCTTTGGTTAATTTAATAGCTTCCATTACATATCCAAGGGTTTCCTCAATATTGGGAACAATAACATTATCCACATCTCTAGGGCTTCGAATAGGATTTGGTAACCACGGTCCAACACCTGGCTTCATCTCCACTTCAATATTCATTGCTTGGGGAATGACTAAAATATCACTGAATAAAATCGCTGCATCCGGCTTTACAATACGAATAGGCTGTACAGTAATTTCCGCAGCAATTTCCGGCATTCTACATCGTGTAAAAAAATCATACTTATCCCTTAACTCACGAAATTCAGGTAAGTACCTACCAGCTTGTCTCATCATCCAAACAGGTGGTCTTTCCACTGTTTCTCCTTTTAATGCACGTAAGAATAAATCATTTTTTATCATTTCTCATTTATTTAGTTGTCAATGCCCTAGCATTGAAGTTATTGATAATATCGAATACAAGCTTTAATAGTAGCCTCTATAGTTGGATATTGTGCCAATTCAATATTGGAGGTATACTTTTTTAATGCCTCACTAGTAGTATTTCCTATACTAAAACAGACTTTATCCTCTAGTGTATTATGCTGTAAATAACTATACACAGCCGATGGACTATAAAAACAAACACCTTGGAATAAAGAAGGAATTGGTTTACCTGATGCCTTAGTGTGATAGACATTTATCTCTTGATAAATCATACCATGACTTTTAAAAGCAGTTGGTAGAACCTCACTTCGAATATTCCCTGTGAAAAAACTAATCCTACACAAGGAAAAATCTCGTTGTAAAGTAGGGGCAAGATCTTTAGCATAGTGAGCCCATGCCAGTACATCACAACCCAAAGTTTCTAACATAGTTTTTGTGTTTATTCCAACACAGAAAGCCTTTTTTCCAATAAAAAAACTTTGCCCTTTACTTTCCAAAACACTTTTAATAGCATTTTGACTTGTAAAAAGTAGAAAATCATAAACCTCCTCTAAATCAAAATCAATACTTTGTGTACAAATAAAATCTTCTTCTATCCACTGTAAAGAAGAATTCTCAAGAAGAATTCGATTTTCTGGACTTAATATTTTTGTTGATAAAATAGTTGGAGATATCATGAATTATTTTTTCAATTGTTCTTTTAGTTCTGCCATGGTTTTTTCAGCGCCATTTTCTAAAAGTTCTTTAGCGGCAAAAAAGCCTAACTTCTTCCATTGGTTTAATTCTACTTTCTTCTCTATTAGATGTCTTTGTGTACCATCTAAAGACAATAAAACTCCTGTAAAATCAATAGTTTCTTCTTTAGGGTTATAGGTTGCTAAGGCACCAATTGGAGCGGTACAACCACCTTCCATAGTTTTAAGGAATTGTCTTTCAATGTGAGTAGTCATTTCTGCTTCGTAATCATTCAGTTCACTCACTGCTTGTAAAGAGTACTCATCATTGGCATTTACTACTACCATCATTGCACCTTGGGCAGGAGCTGGAATCATCCAATCTAACTCAATATAGTTTTTTGGTTTTTTAGCAATACGATCTAAACCAGCACTTGCAAAAATGGCTCCCTGCCAATTACTTTGTTCTAGCTTTTGCATACGTGTATTGACATTTCCACGTAATTCCATCATCTTATCACTTGGAAACTTATTTAACCACTGTGCTCTTCTTCTCAAGCTACCTGTTGCAATACTAGAAGAACTTGAATCCTCTAAGAAATCTAAACTGTCCTTGTATACTAAAATATCCTTAGTATTTGCTCTTGGCAAAACTGCTCCTTGAACAATTCCTTGAGGCAAGGCCGTTGGAACATCTTTCATAGAGTGTACTGCGATGTCAATTTGATTATTAAGCATTGCAATATCGAGGGTTTTAGTGAAAATACCTGTTATACCCATTTGATAAAGAGGCTTATCTAAGTTTAAATCCCCTGTGGACTTAACTGGTACTAACTTGGTTTTATATCCATTTTTTTCTAAAAGGGATGCTACACGCTTAGCTTGCCATAATGCTAATTCACTATCACGTGTACCTATTCTAATTACTTTACTCATTATAATTGGTTTGAAATTGAAAAACTTGTTCAATCCACTCAATACTCTGTTCTACAGGGGTTTCTGCTTCCCTAAGATGATTTGCAAACTGAGTGGTAATCTTCTGAATAATACGAGCAGTTATTATTTCAGCTTGATTGGCATTAAAGTTCTCCATTTTTTTTCGATGGTAATCTAATTCTCCATCTTTTATTTGCTCTAATTTACTTTTTAACGAATGTAAGGTTGGCGCAAACTTTCTATGATTGTACCATTCAAAGTATTCCTGTACCATTTCCATAATAATAGCTTTGGCCTGTGGAATATATTGTTTTCGCTGTTCTAATGTTCTATCTGTAACTTTAGATAGGTAATCCAAATGAATTAACTCCACATTTTCCAACTCTCTAACATTGCTATCCACATTTTCAGGCATAGATAAGTCTAGAATTAAAATTTTTCTATTAGGGTTAATCATTGTTTTATCGATAGTAGGCCTTAGAGCTCCTGTAGCAACAATTAAGATATCACTTTGGCTCACCTGCTCAGGCAAGTCCTTATAATCCTTTACAACCACATTAAATTTACCTGCTATTTCTAAAGCTTTTTCCTTGGTTCTATTAATTAAGGATATGTGGGAGTTTTTGGTGTGTTTAACTAAGTTCTCACAAGTATTTCTGCCTATTTTACCTGTACCAAATAAGAGAATGTTTTTAGAACCCACTTGCTCTACACAATCCATAATATATTGAACAGCTGCAAAGGAAACCGAGGTAGCTCCACTACATAGTTTAGTTTCATTTTTAACTCGTTTACTGGCTTGAATCACGCAGTTAACTAACCTTTCCAAATAATGATTAGCTAGTCCTTTTTCTTTGGATAAATTAAATCCATTTTTGATTTGACTTATTATCTCAAAATCACCTAAGATTTGACTATCTAAACCACAGCCTACATTAAATAAATGCTCAACTGCTTGTTTACCTTTATGTACATAAGCAAAACTTGTGAACTCATCTACACTACCATTGGAATAATCACAAAGCAATTTGATAAGCTCAAAAGGATGACAAGCCCAACCATATATTTCTGTTCGATTACAGGTCGAAATAACAAATAAACTAGATAGACCTTGTTGTTTTGCCTTATCTAAAAGTTCTCTTTGCGCATGGGAATCTAAACTAAACTTCCCCCTTACTTGAGCTTGGGCTTTCTTATAGCTTATTCCTACAACATAAAAAACAAGAGAATTTTTGACTTGTAAAGTATTCATTTTAAAAATAGTTTTTCTAAACAGTACACAAATGTAGTTTTAAAGATTAAACTAAAACAACGCTAGAAGGACTATTTATAACGATATGTGGTTAATGCAGTTTTTGGCTATGAATTTAATATTTTTAGTCTAAATTTGTCACATTAACAGGGGTTAAGTCGTATTCAGTATAGAATGATTCTAAACTAAACCATTTAACGCCATTTTTAAGAAATACTAAAAACAACGCTATGAGTCCCATTGAAGAGATAAGTATCGATAAACAGTTTTCGATTATTCGTCTGGAAAATACCTCTAAGGAGGGTCTAACCTTCCAAAAAGAAATGGATACCGATATTATTCAATTCTATTTTTGCTTAAAAGGAAATGGTAAATTTATTTTTAACCAAGGCAATTATTGCCTACCCTTACAACAAGACAAATCCTTACTTTTATATAATCCACAAAAGCCACTTCCTTTACATCTAGAGGTGGGAGAAAATTCTCATATGCTTTGTGTATTAATATCGATTCAAAAATTTCATGCTCTTTTTTCATCGGAAGCTGAGTTCATTGGTTTTTTAACCCAAGAGAATAGAAATAAAAAATACTATCAAGAAGAACAAATCACCCCTTCCATGTCCATTGTTTTAAATCAGATGTTTAATTTTTATATGAATCCATCGATTAAAACTCTTTATTACACTGGTAAAACCTATGAGCTTTTAAGCTTGCTATTCAACCATAATGAAGATTTAAATATTGAAAACTGTCCTTTTTTATCGGATGAGGATGATGTATTAAAAATAAAAAGAGCCAAGGATATTATTATCTCTAAAATGGCTGAACCTCCAACTTTACAAGAGCTAGCCGATACAGTTGGACTGAATATTAAAAAATTGAAACTAGGTTTTAAACAGATCTATGGAGATTCTGTTTTCAGCTTTCTTTTTGATTATAAAATGGAATACGCTAGAAAATTATTGGATAGTTCTAACTATAATGTAAATGAAGTGGGTAGTAAAATTGGATATAGTTCCTCTAGCCACTTTATTGCTGCATTTAAAAAGAAATTTGGGACTACTCCAAAAAAATATTTAATGTCTTTAACCAAATAAAAGGAGTTATGAAAGGTATTTTACTTGTGAATTTAGGCTCACCTGAGTCACCTACTGCTAAGGATGTTAAACCCTACTTAGATGAGTTTTTAATGGACCAAAGAGTAATAGATGTACCCTATCTATTTAGAGCCTTTCTTGTAAAGGGAATTATACTTAATACAAGACCTAAAAAATCAGCGGAGGCTTATAAAAAAATATGGTGGCCAGAAGGTTCTCCATTAATTGTCATCTCACAAAGGCTCACTAAAAAAGTACAAGAACAAGTAGATATACCTGTTGAACTAGCAATGCGTTATGGACAGCCAAGTATTGAACAAGGAATTGATAACTTGCATAAAAAAGGTGTCAAGCAGATCTTAATGATCCCTTTATATCCACAATATTCCATGGCTACTACACAAACAATAGAGGTCTTAGCTAAAGATATAATTGCTGCAAAATACCCGCAAATCCAACTAAGTAGTCTACCGGCCTTTTATAATAAACCACAATATATTGACGCCTTAGCAAGTTCTATAGAAAAGTACCTAAAGACAAAAGACTATGATCATTTACTTTTCTCCTACCACGGGGTACCACAAAGGCATATTAAAAAATCAGATATAACAAAAAGCCATTGTAAAATGGACAAAAGTTGTTGTTCTACCTTCTCTAAGGCTCATGAGTTTTGCTATCGTCACCAATGTTTACAAACGACAGAATCTGTAGCACAGAAATTAGGCTTAGATCCAAATAAATATAGCAATAGCTTTCAAAGTAGACTAGGTCCTGATAAATGGCTACAACCTGCAACAGATAAAACCGTAAATGAGTTAGCTGAAAATGGAATTAAAAAGCTTCTAGTAGTCACACCAGCCTTTGTGGCAGACTGCTTAGAAACCTTGGAAGAAATAGCCATGGAAGCTAAAGAGGAATTTCTACACAGAGGTGGAGAACACTTTGAAACCGTTCCTTGTTTAAATGACGATCCTAAATGGGTAGAGGCATTAGTTGAGTGGATAAATCAATGGAAAAATAACTAAACATGTTATACCTATATATAAAATCTCTACATATTATTTTTGTAGTATGTTGGTTTGCTGGTCTTTTTTACATTGTACGCTTGTTTGTATATTATTGTGAAGCAAATAATATGGAGCAGCAACAAAAAGTAATACTTCAAAACCAATACCAGATAATGGTTGAAAGACTTTTCAACATTATCACCTGGCCCGCTGCGATTTTAACCACCGTGTTTGGTGTAACAATGCTTGTATTGAATCCAAGTTTATTAACCATACCTTGGATGCATATAAAATTAGCCTTTGTTATTTTACTTTGGATCTATCACTTAGGATGTCAAACTTTTGTAAAACAAATAGCCTCTAGAACCCTCACCAAAAAATCTTCTTACTTTAGAATATTTAATGAAGGAGCAACCTTAATACTATTTAGCATTGTGTTTATTGTAATATTAAAAAGTAGTCTGGATTGGATATTTGGGGTGCTTGCCCTATTTGGCTTAGCAATCCTATTAATGTTAGGGATCAGATTATACAAGGCAATTCTAGCTAATAAACAAAGCAAATAATTTCTCTTGCATTGTAGGTGAATTCAGCAAAGCAGGTGAATTTAAGAAAACCTCCCTAGCTTTATTAGAAACTTAAATTATTTACTCTTAATTAAATTACTTATTTTTATCACATACTAACTTGCGTATTATATGTCGATATACAAACTCGGTAATACACAACAAAGAAGAAATTATATGATTTATGAGAACATTATAGTTGAAAACAATGGGCATATTTCGACTATTACTATTAATAGACCTAGTAAATTAAATGCCTTAAATAAAGCTACAATTGAAGAATTACATTCTGCATTAACTACTTTAGAAATCGATAAAGAAATTAAAGTAATTATAGTTACTGGTAGTGGAGAAAAAGCATTTGTTGCAGGAGCAGATATCAAAGAATTCTCTGATTTTAATCTAAGCGAAGGTTCTCAACTTGCTGCCAAAGGTCAAGAGTTGTTATTTGACTATGTACAAAACTTCCCAAAACCAATTATAGCAGCAGTAAATGGCTTTGCATTAGGGGGAGGCCTAGAACTAGCAATGGCATGTCATTTTAGAGTGGCAAGTGAAAATGCAAAAATGGGTTTACCAGAGGTAACTTTGGGATTAATCCCAGGATATGGAGGAACACAAAGATTAGCACAATTAGTAGGAAAAGGATTAGCCATGGAATTAATCATGACTGCTCAAATGATCGATGCTAATAAAGCATTACAAATTGGCCTAGTTAACCATGTACAACCCCTTACAGAGCTTTTAAACTTCACTGAAGAGTTAGCTTTAAAAATAAGTAAGAACTCCACTACAGCAATTGCAAAGGCAATCAAAGCCATCAATGCAAACTACAAAGAAGGAGTTAATGGTTATCATGAAGAAATAAAAGCTTTTGGCGAGTGTTTTGAAACAGAAGACTTCCAAGAAGGAACTACTGCATTCTTAGAAAAAAGAAAACCACAATTCAAAGGAACTGTATAAAACAAAAAGGTCAAGCAAAATTGCTTGACCTTTTTTTATATTAAGGATATTACGATAAAGTAATTTCTTTTGTTTCAAGAAAAAAAGGTAAGCTACCTACATCGCACCGCTACAACCGTATACCTTTGCTGCGTTCCCACCCTGGAGGATTCTACAGGAGCTGGTCGTGTAGGACTTACCTAAGTGCAAATATAGAATCTTTTTAATGACTTTACAAAATTATTCCCCAAAGAAAACTTTCTCAACCCCTACTCTACTTACAATCAACACTTAAACAAGCTGAAAAAAAATCATTGCCTCAGCTATATTAAGTTTCCCACTTCTACACTCCATCCTCACAGTAAATAAAGACAATTTGGATTAGATTTGAAAATCACCTTAATTATATACAAAAAAAAATCCCCCTGAAAATCAGAGGGATTTTTTGTTGGCCTACTAGGACTCGAACCTAGAACGACTGAACCAAAATCAGATGTGTTACCATTACACCATAGGCCATTAACCTTGCAAATCAAAGCGTGATTACTTCTGTATTGCGATTGCAAATCTAGCACATTTATACAAAATACCAAAACTATTTACATCCTTTTTTAAAGTCAAAACATAACTAATTCATTATCAAATAGAATATTTGAAACTTTAACATTTCTTTATGTTTTAAGGCCAAAACAAAGGACTTGAGTAAGGTATAAAAAAAAATCCCTCTGATTTTCAGAGGGATTTTTTGTTGGCCTACTAGGACTCGAACCTAGAACGACTGAACCAAAATCAGATGTGTTACCATTACACCATAGGCCATTAACCTTGCAAATCAAAGCGTGATTACTTCTGTATTGCGGTGCAAAAGTACACCTATTTTTTAAACCTGCAAACTTTTTACTAAAAAAAATTAATTATTTTTATTTTTATCGTTTCACTCAAAAAAAATCTTTTCTTTGTAAGTACAATATTTTTAAATATCAAGCAGTAACAAATATGTTGACATTCAATTACAAAAAGTGGAATATAATCGGTGGATGGCTTTGCTTTCTAATTGCTCTAGTAACCTACAGTCTTACAGTAGAGCCTACAGTTAGTTTTTGGGATCCAGGAGAATATATAGCTACTTCAGCAAAATTACAAGTAGGCCACCCTCCAGGGGCACCTTTTTACCAAATGCTAGGAGCATTTTTCGCTATGTTTGCTTCTTCACCTGAAAAAGTTGCATTAATGGTGAATATGGTTGCTGTAGTTTCAAGCGCATTTACCATTTTATTTATGTTTTGGATTTCTTCTAATATCTTAAAAAAGATAATGGAAAAAACCTCAACTATTACAAATTCTAACGCGATTGTAGTTTTAGGAAGTTCTGCCATTGGTGCTTTAGCATTTACTTTTTCAGATAGCTTTTGGTTCAACGCTGTAGAGTCTGAAGTATATGCTTCTGCAATGTTTTTAATATCCCTACTTTTATATTTAGGTCTTAGATGGGTAGATGATATAGATAATCCAAGAGGAGACAAATGGGTACTACTTATTGCTCTTGTAGCAGGGTGTTCATTCGGTATTCACTTAATGGGCTTATTAGCAATTCCATCAATCGTATTGTTATACTACTTTAGAACTCATTCTAAAATTACAATCAAAAACTTCATTATAGCCAATATAACAGCTGTAGTAATACTATTCTTCCTATTTGCCTTCTTATTCCCTTATACCTTAGCTTTATTTGGTAAAATGGAAATTTTTATGGTAAATAGCATGGGAATGCCATTTAATAGTGGAACTATTTTCGCCTTTTTACTAATCGTAGCTTTCTTTGTATTTGGTTTAAAATACACTACTAAAAAGAACTATGTAAAGCTAAACACTGCAATTCTTGCATTATTATTTGTTTGTGTAGGATTAACATCTTGGATTATGCTGCCAATTAGAGCTAATGCCAATGTTGTAATTAATGAAAACACTCCATCCGATGCCGCAGAATTACTGGCATATTACCAAAGAGAGCAATACGGAAGTGAAAGTATTTATTATGATTCTTATTTTACCAAAGCATACGTTGGTCTAGATAGAAATGATCCCTTTAAGGATGAAAAACCAAACTATGAAAGGGATTATAATACTGGAAAATATGTCATTGTAAATGAATGGAAAAACGCAGGTTATAACTTCAATAAAGAACACAAAGGTTTTCTACCTCGTTTATGGAGTACAGATGCTAGCCATCGTTTAAATTACATGAGATATACACGTCCTTTAGATTTTAAAGTAAAGGCGGAATATGCAGGTACCCCAGAATTAGAACAACTAGTTAGGGATATCAAAGAACAAATGGCTTCCAATCAAATAGGTATTGAGGAATTAGATCAAGTATTTCAAAGTGAATACAGTCAATACCTTGACATTGGTGTACCTACTTTTATGGACAATATGTCTTTTATGGTAGACTACCAATTTGGTTATATGTTTTGGCGTTATTTGATGTGGAACTTCGTTGGTAGACAAGACGACATCCAAGGTCAAGGAGACTTAGCCCATGGAAACTGGCTAAGTGGTATTACCTTTTTAGATGAGATAAGATTAGGCTCACAAAGCAACCTTCCTCAAACTGTTTTAGATAATAAAGGTAGAAACACCTATTATTTCTTACCATTCATTTTAGGATTAATTGGATTTATTTTCCATTTCAGAAAGGACAAAAGAACTTTTTGGGTTCTATTAGTTTTATTTCTATTTACAAGTTTAGCTTTAAAGGTCTTCTTAAATGAACGTCCATTTGAGCCAAGAGAAAGAGATTATGCCGTTGTACCAGCATTTTTTGTATTTGCAATTTGGCTTGGCTTTGGTGTGTATGCTATTTATGAAGGGCTTTCTAAATTTTTAAGTCCAAAAATATCAGCTCCGTTAGTATTGACAACTTGTCTTTTAGCTGCACCTATTTTAATGGCTCAACAAAACTGGGACGATCACGATAGATCTAACAGATATACTGCCTTAGCTAATGCTAAAGCTTATCTAGATTCATGTGAACCTAATGCTATCTTATTTACCATTGGTGATAATGACACTTTCCCATTGTGGTATTTACAGGAGATTGAAGGGTATAGAACCGATGTACGTGTAGTTTGTACAAGCTTACTTCCACTAGATTGGTATATCGATCAAATGAAGGCTAAAACGTATGAATCTGAGCCTCTTCCAATAAAATTCACCCATGATCAATATGTTGGTAACAAAAGAGACTATATAGTTATTCAACCTATTACAGACAAAAGTCTAAATGTGAATTTATTTTTAGATTTTATCCGTTCCGAAGACAAAAGATTACAAACAAAAACCCAAGCAGGAACTACTTCTTATATAGCTCCAACTAATAAAATAACCATTCCAGTTAACAAGGATATCATTGCTAAAAACAATATCGTTTCTCCCTATTTGATGGATCAAGTTGTAGACAGTATAAATGTTGTGATAAACGATTCTGGTTTATATAAACACCGTTTAATGATGCTAGATATCATTGCGAATAACAATTGGGAACGTCCTGTTTATTTCTCAGGTGGTAGTTATAATGACGATGATTATCTATGGATGAAAGATTATTTACAACTTAACGGTTTAACTTATCAATTAGTTCCGATAAAATCACCTAACCCTTCTTCTCATCCAATTGATATGGGAAGTATTGACAGTGATAGAATGTATAATGTCGTGTCAAAGTGGGATTGGGGAAATATGGGCTCTGATGCTATATACCATGACCCGCAAACAAGAAAAAACTCTAATTATTATAGAATTAACTTAGCCCGATTAATGGAACAATTAATCCAAGAGGGCAAATTAGAGAAAGCCAATCATGTTATTGATATCGCAATGGAGAATATGCCATTAAAATATTTTGATGAGCACCGCTTCACTCAATCTTTTGTAGAAGGTTACTATCAAGTTAACCAACCAGAGAAAGCCAGAGAATTAGTTAAGCAGACCATTGACATAATGCAAGGAAAGATTAATTACTATAAATCCCTTCCAGTAGAAGAACTATACTATTATGCTCAAAATCTAAAAGAGGAATTGGAATTATACGGCATGTTAATGCAAATTGTGGTAGAATACGACAAAGAAGAAAGTCAACCACTTACCGAGCAGTATATGACAACTATTATGGAAATTAAAAGTTTAAACGATTTATTACAATAAAACACTTATAAAATGCGATACAATAATGTTATCGCATTTTGTTTTATTTTTGTAAATTAGAGATTCATACATATATAATGATAGAGAATAAAAATCAAGCAAGAACTACATTAGACCAGCTTGGAGAGTTTGGACTAATTGAACATTTAACTAATAACTTTACTTTAGAACAACCTACTTCCATTAGAGGAATTGGAGATGATGCAGCTGTGTTAGATTTTTCGGAGCAAAAAACATTAGTATCAACGGATCTATTAATTGAGGGAGTTCACTTTGATTTAGCTTATGTGCCTTTAAAGCACCTAGGTTATAAGGCTGTTGTTGTTAACTTATCGGATATCTGTGCTATGAATGCGACACCTACACAGATAACGGTATCTATAGCAGTTTCTAACCGCTTCCCTTTAGAAGCCTTAGAAGAACTTTACCAAGGTATAGCTCTTGCTTGTAAACACTATAAAGTTGACTTAATTGGAGGAGATACTACTTCTTCACAAAAAGGTTTAATTATAAGTGTTACAGCTATTGGTCAGGCTAACGAAGAGGATATTGTGTATAGAAGTACAGCAAGTGAAACTGATCTTCTAGTTGTTACAGGAGATATAGGTTCTGCATATATGGGATTACAAGTGTTAGAAAGAGAAAAACAAGTGTTTTTAGTTAATCCTAATAGCCAACCTGACTTAGAAACATATGATTATATCATTGAAAGACAACTTAAGCCAGAGGCACGCGTAGATATTAAACAATTGCTTAAAGACCTAGATGTTAAACCAACATCTATGATTGACATAAGCGATGGACTTTCTTCGGAAATAATCCACCTTTGTAAAGCATCTGATCTTGGGTGTAATTTATATGAAGACAAATTACCACTAGACCCACAATTTATTGCTACATGTGAAGAATTTAATATTGATTCTACTACACTTGCTATAAATGGTGGAGAAGATTATGAGTTATTATTTACCATACCTATGAAAGATTTTGAAAAAGTAAAAGGTAACCCTAATCTAAGTATTATCGGTCATATGGTAGCTCCTAGTGAAGGCATTCATTTAATCACAAGAGCAAATACAAAAATACCACTAAAAGCTAGAGGATGGAATCCTCTAGATGATTCTAGTGAACAATAAGATCACAAAGGTAGCTTTTAAAAAGGCTACCTTTTTTTTGTCCTAAAAAATCTAATTTTTCATCTTTTCTAGGCTTTACTACAGCCTAATTTCTTTTGCACTTAACAAGCAAGCTTTCCTCTGTATTATCTATAGCTTGATACATTAGTAACTCCTGTAAATTGTATAGCTATTAAAAAACCACCTACTCCAAGGACTTATACTCTTTTATACTAGCATAATTAGAATATAACACAAAAGCATTTTTTAAGTTTTTAACATAAAATTGTAAACCTTTATGTGATTACTGCAATTTTTATCCAAATAAACGCTTTTAACTGAAAAAACATCAGCATACTATGTAAATAGCAATCAATTATTTATATTTACGGATACCAAAAAACTATAAAAAATAAAATGATTAAAAAGTATCAACTCAAAGTAAATGATGATGCTGTATTTTTAAGTAAGGATTTAGAAGATTCTTGCATAAATACTGCAAAAACACCAACTGGAGATGTTCATGTTATCAAAGATAATAAGACGTACCAAGCAAGAATTATTTCCAAGGATTTCAACAATAAAAACTATCAAGTTGTTGTTAACAATAATGTTTATAACATAAATATTCAAACTCAACTCGATGAGCTGATTCATCAATTAGGTTTTTCATTAAATCTAGCCAAACAAGTCAATTCTATTAAATCTCCAATGCCTGGACTAATTCTAGAGGTCAATGTAGAAGTAGGTCAACAAGTAAACCAAGGAGACAACCTTCTAATTCTAGAAGCCATGAAAATGGAAAACAACCTAACTTCCCCTAGAGATGGAGTCATTAAGAGCGTCCATGTAAAAAAAGGAGAAACGGTAGAAAAAGGGTTAATATTAATTGAATTTGAATAACTAAAAATGAAAAAAATACTAGTTGCCAATCGTGGTGAAATTGCTGTTCGTGTTATTTCAACAGCCAAAAAAATGGGTATTGAAACGGTAGCCGTATTCTCAGAGGCAGACCGCTTAGCTCCACATGTGAAACTTGCAGACCAAGCTATATGCATAGGTCCTGCCCCATCAAGTGAATCTTATTTATTAGGAGATAAAATCATACAAATAGCAAAGGAATTAGAAGTAGACGCTATACATCCTGGCTATGGTTTCTTAAGTGAGAACTCACAATTTGCCTTAGCATGTAAGCAAAATGGTATCACTTTTATAGGTCCAGATTCTTTCGCTATTGATATTATGGGAAGTAAACTTGCTGCCAAAGAAACTGTTAAGAAATATGATATTCCTATGATTCCTGGCCTAGACCAAGCCATTGAGGATGTTGAGCACGCAAAAAAAATAGCACAAGAAATTGGCTTCCCTATATTAATTAAAGCTTCCGCTGGTGGAGGTGGTAAAGGGATGAGAGTCGTTGAAAATTTAGAAGAATTAGAAGGACAAATGCAACGTGCCATTTCTGAGGCTACTAATGCCTTTGGTGACGGATCGGTATTTATTGAAAAATATATAGGTTCACCACGCCATATTGAGATTCAAATTCTTGCAGATACTCATGGTAATATTGTGCATTTATTCGAAAGAGAATGTAGTATTCAAAGAAGACACCAAAAAGTAGTAGAAGAAGCTCCTTCTTGTGTATTGAGCGATGAGCTAAGACAAGCTATGGGAGAAGCAGCAGTAAAAGTTGCCGCATCTTGTAATTATGTAGGTGCCGGAACAGTAGAATTCCTATTAGATGAAAATTTAAATTTCTATTTCTTAGAAATGAATACACGTCTTCAAGTAGAACATCCTATTACAGAATTAATAACAGGATTAGATCTTGTAGAAATTCAAATAAAAATTGCAAGAGGAGAAGCATTACCATTTAAGCAAGAAGACCTACATATTAAAGGGCATGCTATAGAACTAAGAATTTATGCAGAGGATCCTTTAAATGACTTTTTACCAAGTGTTGGTTTCTTACACCAATATGTTTTACCTAAAGGGGAAGGAATTAGAGTAGATAATGGAATCGAACAAAATATGGAAGTTCCTATCTATTATGATCCAATGCTTGCTAAATTGATTACTTACGGAAAGACCAGACAGGAAGCTATACAATTGATGCTTCAAGCAATAGATGCATATAAAGTGAAAGGTATTTCTACCACTTTACCTTTTGGAAAATTTGTTATGCAACACCCAAGCTTTTTGAGTGGAAAATTTGATACTAATTTCGTTAAGAACTACTACAGTCCGGAATTAATCAAAATGCAATACAAAGAAGAACAAGAAATTGCAGCCTATATTGCATTAAAGCAATATCTAGAAGACCAAACTCAATTACGCTTACCTAATTAATTACCATGAATACTAAAATAGAAAAACTAAAAGACCTTCAAGACCAAGCTAAGCTAGGAGGAGGTCAAAAAAGAATAGATACACAGCATAAAAAAGGAAAACTAACAGCAAGAGAAAGAATCCAATACCTAATGGATGAAGGTTCTTTTGAAGAAATTGGAATGCTAGTAACCCATAGAACAACCGATTTTGGAATGGATAAAGAAATCTATCCAGGAGACGGGGTTATTACTGGATATGGAACAATCAATGGAAGATTAGTATATATTTTCGCACAGGATTTTACTGTATTTGGAGGAGCTTTATCAGAAACGCATGCAGAAAAAATCTGTAAAGTAATGGATATGGCAGTGAAAATGGGAGCTCCAATGATAGGTTTAAATGACTCTGGTGGAGCTAGAATTCAAGAAGGGGTAAGATCTTTAGGAGGTTACGCAGATATCTTTTACCGAAACGTACAATCTTCAGGAGTAATTCCACAAATTTCTGCAATTATGGGGCCATGTGCTGGAGGTGCAGTTTATTCTCCTGCCATGACAGACTTTACAATGATGGTGGAAGGCTCTAGTTATATGTTTGTAACTGGCCCTAGTGTAGTAAAAACAGTAACCAATGAAGAAGTTACTTCAGAGGAGCTAGGAGGTGCAAGTACACACTCAACTAAATCAGGAGTTGCACATACTACTGCGCCAAATGATATTGCTTGTTTAGAAGATATTAAAAAGCTATTAAGCTACTTGCCGCAAAACAATAAGGAAAAACCTCAAGACTTAGCTGTAGAACTTGGACAAGAATACAGAGAAGAACTAGCGGATATAGTACCAACTAATGCAAACAAACCATATGATATGAAACATGTAATTGATCATATCATTGACCAAGATTCCTTTTTTGAAATTCATAAAGACTATGCAGAAAACATTGTAGTAGGTTTTGCTAGATTAGGTGGTAAAAGTATCGGTATTGTCGCTAACAATCCAATGTTTTTAGCAGGTTGTTTAGATGTAAAAAGCTCTATAAAGGCTGCAAGATTTACACGCTTTTGTGATGCATTTAATATTCCATTATTAGTTCTAGTGGATGTACCAGGATTTTTACCAGGAACAGATCAAGAGTGGAATGGTATTATTGTACATGGAGCTAAACTACTTTATGCTTTAAGTGAGGCATCTGTACCTAAAGTAACTTTAATTACTAGAAAGGCCTACGGAGGTGCATATGATGTAATGAACTCTAAGCATATTGGGGCAGACATGAATTTTGCTTGGCCAAATGCAGAAATTGCTGTTATGGGAGCTAAAGGTGCTAGTGAAATCATATTCAAAAAAGAAATTTCTCAAGCAGATGACCCAGAAGCAAAATTAGCAGAGAAAGAGGCAGAATATGCTGATAAGTTTGCAAACCCTTACCGAGCTGCCCAAAGAGGTTTTATCGATGAGGTTATCCTACCACATGAAACAAGAAGAAAACTATTAAAAGCTTTCTCTATGTTAGAGAATAAAGAAATTGCTATACCAAACAGAAAACATGGCAATATTCCATTATAAAAAACAAAAGTAAAATCAGAGAAAAAATGCCTTTTAAATAAAGGCATTTTTTTTATTACCTCTTTAAAACAGACTATAAAATCCTCCTTTTTAAATCCCTTATTATAGATTTTTAAGTCTAAAGCAAGGAATAATAATCTACAAAACATCCTATATATCCAATTTCTCACTGCTTTTTGACCTATTTAGAAGTGAATAAATAGCTTTAGCACAGATAAATAAAACTTTATTATATACTTATCAACAACGTTGATAAGCCCTAGTAACACTAGATATTTACTTACATAGCAGTAACAAAACTATGTTAACTCATTGTAAATCATGTTTTAAAAAACAAAGCAAATAATACCCTGTTTTGCTTACCCCTCCATATTGGTGATAAAATCCTAAAAGTTATCCACAATCCACAGCTCATTTATCTTTTAAAATTACGAATAATGTAATTTTATAAGGAAACAATTACCTATTTTTATACTTTTAATAATCAGTTCGCAACAACTACAAATAAAATATAAAACCATCAATTATGAACAGACGTGATCTCTTAAAGTTAACGGGGACCTTATTTGCAGGTTCTATCTTAACACAAGGTTATGCAGCAAGTAAAGTTTTAGAAACTTTTACTGATTTACCTTTACAATCTAACGACCCATTATATTTACATTATAACGAAAATGCGTTAGGATTATCTCCAAAAGCTAAACAGGCTATTTTAGATACCCTTTCATTATCTAATCGTTACCCAGATCCATATTTAGAAGAATTACAACAAACCATTGCAAATTACTACCAAGTTAAATCTACAGAAGTTACTTTAGGTGTAGGTTCTTCGGATCTGATACGAGCAGTAATTAATAAGTTAGTAATAGATGCTTCAAATAAAAAGCAAAAAATTCAATTAATTACTCCTGACCCAACGTTTGCTTTGGCAGAAGACCATGCAAAAGGATTAGGAATAAAAGTAGTTAGAGTACCTTTAGACAAAGAGTATAAGATGGATATTGCTCAGATGAAAAAACATGCTGATAACTTTAATGGTTATTCTATTGTTTACTTCTGTAATCCAAATAACCCTACGGGTACACTTACCTCAAGTCAAACTATGGCTGATTGGGTAGAAAATGCTAAACAAAAAAACAACTTCTTTATTTTTGATGAAGCATATGCAGAATATATCGATGATCCAACTTTTGAAAGTGGCTTAGAGTTTGTAAAAGAAGATTATAATAATGTTATTGTTCTTCGTACTTTTTCTAAATTATTTGCAATGGCTGGTATGCGTGTAGGATATGGTATAGCAACAGAAAAATTCACTCAAGAGCTTATCACTTATATGACAATCTTAAATATTAGTTTAGCCTCAGCAGTAGCAGCTACAGCTTCCATAAAAGATACAGAGTTTATTGAAAAAAGCTTAGGGAGTAATGCAAAAGCAAAACAAATCACTTTAGCTACTTTAGATGAGTTAGATATTGAATATTTACCTTCACATACCAATTTTATTTTCCATAAAATACAAGGTGATCCAGCAGTATTTAACCAAAGAATGAAAGAAGCAGGTATCATTGTTGGGCGTCCTTTCCCACCTTATAACCAATGGTGTAGAGTTACTTTTGGAACACCAGAACAAATGACACAATACACTACTGTATTAAAAGAATTTAGAGAAAAAGGGTGGATTTAGTCCTTTGTATCTAAAATATAGATAAAATAAAGCCTATTGAAGTCCTTTTCAATAGGCTTTATTTTTCTTAAACACCCAAAATAGAGGCAAATACTAGGTTTTTGGCTCAAAAAAGGTCCATTGTGGAAAACTTCACTCTCACATATAACAAAATGAGCTCAAGACATTTTTAATCTTAAACTCTTTTACTATTTTTGCATTATGGCAAAACAAGATGATATTTTTAAAAACGTAATTTCGCACGCTAAAGAGTATGGATATATTTTTCCATCAAGCGAAATTTATGATGGTTTAAGCGCAGTATATGACTACGCTCAAAACGGTGTAGAGTTAAAAAGAAATATTCGCGAGTACTGGTGGAAATCCATGGTACAAATGCACGAAAATATTGTAGGAATTGATGCCTCAATTTTTATGCATCCTACCACATGGAAGGCTTCTGGTCACGTAGATGCATTTAACGACCCTTTAATTGATAATAAAGACAGTAAAAAAAGATATAGAGCTGATGTTCTTATTGAAGATTACTGTGAAAAATTATATCAAAAAGCACAAAAAGAAATTGAAAAAGCTAAGAAACGCTTTGGAGAATCTTTTGACCAAGAACAATTTGTTCAAACAAATCCAAGAGTAGTAGAATATTTAGCTAAGAAAAAACAAATCTTAGAAAGAATGGCTGCTGGACTGGATTCAGGAGACTTACAAGATGTAAAAGCTTTAATTGAAGAATTAGAAATTGCAGATCCGGAAACAGGTTCAAAAAACTGGACAGAAGTACGTCAGTTTAACTTAATGTTTGGTACAAAACTAGGAGCTTCACAAGACACTGCTATGGATTTATATTTACGTCCAGAAACAGCTCAAGGTATATTTGTTAACTTCTTAAACGTTCAAAAAACAGGACGTATGAAGATTCCTTTTGGAATTGCTCAAACAGGAAAAGCTTTCCGTAATGAAATTGTTGCAAGACAATTCATTTTCAGAATGCGTGAATTTGAACAAATGGAAATGCAATACTTCGTTAAACCTGGAACAGAAATGGAGTACTACGAATTCTGGAAAGAATCTCGTTATAAATGGCACTTATCTTTAGGTATGGGTGAAGAGAATTACCGTTTCCATGATCATGAAAAATTAGCACATTACGCTAATGCTGCAACTGATATAGAGTTTAACTTCCCATTTGGCTTCAAAGAATTAGAAGGAATCCATTCAAGAACAGATTTTGACTTAAAAGCTCATGAAGAGTTTTCAGGAAAGAAATTACAGTTCTTCGACAACGAAACAAATACTTCTTATGTTCCTTATGTAGTTGAAACTTCTGTAGGTTTAGACCGTATGTTCTTATCTATTTTCTCTAAATCTTTAGTAGAAGAGACCCTAGAGGACGGTTCAACTAGAACAGTATTAAGATTACCATCTGTTTTAGCGCCAACTAAAGCAGCTATCTTACCTCTTGTTAAAAAAGATGGATTACCAGAAATAGCTCGCAATATAATTGATGAGTTAAAATGGGATTTCACTGTTGCTTACGATGAGAAAGATGCAGTTGGAAGAAGATACCGTAGACAAGATGCATTAGGAACACCTTTCTGTATTACTGTGGATCACCAAACAATAGAAGACAATACTGTAACTATTCGTCACCGTGACACAATGAAACAAGATCGTGTTGCCATCAAGGATCTAAAAGATATCATTGAAAATGAAGTTTCAATGAAAAATTGGTTAAAGAAAATGCAATAGCATTCCCTAATAACAAAAAGAGTCTCACTAGTGAGACTCTTTTTATTTTATATATGATCTACTATATTACTGATTTACTAGAGTATATAAAGCAAAGGTACCTAACCAATGGCTTCCCATATAATCATCCCCACTTATATTGCCAAAAGCACTTTGAAAAGATTTCTGCCCAAGAGTAGTCAAATTAGGAGCTATACTTGGAACCTTTTTTGCAATTACAAACAAAGCATTTGCTCGACTGAAATTAAGTCCATCTAAATGAACTAGATGTCCATCTGTTCTGTCGCTAACCTTAGCAACTTCAATGGTAAATTCTGGTGTAAAAATACCTGGTAAAAATTGTTCAAGCCATACAGGGTACTCCTCTGAAGATAGGACTTCACTCATTAACTTAGCTTCTTGTAGACAAGGAGATAAAAAATCATGTCCACTTGGCTCGTAAGCTAAATTACAGTCTACATCCTCACTATACAACCTTTTTGCTGTATGTAATAATACTTGCTCAAAATCTTTTAAGTCCATCTGTTTTGCATATTCTAAAGCTAAAGAAAGACCAAAAGCAGTATTATCATGGGTACCTGTTCGAATAGGATAATTTACTTTAGGTAAATATTCGATATATTTTTCTACAAATAAATCAGCTAGTGGTTTTAAGGTAGCGCTCCATCTTTGTGCATCCTTGTCTTCCCACTTTGCTAAGCTTTGATGTAGTTGTAAAAACCAACCCCATCCATAAGTACGCTCAAAATTCTTATTATAAGGTTGTTGAAAAAAAGCCATTTCTACCTGTAAATTTTCAGGAGTAATGATGTCATTTAGCCTTTGACGTATACTACCATCTTGATCAATTTCTGGAAATTGCTGCATTAAAGTAACAATGGACCAAAATCCATGAACAGAGGAATGCCAATCAAAACAGCCATAAAAAATAGGGCGCAACTCTTTTGGCGAC
Source organism: Myroides sp. LJL116 (assembly GCF_054871685.1). Lineage (NCBI taxonomy): Bacteria > Pseudomonadati > Bacteroidota > Flavobacteriia > Flavobacteriales > Flavobacteriaceae > Myroides > Myroides sp. LJL116. The sequence goes on from NZ_JBTXLR010000006.1 coordinate 24,069, forward strand.
TTTAAGTCAGCATCACTATCTAATACTTGACCAAGTTTATTTGGATACTCTAACTCGATACATCCTAAGGGTAACTCAATAATTTTATTGGCTTGTTCTATACTAAGTTCTAAAGAGGCAATATTCTTTGAATCTAAAGTATTGGTATTGGGTTGGCTAGTTTTATTCTGACAGCCGAAAAAAGCAATAGTTCCTAAAAAAACTACATATACAATTTTTCTCATTTAAAATGGGTTTAGTGAATAGATACTAAAAATACATAAATACTTTTATACTCAATATCTATTAATGATCTTAACAACATAATTGTAACAAAGCAAAATCTTACTGCCTAAAAATGACACTATTACTACCCTACTCTGAAAGATTTCCTATTTAAGTTAAGGGTGAAAACACTCTAATAAAAATTGGCTTAATCAACTATTGTTAATACCTTAGCCCTACAAAAATATCAACCCTAAAAAACAATGAAAACTAAATTTATTTTACCGCTTCTTTGCTTAGGAGCTGCTTTAGGCCTAAGCTCTTGTAGCAACGAAGACAACTTTAATATTGATGGTGACTTCAAATTAGTCCCTGATGATGTACCAACTCCACTAATACAACCTGATGGTTTTTATTTTATAAATGAAGATTGGTTTGGGCATGCATATGGTTCCATAAATCATATAGATGCAAACTACGGAACTACTTATAACTTAGAGCTATCTCATATATTTCCTGATTTACCAGAAGAAACTAAAACACCTGATGGCAAAGTAGAAGTACACAGATTAGGGGTAACATCGACTGTTGCTGGAGCATATAACAATTATTACTTTATCTTATCCAAACAAGGAAACAGATTAATCGTAACAGACAAAGATTTTAAGCTTGTTAAAAAGATCACTGATATAGGTGGAGACGGGAGAAGCTTTGTTGGAGTAAATGAAGATAAAGTATACTTATCAACTTTAAATGGAATTACCATTTTAGATATTAGCGATAAAAACAATATACATACGACAACCCAAATTGCAGGATTAAGTGGGCAAACTGGGAATATGGTATATATAAATAATAAAGTATTTGCTGTTGTACAAGGAAAAGGATTATTTGTTATTGACACTACAACGGATACAGTTTTAGAACAATTAGCTGGTAATTATACCCAAGTTGTTTTAGATAGACATGGTCAAGTTTGGGCGGCAATGGGTAATACAATTCAAAAAATAAATCCTTATGATATTGAGGATAAACAAGATTTTGATATCTCAGGAGCTCCAATTAATGCTACATGGTTTGCTTGGAACCCAGGTTCCCTAAGTAGTAGTATGCAAACCGATCACTTATACTGGACAAAAGCAAAAACAGTAATCAAGTTTGATACGCAAAATGGTACTTTTGAACAAATTCATGACCTAGGAAGTGACAAAAATGGTAAACCATTATCTTTTTATGCTTCAGGGCTTAAAGTAGATCCAGTAACTGATCATCTAATTTTAGATTTATTCTTAGGATTTGGTACAGATGCTAGCTATAACTACGTTAGAATCTTAGACAATACAGGAGTTTCTTTACGTCCAGATATTTTCTTAAAAGACGGAGATAAAAAGGCTAATATCAATCCAGAAAATGGCTACTATTGGTTCCCTTCAATGGCATTCTTCCAAGACAATAATGCCCCTGAAATTTTAACAAACCAATTAATATTAAAACCAGAAACAGAGTATGAAATAGATTTAGAAAAAATTATTTCTGATCCAGATACTCCTGTTGCTTTAGCAACGGTAACTATTAAAAGTTTCCCTAGCGATATAGGTACAATATATGCAGAACAAGGTAAACTATTTATCACAACTGCTTTAATCCAAGGAAGGACATCTTTTACAATCAAGGTGAATTCTAATGGAAAAATAGCAGAAAAAGAGATTGAACTTTGGATTAAGTAATTTTACTTAATTCTCTGCCTCTCAAACAACGAGTTTTTTATTTTTTAAAAGACTCGTTGTTTTTTTTTGCGCCTATCTGATTTACCAAAAACTATTTCTAAATTAGCAGTACCAACAAAAACAGGGTCATTATGAAAAAATTGAGTTTACTTCTTTATGTATTATTAAGTGTCATATTTTTAAATTGCTCTTCAAAAACACTAAGCAAAGATGCTGCATATCAGGCTGTAGAAACTTACCTAGAGGAAAAGCCTTTATACGAATCTACAGGTTTTGTTGTCGGTAAAACAAGATTAAAGGTATCCAAAGATAAAGAGCTAATCACAACTTATGAAGATCTTCAAAAACAAGGCTACATAAGCTTCTCCAATCAGGACTCAAGAAAAAAATGGCTTGGAAAAGATACTATTTGGACTGCAACAATCGCCCTTACACCAAAGGCCAATCCCTATATAGTTAAATTGAGAAACAACCGTATTTTGGTAAAAACCTTAGTTTATAAGTTAACCCCAGATAGTAATCTACAAATCATAGATAAAAACAAAAGATCTGCTCAGGTCTCCACACTACTTTTTAAAGAACAAACTCCCTTTTCTGTTTTTAAAGTAGATAAGACCCCACATAATACTTATATAAGTAAAAATTTTAAGTTGAAATTTACCAAAGATCAAACCTGGGAGGTAGTACCTTAAACTATGTTCAAAAACATTATTATTTTAAGTCTAACGCAAGTTATACTAAGCTTTATAAGTGCTAGTCTTATAAAGCAAATGTCTTTTATCGGAAAGATAAGCATCCACTTATTCTATAAAGAATACATTATTTTTCGAACAATATGGCAAACTTCCCTATTGTTATTTGCAGTGCAACTTGCATATATTCTTTTTTTACTTTTATGTAAAGTAACATTACCTCGAAAAGTAGGAACTACTGTATATCTACTATTTATCCTAGCCTTATTGGCTGGTTGTTATACTAGTTATAGTGACTTTACTCAGACCTCCCATAAGCACATGAAAGGCAGTTTTCACCTTGGGATATATCTTTTTTGGATTAGTGGTTTAATAAGTACCTTTGTATTCATGTTCCTTAGAACAAACGCACAAAAAAAATTAGACCAAGTACATAAGCAAACCGATGCTTGTTAAATAAATTATAGTATGATGCATTATATATATAAACTATTGGCTTTATTAAGTTTGACTTTGACATTATCATGTCAACAAACCCCAACTACTACTAAGAAAACTTCTAATTCTAACTCCAACTCCAAGAGTGTAAGTATTCCAATGCATGGAACAAAGAAAAACAGTTCTTCTTCAAGTAATGAAAGCTTTAAAGAGCAGCAAGAAAAACTCAAAGCAGCAATGCAAGAAAAGAGTGATTCTACGCAAGGGATAAACAAAAAATAATGCTTAATTAAGAAATGTTGTATTTCTATAATCAAAGAAAGGCGTATAGATAAAATAAAATACTCGTATTCCAATGGATATGCGTATTTTTGCATAAATATTGAAATCTTTTTTTTGAAAAACTTTAATTGATTTATGATACAAGATCCTAAAAGATACACACTAACAGCTGCATTACCTTATACTAATGGTCCTATTCATATTGGCCACTTAGCAGGGGTATATGTGCCAGCGGATATATACGCTAGATTTTTACGCTTACAAGACAAAGACGTAGCTTTTATATGCGGAAGCGATGAGCATGGAGTTGCTATTTCTATGAAAGCAAAAAAAGAAGGTATTACTCCACAACAAGTGATTGATAAATACAATGGAATTATCAAACAATCTTTTGAAGATTTTGGTATTTCATTTGATAATTATTCACGTACTTCATCTTCTATTCACCACCAAACTGCTTCAGATTTCTTTACCAAAATGTACAATGATGGTAAATTTATAGAAGAAGTAACAGAACAACTATATGACAAAGAAGCACAACAGTTTTTAGCTGATCGCTTCGTAATCGGTACTTGTCCTAAATGTGGTAATGAAGAAGCTTACGGAGACCAATGTGAAAAATGTGGAACTTCTTTAAATGCTACAGATTTAATTAATCCTAAATCTACTATTTCAGGATCTGAACCTATTTTAAAATCTACTAAACACTGGTTTTTACCATTAGACCAATATGATTCTTTTATTCGTGAATGGATCTTAGAAGGTCATAAAAATGATTGGAAAACTAACGTTTATGGACAAGTTAAGTCTTGGGTAGAAGATGGTTTAAAGCCTAGAGCAGTAACTAGAGATTTAGATTGGGGAATTCCTGTTCCTGTTCCAGGAGCAGAAGGAAAAGTACTTTATGTATGGTTTGACGCTCCAATTGGATATATTTCTTCTACAAAAGAATGGGCTCAGAAAAAAGGAATTGATTGGGAACCATATTGGAAAGATAAAGACACTAAACTAGTGCACTTTATTGGAAAGGACAATATTGTATTCCATTGTGTTATATTCCCTTCTATGCTTAAAGCAGAAGGAAGTTTCATCTTGCCAGATAACGTACCAGCAAATGAATTCTTGAACTTAGAAGGACATAAATTATCTACTTCTAAAAACTGGGCAGTATGGTTACACGAGTACTTAGAAGAATTCCCAGGACAACAAGATGTATTGCGTTATGCTTTAACAGCAAATGCTCCTGAAACAAAAGATAATGATTTCACATGGAAGGATTTCCAAGCAAGAAACAACAATGAATTAGTTGCTGTTTTTGGAAACTTTATCAACCGAGTAGTAGTATTGACTAATAAATACTACCAAGGTGTTGTTCCTACACCAAATGAGTTTTCTCAAGTGGATATAGATACTCTTACAGAACTTAGAGCATACCCTAGTGTAATTGAAAGTTCTATCCAAAGATATAGATTCCGTGAAGCTCAAATGGAGATGATGAACGTTGCACGTTTAGGAAATAAATATTTAGCAGATGAGGAGCCGTGGAAATTAATTAAAGAAGACCCAGCAAGAGTACAGACACAAATGTATGTAGCTTTACAAATTGCTAGTGCTTTAAGTACATTATGTGAGCCTTTCTTACCTTTTACGGCTGCAAAATTAAAAAACATTCTAGGTTTACAGACTCCATTACAGTGGAATGAAATAGCTATAGATAAAGCTTTAATTACTCCAGGACATACCATTGGAGAGGCACAGCTCTTATTTTCTAAAATTGAAGATGAAGAAATTCAAAAACAATTACAAAAATTAGAAGATTCTAAAAAAGCTAATGAAGCTGCATTAAAGCAACCTGAGGCACAAAAAGAAACAGCTACTTTCGATGATTTCACTAAATTAGACCTTAGAGTAGGAACTATTATTGAAGCAGAGAAAATGCCTAAAGCAAACAAACTACTGGTTTTAAAAGTAGATACTGGTTTAGATGTACGTACAATTGTTTCTGGAATCGCAGAACATTTTACACCTGAACAGGTAATTGGTAAAAAAGTAACTGTTTTAGCAAATCTAGCTCCTAGAAAATTAAGAGGAGTAGAAAGCCAGGGAATGATCTTAATGACAGAAGATAAAGATGGTAAACTTGTTTTTGTAAATCCTGACCAGGATAACGTAGACAACGGATCAACTATCAATTAATATACAATAAGGCTACCTCTGTAAAAGGTAGCCTTATTTATTTATAAGAACTTGCTAAGTTTAATTCTTCTAAATCACCTAGATCTAGAACTAAACTACAAGCATTAATCAAACTTTGTAATTGCTTCTCATTGGTTACACTTACAATAGGCACTGTTATCCCCTCTCTAGTAAACTGCCAAGCAATTGCTACTTCAGCCATGGAACAATCAAGCCTTTTTGCAACATTAGCTAAAGCGTTTAAAATCTGTGTACCTCTAGGGGTAAAAAATCTAGAAAGCATATCAGCACGCTTATTTCCAACTAATTCTTGCTTATCTTGATATTTTCCAGCTAAAAAACCACTAGCTAACGGAAAATAACTCATTACAGCCATGTTCTGCTCTCTTACCATAGAAAGGTACTCTGTTTCGAATTTCTCCCTGTCGTAGAGGTTATATAAGGGCTGTAGCACACTATAGGAATGCCAGCCATTAGAAAAACTAATAGCATTTGCCGATTGTACTCTTTGGGCACTAAAATTAGAAGCCCCTAAATAACTTACTTTTCCTTGTACAACACAATCATTAAAAGCATGCATAGTTAACTCCTGCTTACACAAAGGATCATCGTGATGTGCAAAGTAAATATCTATATAGTCTGTTTTTAAGCGCTGTAAGGAAGCTTCTAAATTAGTTTTAATATCCTGCGGACTCAAGCCTCTCTCTACTGCCTTAAGTTTACCTCCTACCTTAGTTGCGATAACCATTTTTTCGCGTTTATGAGTCTGCTTAAGCCATTTCCCTATAATAGCTTCAGACTCTCCACCACTATTGCCTTCTGCCCAATGGGAGTAATTATTAGCAGTATCTATAAAGATCAAACCCTTTTCATAAAGAACATCTAGTAAATACAAGGATTCCTTACTATCAAGAGTCCAACCAAAAACATTACCACCAAAACATACTTTAGGCACCATTAACTCGGTAGGGCCAAATTTATACTTATCCATAGTGTTTCTCAACTTTAAACATTAAAGATACATCTTTAGATGAGTCAAAAAAAAAGCGGAGACCTTTTTAGGTCTCCGCTTTAAAATATATTTTTAAACTATTAGAAGTTGTAACGTAATGAGAAGTTCCATGTTCTTCCAACACCGAACATAACCTCATTTCTTTCGTCAATACCTTTCCAAGTAGCAGTTGTTTTTTCATCTACCTGAATATTAGTACGAGCAGTAGTAATATAAGTAGTGTTAAATACGTTGTTTACGTTAACACGCATTACAACAGAATTTGATCTATCTTTTCCTACAGGTAAACGGTAAGACATTCCAGCATCTACTAAGTTGAATGCAGGTAATTGCATTGACCCAGATTTACCTCTGTCTGAAGCTCCGTCAACGTTTAGCGTTCCATAGAAGTTATCATTATAACGGTAGTTAGCATCTACTTTTAATCCTTGAACGATCTCGTAGTTAGCTCCTAAGTTGAAAATTAACTGTGGTGCACCACCAACTTTTGCTCCGTTAATATATAATGTTTTAGTTTCTAAGTTACCATCTTTATCATAAATTGGAGTATTATCATCCTCGTTATAATAAGTACCAGTTACGTCTTTTGCATATTTCCAGTCACCCCAAGAGAATGATCCAGTAATATTTAATCTATCGATTGGGTTGTATAAGAAATCCATCTCCATACCAGTGTGGATTTGCTCTACTCCTGTTAAAGTAGCATAACCATTAACTTGAACTGGTTTACCATTACTTCCGATTTCATCTGTATCAAAACGTCCTGTAGCACGAGTAACTCTATCTTTCCAAGAAGTACGGTATAAGTTTAAGTTAGCTCTAACTCTGTCTGTTCTTAATCCATATCCAAACTCAAATCCTAATACTTTCTCATTCGTTAAGTTAGGGTTAACTGTATTGGTATTGTTTAAGTAAACACCATTGTTCATAAATGGTTGACGAGAGAAGTATCCAGCGTTAACAAATACATTGTGAACCTCTGTAATATTGTAGTTAACTCCCCCTTTAATACTACCTCCAGAAATACTTTTCCAGTTTGTTTTGTAGTCTTCAGCACCTTTAGCTGTTGAACGGTCGTAGTTGAAATAATCAATTCTTTGCATCCATTGATTAGAAATAGATCCTTGAGCAAACACAGAGATATCATCTTTAGAATACTCTACTTGTCCGAATCCTCCTAACCATTTAACGTTACCATCATTATGGTATCCAACTTTCTCTCTGTTATTCCATTGAGCAAATGGATTTAATGTAGCGTGAGCAGGGTAAGTACTGCTTACGATATAGTTTTGACCACCGTTGTTTCTGTTATTGTTAACAACATATCCTTGTCCTCCCAATAAATTATCTAAAGTTTGGAAGTGGTAACCTTTGTAAATACGTCCATCTAAACCAAAGTCAACTGTCCAGTTTTCATTTACTTTAGCATTCATATTAATTACTGTTCCATACCAGTCATGAGAGTTGATTGATGAACGACGAGCCCATCCACCTTGTGTAGCAGATTCTTTACTGTTGAAAGCAGAAATATAGTAACCTTCTTCAGCTCCTGCATATGGAGAACGGTAAGTATTAGAAGTGTTATTCCAATCAGCAATAACTTCTCCTCTGTTCCATGCAGCAATATCATCAAAACGCATATGTCCGTTTGCATCTCTTACTTCAGTACCGAAGTCTCTGTAACCGTTTGGTCCACCACCAATAGTTCCAGTTCCTCCACCACGTCCCCAAGATCCGTAAACTACAGCTCCTAAGTTCCATGTTTCGTTAATAGCGAAATCATAGTTAATAGATGCTACTGGTTTATTGTAGTAGTTCGTTTTGAAGTTAAAACGGTCTCCATCGTAAAATCCAGTATCTGGGTTAAAACGTTTGTTAATCCCACCATTATTCCACATTTTGTGATTAGCGATAGACACAGACGTTGAACGTTGGTCGTGATTTTGCTTAGCACCTGTGAATGTAAATTGAACTTTGTGACGGTCATCTTTAGAGTTGTATCCTAATCCTAAATAATAGTTGATAGACTCAAAACCTGTTCCCTCTACATATCCATCTCCTTGAGTATACCCCATTAAAACAGAAGCAGAAAGTCCATTTTCTAAAATACCTGTATTATAAGAAGCAGTTGTTTTAAGGTAATTATTGTTACCTACACCTGCTGAAATACTACCACCCTCACGAGCGTCAGAAGTTCTAGTTAAAATATTGATTGTTCCTCCAACAGAAGAAATCGCAATTTTAGAAGAACCTAATCCTCTTTGAACTTGCATAGCTGATGTAACATCAGATAATCCAGCCCAGTTAGACCAATAAACAGCTCCACCTTCCATATCGTTAACTGGCATACCGTTAACTAATACAGCGATGTTTCTTTGATCAAAACCACGAATATTAATGTTTGAGTCTCCAAATCCTCCACCACCTTTAGAAGCGTAAACAGAAGGAGTTGTGTTTAAAATTTCAGGAAATTCTTGAGAACCAAGTTTTTCTTGAATCTCTGCAGCTCTAATTGTAGAAACAGCTACAGGAGTTTTACGGTCTTGTGCAACGTCTGCAACACCCATAATAACAATGTCATCTAGCATGTTCTCATCTGTAGAAAGAACAATAGTACCTAGATTAGCAATTTTCTCTGCATTTACCGTATAGGCAACTGTACGAGAATTGTAACCAACAAAAGAGATAACGATCTCTCCCTTTGATTCAGAAACATTTAACTCAAACTCCCCATCTAACCCTGTAGAAGTTCCAATTTGTGTTCCTTTTACTAGAATTGTTGCTCCAGGTAAACCTTCTTGGTACTCCCCATCAACAATAACACCAGTAACTTTGTTTTGTGAAAATGCGAATGCCGTAGTAAAAACCATTACTGCCGTAATCATCCAGTTCTTCAAGTTTTTCATTGTAAAAGTGTAAGTGATAAATTATTTTCACCGCAAAGGTACAAAAAACCCCCTAGCTAATATTATGCCAATATTAAATTTTAACTTTTAACAGTCCTAGCAGTGAAAAAAATTAACATTTTATCGCTTTAAGTAATAATTAAGTAAAAACTCCGTACTACCATCGTGTTTACCTACCACTTTAGATTTGATTTCCTCTTGAATATTCTTTGCTAAAACCTTACCGTACTCCACCCCAAATTGGTCGAAACTATATATATTCCAGATGATTCCTTGCACATATGTTTTGTGTTCATAAAGTGCGATTAACATCCCTAAATTCTCTGGTGTTAAAGCATCAATTAATAGGGTATTTGAGGGCTTATTCCCTTCAAAGTCTCTGAAATATTTTAACATTTCCAACTCACTTTCATCTACCTTATGTCCACGTTTTCCGTTGAGTAATGCCTCAGTTTGTCCGAAAAAATTACTCATTAAGATGTCATGATTCGAATTTTCTGCATAAAAAGGAGCAATAAAGCCAATAAAATCCACCGGAACTACCTTAGTACCCTGATGAAATAGTTGAAAAAAAGCATGTTGTGCCGAAACTCCTACTTCACCCCAAATTAAGGTTCCTGTTTGGTAATTAACTGGAAAACCATCCCTGTTTTTATCTTTACCATTACTCTCCATGATCATTTGCTGTAAATGAGCAGGAAACTTACTTAATAATTCGCTATAAGGAACTACTCCTTCTGTCTCATAATTATAGAAGTTATTGTACCATACACTCAGAAGCCCCATAATAACAGGCATATTCTCTCTAAAATCTGCATTTCTAAAATGTTGATCCATTTTATATGCTCCTTTTAAAAGAGATTCAAAATTGTCGTATCCTACTGCTAAAGAAATAGATAAACCTACGGAACTCCATAAAGAAAAACGCCCTCCAATATAATCCCACATTGGAAAGATATTCTCTTGTTTTACACCAAAGTCAATAGCCTGTTGTATATCAGCACTTACACCAACATAATGAGCAGAAATATCTCCCTGTAAATTGGATTCTAACCAATTTTTTAGTTTTTGGGCGTTGGCAATTGTTTCTTGTGTAGTAAAGGTTTTTGAAACAATTAAAATTAAGGTAGTTTCAGGGTTAAGTCCCTTTAAGACAGAATATAAATAATCGTCATCTATGTTTGAAATATAATGAACACCTAAATCATTCCTGTAATTAGCTAATGCTTCTACAATCATTTTAGGTCCAAGATCAGATCCTCCAATTCCTAAGTTTACAACATCTGTAAATTTTTTACCTGTGCTACTTTTATATTCTCCCGATAGTACACTTTGAGTAAACTCCTTTATTTTCTGCCTTGCCTCACATACATCTTCTACTACATTTTCTCCATCTACAGTAACATCACAAATACCTGAAAAATCTCTTAAAGCAGTATGTAGAACCGCGCGATCTTCTGTAACATTAATCTTCGAGCCATTAAACATCTTCTCAATTGCATCCTTAAGACCAACTTGATCTGCTAACTGAATTAGTAAATCTAAAGTTTGCTCCGTTATTTTATTCTTAGAATAATCTAACAAAAAGGAATCCATTTGCAAATGAAACTTTTGCGTCCTTTCAGAGTCTAATGCAAATAAATCTTGCATTTGTATAAACTCCATATCACCAAAATGCTTACGCAATTCACTCCAAGCACTTGTTGTGGATGGATTAATATTTTTCAACATTATCTATTTTTGAGAAAATTTAGTTTTAATAACTTCATCTAATTCTACCTTTAAAGGAGCAATATACTCTTTATATGCAGGAATATCTTTTTTATCCATTGGATCAGAGTTAGGTAGAACTTGTGACAAAGGATCTACTTGTACTCCATTTTTCCAAAATCTATAGCAAACATGTGGACCAGTAGCTAACCCAGTACTTCCTACTAGACCAATTGTCTGGCCTTGGTTAACGTATTGTCCTTTCTTTACTAATATTTTTGACATATGTAAATATTGAGTAGAATAAGTTCCGTTATGTCTCACTTTTACATAATTACCATTTCCAGCTGTATACCCTGCACGCTCTACAACTCCCGAAGCAGTTGACATAATTGGGGTTCCTGTTGGAGCTGCGTAATCTGTTCCATTATGAGCCTTCCATGTTTTTTGTACAGGATGAAAACGTTTTTTGGTATAACGTGATGTAATCCTAAAAAACTCTAATGGAGCTTTTAAAAACATACTTTTCATAGGTCTAGCTTCCTCATCATAATACTCTAATCCTTGTGTATTAGGTCTTTGGTAAGGGAAGGAATACAAATCCTTACCTCTGTGATTAAAATAAGCAGCCTCAATCTTAGAAATACCTACATAAACCGTATCATTAATATACTTTTCTTGAATAGTAACCGCAAACCTATCTTCAGGTTGTAGTTTAAAAAAGTCAATAGACCATGCGAAAATTTGAGACATTCTAACAGCTAATGCCTCTTCAGCCCCTTGCTTATTCAAGCTCATTGATAATGATCCTTCAATATTGGATGCAATAGTACGTCTTTTATAAGTAACAGGGTATGTTTTTGTATAAGCAGTAATAGAATCTCTCAAGTCGATTACTTGGTAGCCAGCAATACTTGGATGGTAGATAAATGCTGCCAATTTATTATCTTTTTTGTTTTTTACAATACTATATGGTTTTCCTACACGGATATTCTTCACATTTACTGTATCACTTACCTTTTCAACTATAGCATGTATTTGCCCAGCACTTAAATTATTTTGACTAAAAATTTTTCCAAGACTATCTCCATTTCTAATAGTATCTTCTACTATTTCAAAATCATTTAAACTAAAGCCATAAACTTCCGCTACAACTTCAGGAGAGTGATCCATATCAATTTCTAATTCTGTACTATCTTCTTGATTTTGTTTCTTACATGAAACAATGGTAAGAGCCACTAAAAATACGATTATAAATTGTTTCAAAACTTTTCTTTTATTTTTAAATTTTTATTCTATTCCCCCCAGGTCTCCTTCTCTTTTTCACTCCATAATTCAGGAAAAAAAATTCTTTTTTGGTATTTAGGTAACATATATTTTTTCCAATCACTTCCTCCGGTAGCTTCTTTTGGTCCCTGCGGTCCTTCCAAATATTTAACAGCTGCCCTGTAATGTCCTAAAACCCAAGTAATATTCACTGTCTTATCATAATGCCTCATAGCTTCAATAAGCTTTGGATCTTGCCTAACCTCTAGAGGTAATTCCACAAATTTCCGCCATAAATTTGTTTTTTCATAATCTTTCATGGCATTAATCAGAACTTTCTTATACTTCTTTTCAAAAGAACTAAGCATAAAAGACTTTTCTTGCGTTTGATAATTTTTTCCAGCAGCTTGCCAGTACAAATAATCAAAGCCTTGTTCAGCACTGCAATTTAAGTCAATTCTATCAGTAAAACGCTTATCAATTAAATTTTTCCAATTTGTTGATCCAAATTCAATTAAGCGATATTGCACACTTTGAAAGCCACTCGCAGGAGTTAGAGTGTCTCGAAACTTAAGGTATTGCTCCCTATCCATTCCATTTTCCATAATAGAAAAGGAAGAAGTAAGCATATCAAAATACCTAGATATACGTCCTAACTTATCGATAAATACCTCAGCAGTAACCTTTTCAAAAACAGCTAATTGATCTATCTCCCATAATATCATTTTAAACAGAAGCTCATTAATCTGATGATAGCCAATAAAGACCATCTCATCAGGTAAAGTACTCCTTTGGGTTTGTAAAGACAATAAAGAATCGACCTGAATATAATCCCAATAGGTTAAAGGGGTAGAATACAATAGTCCCTGTAGATGTGTCTGGGTCTTTTGACCGATTGCATCAAACTTAGCATTAAGCTCACTTAATATTTTTTCTTCCATCTTACTTTAATTCGATTTCTAAATCTGACATTAAACCTTCGTATTCCACTAAATCTGCCTTTAAAGAACCAACTGCTAAACTAGCTTTAATTCGAAGAGGCACTTTGTTTGCATCTTTGGATACCCAAATAGTAAGGCTCTCTTTTGCTTTAAAAACACGTCCGGCCATAACATATGGACGAAACATCAAAGCCTTCACTTTACCAAAATGTGTTCTAATCACGTCTTCTCCTAAAAATTCAAGTTTAAATCGAAATGTTTCCTGATCGAAAAACATATCAATTTCAACAGAATCTCCTTTCTTAAGTTGATTCAATTCTGGTTGATCACGAAGATAATAGAAAGCGGATACAATATCTTGTACCCCGTAGTTAATATTGAAAATATTTTCTGTATTGCTCTTATAATCTTTTACAAGAACAGTATTTGTAGAATAATTAAAGAAGCCCTCTTGGTCTTTAGTATAACCTCCTTCGTCAATTTTACGAACAAAACGATATGGGGTAACCTTATCTTGTTCAAAATAACTTTGGTAATCATCCTCTACCTTGAAAAATAATTTGGGAACACCTGTGGTATATCCATGCCCAGCAGCATGAATTAATTTTCTACCATCCAATAAAGTATCTTTTAAAGTTAGGGTAGCTATACCGGCGTTTAGAAGTCCGTAGCTAATCTTGAATTTTAGAAACTCCCCTGACTTGAATGAATTTTGTGCAAAACTTGTGTGTAAGGAAAAACACACCAAAAAAAGTATTGTAAGAAATTTTTTCATAGTTGGTAGCATTAATTATTCAAAAGTAAGAAACAAAAAAACCCAGTCAAACAAATGACTGAGTTTTTATGCTATTAACCAACCAAAAAACTATAAATTATGAAAAATTTATTACACTCAAATAAAGCTTATGACGACCCTATTTTTGCGAGTGCAAATGTATAGCTTTTTTTAAAATATCACAACCCTCATTTGTGTTTAACTGATAATTAACATTAATGATTGTTTAATAGCCGTTTTTAATATTTAATTAACTGAATATTAAAGTGTTCCTCTCTTTTCTTGTTCACGTTCTATAGACTCAAAAAGTGCTTTAAAGTTTCCAGCTCCAAATCCTCTTGCGCCCATTCTTTGGATTATTTCGAAAAATAAAGTTGGTCTATCCTCTACGGGTTTAGTAAAGATTTGCAATAAATAACCTTCTTCATCTGCATCAATCATAATACCTAACTTTTGCAATTCCTTGATGTCTTCTTTCATTATTTCCATATGTACACCAAGTCTTCTTGGAATATCATCATAGTAACTTTGAGGTGGAGCAGATAAAAATTCCACTCCTCTATTTTTCATAGCAGAAACAGTCTTGATAATATCATCTGTAGCAACCGCTACGTGCTGTACACCAGGTCCGTTATAAAAATCTAAATACTCTTCAATTTGAGATTTTTTGACTCCATGAGCAGGCTCATTAATAGGAAACTTAATTCTACCATTTCCATTAGACATTACCTTACTCATCAAAGCAGAATACTCTGTAGTAATTTGTTTGTCATCAAAAGATAGAAAGTTAACAAACCCCATTACCTCTTCATACCATTTTACCCATGTGTTCATCTGATTCCATCCTACGTTTCCTACCATATGATCCACGTATTTTAAACCAACTGGTTCTGGATTGTAATCTGATTCCCATTTTACAAAACCAGGTAGAAAGATTCCTTTATAATCTTTTCTTTCTACAAACATATGTACGGTTTCTCCGTAAGTATATATACCTGCACGAACAGTTTTACCAAACTCATCCTCTTGTTCAATAGGTTCCATATAAGATTTGGCACCACGAGCAATTGTTTGCTTATAAGCATCTCTAGCATCCTCTACCCATAGAGCGACAACTTTAATACCGTCTCCATGCTGCACAATATGCTCGTTTAACTCTGATTCAGCGGTTAAAGGCGTAGTTAATACAATTCGTATTTTATCTTGAACTAACACATAAGAAGCACGATCTTTTACTCCTGTTTCTAATCCAGCATAAGCTAAAGATTGGAAACCAAAAGCACTTTTATAAAAATGAGCAGCTTGCTTAGCATTACCAACAATAAATTCTATATAATCTGTTCCTAATAAGGGTAAGAAATCTTGTGCTCCCTCAAATATTTTTTCTAAGCCAAACTCAACGGATTTAACTTCTCTAGTCATAATTTTAAATTTAAATGGTTAATTTTTGGGTGGTTAATTACTTTTCAGGATCCAACCAAGATTGATAATAAGTATCGTCTGCAATTTGCATAGCATCCTGACATACCATAAGTGGTTTAAAAGTATCTACCATTACAGCTAGCTCCTGGGTTTCTTTTTTCCCTATAGACCTCTCTACAGCCCCTGGGTGAGGCCCGTGAGGAATTCCAGCTGGATGCAAAGAGATATGCCCTTGCTCAATATCATTACGACTCATAAAGTCTCCATCTACATAATAGAGAACCTCATCACTATCAATATTACTATGATTATAGGGTGCTGGAACAGCATCTGGATGATAATCGTAAAGCCTTGGAACAAAAGAACAAACTACAAATCCATCGCTTTCAAAAGTTTGATGAACTGGAGGTGGTTGATGAATTCTACCAGTAATAGGTTCGAAATCAAAAATAGACAAAGCATAAGGGTAATTATAACCATCATAGCCAACTACATCAAAAGGATGGGTAGCATACACCATATCGAAAATATCCCCTTGTTTTTTAACTTTGATTAAGAAATCCCCTTTTTGATCGATGGGTTCTAAATCTTGTGGTAATCGAATATCTCTCTCACAAAATGGAGAGTGTTCCTGTAATTGGCCGAACCAATTTCGGTATCGTTTAGGTGTGTAAATAGGTTTAGTAGCTTCTACTATAAACAACCTATTATCTGTTGTGCTAAACTCTATTTGATAGATAATACCTCTAGGAATTAATAAGTAATCCCCGTATTTAAACGGTAGGTTACCAAGCATTGTTTTTAGTGTACCTTCTCCTTTATGGATAAATAGCAATTCGTCACAATCTGTATTTTTATAAAAATACTCTTTCATAGACTCTTTAGGTGCCGCAAGTACAATGGTACAGTCACTATTGGTTAAAACTGGTTTTCGGCTTTGTAAAAAGTCATTCTCAGGTTTAATCTGGAAACCTTTCAAACGATAAGATTGGATATTGTTAGCTACAGCTATTTTTGGTGCAACACTATATTGCTTCAGAATTTTTTTGACCTGGGTTGGCCGATGAATATGGTACATATTAGTAGACATTCCGTCAAATCCAATTGTTCCAAATAATTGTTCATAATATAATTCCCCATTTTCCTTACGGAATACGGAATGACGTTTAGGGGGAATTTTCCCTAAGTGATGATATAAAGGCATAAATACTTATAATTAAGGTTGGTTAATAATATAATAAGTAGATGTTACCTCATTCAGGATTTCTCTTGATGAGGAACTTTAAATAAGCCAATAAACCGTCCCATTGTAGTTTCATAACATAACAAAAATAGACATAATATTGAGTTATCCAAATTTTTAGCCTAATATTTTTCACATATTCCTAAAATCACCCTGTTTTCTTGGGCTTAAAACCAAAAGCCTACGGAGAAAAATAAGAAGGTTCTCCCTGTATCTGGAGAGTAGGTAAACTTGGCTTCTATAGGTCCTATTATGGTTTGCATACCATACCCAATAGCATAACCAGAATATTTTGTGATGTTACTCCATCCCGAATCCGAAAAAATATCATCTCCAGTATTGGCAAAATTGGCAGCCATGTTAATATGATGCCTTTTTAAAAATTCAAAGTCAAATTGCAACGAGGACATTAGATAGGTATTCCCACCTAAGCTTAAAAAGTCATAACCATAAAAAGGGATTATATTATCTTTGTCTGCAAAACCATACCCTCCTAAATAATACCCAAAACCAATACTTGGTGGTTGTCCTATAATTGAACCCATCCTCACTTTAAAGTCAAAACTCAACTTACTTGTAACACGTCTTGCTACTCCTAACTGCCCACTGATAGTAGAAAAGTTTGAAAAATCATCTAAATAATTACTAGAGTAAAAAAAGTTTCTATATTCTAGTTTAGCCAAAAAACCACTACGAGGGAAATATTTATTATCATAAGAATCCATCATAACATTTAAAAAACCACCTAAATAATGACTAAAATCAAAACGTTGTTTATAGCTCGTTAGGGTTTTGCTCCTAAGATCTAAGAAGCGATGCTCTAACCCAATACCCAAAACATATTTCTGTGCATAAGAAGACTGCACAAAAAGCCTATTTTCTAAATCAGAGTAATTCACAAAGAAGTCTTGGGGAGCATTAGGAATATCTAATTTACCACCCATTGCTTTTACCAATAAATCATAAGGTAGTTCCCTGTCAAAACTACTTAGTCTAGAATTGATTCCAAAGCTCCAGTAAAAGCCATTATCGATAAAGTAGTTGAAATTATACCTTACATTATCTCCTAGCCCTACATCTAAGGATAACACATCACTTTTGGCAAGAAAATTCTTCTTTGTAAGATTGACCAAAGCTGCCGTTTTATAGAGTCCATCATAATGAACTCCGAAACGCAAAAAGGTATTAATTGGATTTTCATCTAAATCCATGATTAAAACATCTTTACTACTATCCTTATCTTGTTCGAAAATATATGAAATACTACTAAAGTTCTCTGTTCCATTTAAACGAGTAATACCTTCGCTTAAATCCGTATAAGTAATCTTAGAATTAGGTTTAAAACCTAATTTACCGTGTACATAGCGTTTTGTTAGGCGCTCAAGTCCTCTAATTTTAATATCGGAGATATTAATTGAGTCTAAAGAAGTCTTTTCTACAAAATGCGTTTGAGAAATACTTTTATTTGTTCCTATCTGTTTTATTTGATCTATAACCTGATTGGCTGCTTCCTCACCGGTTTGAATAATAGCTGCTCCATCCCCAAAAGAAACAACAGAATAACCGGAGATATTTGGTTTGATATAAATATCTGTTAAGGCAAATTTGTCCTTCATTTGAGCGATAGTAGAATAATTGGATAATTGAGATAATACATCCTGAGCACCTTCAATCTCATCGGCAGTTTTTAAATCATCTTGAACATCTACTCCGATAATTATATCTGCCCCCATAGCTTTTAACTCCTCAATAGGGTAATTATTGACAATTCCCCCATCTAAAAGGTCTACATCATTAATCTTTACTGGAGCAAATAAAGTTGGAAAAGCTCCACTTGCAAGAATTGCTTGAGGTAAATAACCACTATTTAAAATAACCGCATCTCCCTTTTCTAAATCTGTTGCAATACATAAAAAAGGAATATTCAACTCATTAAAATCTCTTACGTGTCTTACGTGGGAAAGTAATGTATTCATCAGGTTGTAATTATACATTCCACGGGAAAGAGATTTGGGAAAGCCTATTTTAAAATTCTCAAATGGTAAGCTTAATGCATAAATTTCATCGTTCTTCTTTTCATAAAAAGACTTAGAGACTCTAGGAATATAATCTTTAATTAAAGCCGAAACTTCAATAACATTAAAAATGGAATCTAATTCGGGAGCCGTATAACCAGAAGCATACAATCCTCCAATAATAGCCCCCATACTTGTTCCTGCTATATAATCAATTTCAACTCCATTTTGTTCTAAAACTTTAAGTACACCAATATGTGCCAAACCCTTTGCTCCTCCACCACTAAGTACAAGACCAATTTTCGGTTTTTTTAAAGCAAGAGTATCTTGACCAAAAGCTTTAATATTAGTTGATATACATAAAAACAAACAAAATAGAAGAATTCTCACAGGAAAGAGTTTTAATTTTCTTCTAATTTACTTCAAAAAAATCGATAATCAACTTACTTCTTGCTTTTCCTATAACTTTTTCTAAATCTTCTAAAG
This sequence comes from Myroides sp. LJL116, assembly GCF_054871685.1. Lineage (NCBI taxonomy): Bacteria > Pseudomonadati > Bacteroidota > Flavobacteriia > Flavobacteriales > Flavobacteriaceae > Myroides > Myroides sp. LJL116. The sequence goes on from NZ_JBTXLR010000006.1 coordinate 43,384, forward strand.
ATGCCTCTTTTATCTTTTTCACACTACCAAAATGATTCATTAAGGTCATTTTTGTCTTCTCACCAACTCCAGGAATATTATCAAGTATACTTGTTATAGCATTCTTACTTCGTTGATCACGATGAAAATTTAATCCGAATCGGTGAGCCTCATCTCTTAAGTGAATAAGAACCTTCATCGTTTCACTTCTTTTATCTAAATACATTGGAATACTATCCCCTGGGTAAAATATTTCCTCCAAACGTTCGGCTAAACTTATAATGGCAACCTTACCTCTTAATCCTAGCTCCTCTAAACTCTTTAAGGCCACTCCTAATTGCCCTTTCCCTCCATCAATAACAATTAAGTCTGGTAAGTCTAATCCCTGTTCTATAACTCTTTTATAACGTCTGTAAACAATTTCTTGCATAGAATCGTAGTCATTAGGACCTTCTACTGTCTTTACATTAAAATGCCTATATTCTTTTTTACTAGCCTTTCCATCTCTAAAGACAACACAAGCAGCCACAGGGTTAGTTCCCTGAATATTAGAGTTATCAAAACACTCAATATGTCTAGGCTCTTTACTCATACGCAAATCTTTTTTCATTTGCGCCATTATGCGATTAGTATGCCTTTGGGGATCTACAATCTTAATTTGTTTTAGCTGATCAATTCGATAAAACTTTGCATTTCGCTCAGATAACTCAAGTAGCCTTTTTTTGTCCCCTAGTTTTGGAATTGTAACCGTTAAAGCTTCTCCTAAATCCAATGGAATTGGGCTAATGATTTCCTTAGAATTAAGTTGGAATCTTTCTCTTAACTCTACAATAGCTAATTCTAGTAGTTCGGTGTCTGTTTCTTCTAGTTTTTTCTTTATCTCCATGGTGTGAGATCGGATAATAGCCCCATAGGAAACTTGTAAGAAATTCACATAAGCCATTGTACTATCTGATACAATACTAAAGACATCTACATTACTAATCTTAGGGTTAACAATGGTACTCTTAGATTGATAGTTTTCCAACAGCTCGATCTTCTCCTTTATCTTTTGAGCTTGTTCAAATTCCATATTTTGAGCTAGTTCTTGCATATGAGTCCTAAACTGCTTCAAACTATCTTTAAAGTTCCCTTTCAAAATATCTCTAATGTGAGTTATTTTTTGATCGTATTGGCTAGTTGTTTCGTAGCCTTGGCAAGGTCCATTACAATTTCCAATATGATACTCTAAACACACTTTAAATTTCTCGGAACGAATATTGCCTATACTCAAATCATAGTTACAAGTACGAAGAGGATATAACTCTTTAATTAACTCCAATAAGGTATAAACGGTTTTTATATTTGTATAGGGTCCAAAATACTCTGAACCATCCTTAATCATCTTTCTAGTAGTAAACACCCTAGGAAAAGGTTCTCTTTTTATACAAATCCATGGATAAGATTTGTCATCTTTCAATAAAACGTTATAACGAGGCTGTAAACGTTTAATTAAATTGTTCTCTAAAAGTAATGCATCCGTTTCTGTTGGAACCACAATGTGTTTAATAGATACTATTTTCTTGACTAAAACATTTGTCTTTCCTTCCTGGTGGATTTTATTAAAATAAGAACTTACACGTTTTTTAAGATTCTTGGCTTTTCCAACATAAAGTATTTTATCCTCCTTATCATAGTATTGATAAACCCCAGGTTCATTCGGTAGTGTTTGTATTTGAAGAGCTAAAGCTTGTGATGGTTCCATAATCATTAAAATAGTTATCACAAAAATACCCCAAGTTTTCTATTCTTCAAAATAAGCTTTTTGTGGTTTTATTCAGAAAAGAAAGGAAGATTTATCTAATAAAAAATAAGAAATAGCCTTTATTTCTATTCTTATATGTAGTTAGATTTTATATCTTCACTTAAAAAAGCGATGAAGATATTAGACCATTCCATAGCCCCAGGTGAAACTGTAAAGCTTAACTTGGAAATTGCTAAGCTACACACTGCATCTTCCTTAGAAATTCCAGTAATAGTTTCTAGAAGTAAAATCAAAGGTCCTACAGTGTTATTATCTGCAGGTTTACATGGAGATGAATTAAATGGAGTAGATATAGTTCGGCAGATTATTCACAAAAAAATTAATATTCCTAAAAGAGGAACTATTATCTGTATTCCTGTTATTAACATATTTGGCTATATAAATAAATCTAGAGAGTTTCCAGATGGTAGAGATATGAATCGCGTGTTTCCAGGTAGCAAGGATGGATCCTTAGCGGGTAGGTTTGCTTATCATTTACTCAAATCTATTCTACCTTTAGTAGACTATGCTATAGATTTCCACGCAGGTGGACAAAGTAGATTTAATGCACCACAAATACGCATTGCTCCTCAAGACAAAGAATTAGAAGAGTTAGCAACTATTTTTCACCCTCCCTTCTTATTATATTCCAACCAAATAGCAGGCTCATTTAGAAATGCGTGTGCCAAACGAGGTGTGAAAATGCTCCTTTTTGAAGGAGGTAAATCCTTAGATATTAATAATGAGGTCTCACAAATGGGTGTAGAAGGAACAAAACGCTTCTTAGCTCATTTCGATATGTTAGCAGATCACTTCACTATTAAAAAAGATACTACTGAAATGATTATTATCGAAAAAGCACAGTGGGTTAGAAGTAAAAGGTCTGGATTGCTACATGACCAAGTACAAATTGGCTCATATGTAGAAAAAGGTGCTACATTAGCAGAGGTTTCCGATCCTTATGGTATGGAAAACCTTAAAATAAAGGCACCCTTTAGTGGTTATGTTATCAATGTCAATGATTCGCCTATTGTATACCAAGGGGATGCAATTTTCAATATATCTAAAATAATATAATATGCAAAAAGATCAATTACGTCTAAAATACAAGGAATTACGCGAAAATTTAAGTCAAGATCAAATTGAGCAGCAAAGTATAGACATTGCAAATCAAAGTCTAAAACTACCGATTTGGAATAAAACCAACTATCACTTATTCTTGCCAATTGCAAAGAAAAAAGAAATAGACACCCAATATATTTTACAAATATTAGCAGGAAAAGACAAAAATGTCATTCTATCCAAAAGCAATTTTCAAGACTCTACCTTATCGCACTATCTTCTAACAGACAATACAAGAATAAAGGAAAATTCTTATGGGATACCAGAACCTGTAGATGGTATACAGGTTAAAGAAGATAGTATTGAAGTAGTATTTATCCCTCTTTTGGCCTTTGATCAAAAAGGAAATAGAATTGGCTATGGCAAGGGCTTCTATGATAAGTTTTTAGAACAATGCCCAAAAGACACAATAAAAGTTGGCCTTAGCTTTTTCCAAGCCGAACCGAGTATTCAAGATGTTTCTCATTTAGACGTTCCTTTAGATTATTGTATTACTCCAGAGCAAACCTATATTTTTAAAAAATAGATAGGCAGTTTTTATCAAATAACTAGCTAAAGGCTAGACTTTAATGTAAAATATTTTTATGTTTAGTGAAAATATTAACCAATGATAAAAAACACCCTAACACTAATGGCATTATCCTTGACTTTAGCCTCTTTCGGCCAAAGTCAAGTTAAATTCATGTCCAATCCTTCATTAAGTCCAGATGGAAAAACAGCTTACTTTAGCTTTGAAGGAGATATCTACCAAGCCCCACTTGATACGGGAATTGCAACTCGCCTAACGGCTCTTCCATCAGAGGAAACAAACCCTAGAGTTTCCCCTGATGGAAAGTGGTTAGCATTTAACTCTAACCAATATGGCAACAACGATGTATTTGTTATGCCACTTCCCCAAGGTCCAATACAGCAATTAACCTTTCACCAAGCCAATGACCAATTAGAAAGCTGGTCTTGGGATAGTAATAGCGTATACTTTACTTCTAACTTAGATAAGAATTTTGCCTCTTATAAAGTGGATATTGAAGGTACAACTCCTACTGCATTATTTGAAAACTATTTTAATAATACCAACGCAATGATAGAAACACCTTCTAAAGAATTACTCTTTACTAATTCTACAGAAAGTGCAAACCAATTGGTGAGAAAAAGATATAAAGGAGAAAATAATCCAGATATTCACTCTTATAACCCTTCTACTAATACTTTTAAATCTTTAACTACTTATGAAGGAAAAGATTTTAACCCAACTGTGGATAAATATGGTAATATTTACTTTATTTCAGATCAAAATAATGGGCATTATAACCTATTTCAATTAAAAGATGGAAAGTCCGTTGCCTTAACGAATTTTGATACTTCTATAGGTAGGCCATTTGTAAGTGCAGATGGTTCTAAAATAATATTTGAAAAAGATTATGACTTATTTATCTGGAATACCCAAACTAAACAAGTAGAACCATTATCCATTAAGTTAAATCAAAATAAAGCTATTGACAAACAACAAAGCTACAACACTAAAGACCAAATAAGTTATTTTGATGTCGCATTAGATAACAAAAAGATAGCCTTTGTTTCAAGAGGCGTACTATTTGTTAGTGATATTAAGGGAGAGTTCACCAAGCAAATTAGTGATGGAAGTGAAAGAGTAATGGAAGTTAAATGGCTAAAGGACAATCAAACCCTACTTTATAGCCAAACCTATCAAGGGTATCAAAATTGGTTTAAAATAGATGTTACTAAGGATAGTCAGCCAGTTCAACTCACTTCTGATCTTCGAAATAACCGAGATATAAGCTTAAATGCAGATGCTACTAAAGCAGTGTATCTTAGTGGAAGAGACAGAGTAGTATTAATGGACCTTACTACCTTTAAATCAACTACTATTGTGGAAGACGAAATTTGGGCTTTTCAAAACTCAAAGCCTTCTTTTTCCCCAGATAGTAAATACGTGTTATACACTGCAAAAAGAAATTTCGAAGAAGATATTTTTGTATATGATATTGCTTTAAAACAAGTAATCAACCTAACCAATACAGGTGTGGCTGAAAGTAATCCTATATTTTCTCCCGATGGAAAATATATTTACTTTACTAGTGATCGATTAAATCCTTCTTACCCAATGGGAATGGTTAAACCAAGTATCTATCGTTTTGCAGTAGATTGGCTATCTCAAGACTTCAAGTCCGATAAGTTTGATAATCTATTCCAAACAAAAGACAACCCAGCTCAAGTTACTTCTTCTAAAAAAGATAAAAATACCACCACTGCGCAAAAAATGATAACCATTAATGTGGATGGAATTTTAGATCGAATAGAATTAGTGAGTGACCAATTTGGAAATCAAAATTCCCCGACGGTTTTTGAAACAAATGACAAGCAAATTGTCTTTTATACCTCTAACCAGGATAATGGAAAATATGCCTTGTATAAAAAGACCTATGAGAACTTTAAAGAGGCGAAAAGCCAAAAAGTATTCGACAAATCTGCTTATAATATACAACAAAGAGATAATGATCTATATGGATTGGTAGGGAGAAACATCTATCGTTTTGATCTAAAAGATGCTACTCCTACAATTATTGATATAGATTTTTCTTTCACCAAGAGCCTAGGACAAGAGTTTAATCAAATGTATTATGAAACTTGGGCTGGAGTAGAAGAGAACTTCTATGATGAAGACTTCCATGGTATTAATTGGCTTGAGACCAAAAATCATTTTGCTACTTACTTGCCATATGTAAATAACAGACAAGATCTACGCCTATTATTAAACGATATGCTTGGAGAGTTAGGATCCTCTCACTTAGGCTTTAATTCCAAAGGAGAAGAGGAAAAAACAAGTGATAACTTTATTACTTCTGAAACTGGAATTGTCTTTGATAAAAACAATCCATATAAGGTAGATTATATCTTAAGGAAATCACCTGCATTTGCTTCGGATAAAGATATTCGAAAAGGAGATGTTTTGACAAAAGTAAATGGTCAAGCAATAGATAGTAAACAAAATAGAGATAAATATTTTAGTTTCGCTTCTACTCAACAAGAAATCAGCTTAACTTTTACTAGAGATCATAAGGAATTTACTGTAAAGCTACATCCTATTACATTTGAGAAAAATAAAGCTTTATTATATGATCAGTGGATTCATGACAATCAAAAAAGAGTAGATCAAAAAAGTAATAATAGAATAGCTTATTCTTATATGAAAAACATGTCGAGTGATCAATTAGATTCTTTCCTATTAGACATGGTAGCTCAAGAACATAGAAAAGAAGCAGTGATTCTTGATTTAAGATTTAACACAGGAGGAAATGTCCATGATAAGGTTTTAGCTTTCCTTTCTCAAAGACCATACTTACAGTGGAAGTATAGAGAAGGAAAAATGACTCCACAAAGTAATTTCGCACCTAGTGGTAAACCAATTGTACTATTAATTAATGAGTATTCATTAAGTGATGCAGAAATGACAGCTCAAGGATTTAAGGCTTTAAAATTAGGTACAATCATTGGCCAACAAACCTATAGATGGATTATATTCACTTCTGCAAAAGGTCTTGTAGATGGCTCCTCATATCGCTTACCAGCATGGGGTACGTACACCTTAGAGGGGGACAATCTAGAGAAGACTGGAGTAAGCCCAGACATTTACATTAAAAACACATTTATGGATCGTTTAAATGATGATGATCCACAATTAGATTATGCAATTGAACATATTCTAAAGCAATTAAATTAGTTCCATAAAAAAGGGGGTATCTAATGTAGATACCCCCTTTTGCTTATTTCTTAAAAATAACTTTATTAAAGACTATTAATATTCCGACTCCCACTGAAATAGCAACATCTGCTAAATTAAATATTGCATTAAAAAAAGTGAAATAACTTCCTCCCCATATAGGTAACCATTGCGGTAGATACCCCTTCCAAATAGGAAAATAGAACATATCTACAACCTTACCATGAAATACAGTACCATATGGATCTTGAGCAAAAATACTTGCTAATTGATGTGTACTATCATTGAAGATAATTCCATAAAAAACAGAATCAATAATATTACCAATCGCCCCAGCTAAAATAAGAGAAATAGCGATAATTAAATAATTAGACATTTTCTTCTTAACCGAGTCTACTAACCACCAACCAATTCCACATACTGCAACAATTCTAAAAAGAGTTAAGGCTAATTTCCCATAATTACCGGGTAACTCAACTCCCCATGCCATACCGTCATTTTCAATAAAATGAATTCTAAACCAATCCGCTACATAGTACTCCTCCCCTAATAAGAAATTTGTTTTTATAAAAATTTTCAACCATTGATCTAATATCAATACTACAACAACAAGTAGGACAGCTCTTTTTAATGACATTTTCGATTATTTACAAAAGCAAATGTAAATTATTTTAAGGTAAAAAAAAAACGCTCTTTAAAAGAGCGTCTTTATATTTTACTAACGTTGTAGGTTCTTTGCCTCAATACTCATTGTTGCGTGAGGAACAAGTTTTAAACGTTCCTTATCGATCAATTTTCCTGTTACTTTACAAATACCATAGGTTTTGTTTTGAATCCTTACCAATGCATTACGCAAGTCTCGGATGAATTTTTCTTGACGGATTGCCAATTGTGAATTTGCCTCTTTCGACATAGTTTCACTACCTTCTTCAAAAGCTTTAAACGTTGGTGAGGTATCATCCGTCCCATTGTTTAAATCATTCATGTAGGCACTTTTAATCAATTCTAAATCTGCTTGTGCTTTCAAGATCTTTGCCTGAATCAGCTCTTTAAAATCTGCTAATTCCGCATCAGAGTATCTAACTAATTCATTAACTTCTCTCATAACTAAATTATTTAATAACCACTACACGCGTTTTTAGCTCATCAAATTCTAATTCTATTCCTTCCTGCAGACTTGGAACAAAATCTAATTCACTTGTTAGCGTCTCAGATTTTATGTATTCTTGGTTGGCTAAAACCGCCTTTTTAATATCTTCTTGTTCTTCTAAAGTAATCTTAATCTTGTCTGTAACTTCAAAACCAGAATCTTTTCTAATATTTTGAATACGATTAACAAGTTCACGTGCTATACCTTCATCTCTTAACTCAGGAGTTATAGTAATATCTAATGCCACTGTAAGACCAGCTTCATTAGCAACTAACCATCCTTCTATATCTTGAGAAGTGATTTCCACATCTTCTAATGTTAAGATAATACTTTTTTCTGTTAAATTAACTACAATTTCTCCATTTTTTTCAATTAAACTAATATCCTCTGGAGTAAATTCTTGTATCTTCTTAGAAATCAAGCCCATATCTTTACCAAATCTAGGCCCTAAAGTCTTAAAGTTAGGTTTAATGTTTTTCACTAAGATACCTGAATCATCGTCTAATAACTCTATCTGTTTTACGTTAACCTCTGCTTTGATAAGATCAGCAACAGCCAAGATTTCTTGACGTTGGCTCTCATCTAAGATAGGAATCATTACTCTTTGTAATGGTTGACGAACCTTAATCATCTCTTTCTTACGTAAAGATAAAACTAAAGAGGAGATTATTTGCGCTTTATGCATTCTACTCTCTAACCCTAGATCTACCAATTGTGGTTGGAACTCAGGGAAGTTAGCCAAATGTACAGATTCAAAAGATTCTTTATTCGTTACAGAGATTAAATCTTTGTAAAGCTTATCCATGAAAAATGGCGCAATCGGAGCCGAAAGTTTCGTTACTGTTAACAAACAAGTATATAAAGTCTGGTAAGCAGCAATTTTATCTGGTCCATATTCCCCTTTCCAGAATCTTCTTCTACATAAACGAACATACCAGTTACTTAAGTTCTCAGAAACGAACTCGGAAATAGCACGAGCGGCTTTTGTAGGCTCATATTCGTTATAAAATTCATCAACTCTTTGTACTAAAGTATTTAGCTCAGAAAGAATCCAACGGTCTATCTCTGGTCTATCTTCTATAGCAATGTCTTCTTCTTTATAAGAGAAACCATCAATATTAGCATATAAAGCAAAGAAATTATACGTATTGTATAACGTTCCAAAGAACTTTCTTCTTACTTCAACTATTCCTTCTAAATCAAATTTCAAGTTATCCCATGGATTAGCATTTGAAATCATGTACCAACGAGTTGCATCAGGTCCATGTTCCTGAAGTGTCTCAAATGGATCTACTGTGTTACCCAAACTCTTAGACATTTTCAAGCCATTCTTATCCAATACTAGTCCATTAGATACAACATTTTTATAAGCATTCGTGTCAAATACTAAAGTTGATATAGCATGTAGAGTATAAAACCATCCACGCGTTTGGTCTACTCCTTCAGCGATAAAATCAGCTGGATAACTCTTATTTTGATCAATTAATTCTTTATTTTCAAAAGGATAATGCCACTGAGCATACGGCATAGAACCAGAATCGAACCAAACGTCAATTAAGTCCGCTTCACGATACATAGGCTTACCTGTACTAGATACTAAAACAATAGAATCCACTACATTTTTATGTAAGTCTACTTTATCATAGTTTTCTTCACTGTTATCTCCAACTACAAAACCTTCAAAAGGATTTGTTTTTTGAATACCAGCCTGCATAGATTTTTGTATCTCATTAACCAATTCTTCCATAGAACCAATTAAGATCTCTTCTGAGTTGTCTTCAGTTCTCCAAATTGGAAGTGGAATACCCCAGTAACGAGAACGGGATAAGTTCCAATCGTTGGCATTTTTCAACCAATTTCCGAAACGACCTTCTCCTGTAGCCTTTGGCTTCCAGTTAATATCTTGGTTTAATTCAAACATACGGTCTTTCACTTCCGTAACTTTAATGAACCAAGAGTCTAATGGATAATATAAAACAGGCTTATTAGTTCTCCAACAATGTGGATAACTATGCACATATTTTTCTACTTTGAATGCTTTATTCTCTTCTTTTAAACGGATAGCAATTTCCACGTCTACAGAACGCTCAGGCTCTTGACCTTCATCATAGTATTCGTTTTTCACATACTTACCTGCTAAGTCTCCCATTTGAGAAACAAAACGCCCTTGTAAATCTACTAAAGGAACTGCGTTTCCTTCTTGATCTAAAATAAGCATAGCTGGAACCTCAGGAGTAGCCTCTTTTGCTACTCTAGCATCATCTGCACCAAATGTTGGAGCAGTATGCACGATCCCTGTTCCATCCTCTGTAGTAACGAAATCTCCTGCAATTACGCGGAAAGCATTTTCTGGATTTTCGTATGGTAAGGTATAAGGTAAAAGTTGTTCATATTTAATACCAATAAGATCAGCTCCTTTGAAATCCTTAACTACTAAGTAAGGGATTTTCTTATCTCCATTTTGGTAAGCTTCTAATTCTTGCTCTGTTTCTACTTTTTGGAATTTTCCACTAAACTGTTTACCAATTAAAGGTTTAGCTAAAATTACAGTAATTGGAAGTCCTGTATATTGATTATACGTTTTAACTAAAGTATAATCAATTTTTGGTCCAACTGTTAATGCTGTATTCGAAGGTAACGTCCAAGGTGTAGTAGTCCATGCTAAAAAGTCTACATCAGAAAATTCACTTAAGAAATCTGGAAGGCTTTCTTGAACAGCGCGGAACTGAGCTACAACTGTAGTATCGGTAACATCCTTGTAACAACCTGGTTGATTTAATTCATGGGAAGACAAACCAGTTCCTGCCTTAGGTGAGTAAGGTTGAATCGTATATCCTTTATAAATTAAATTTTTATTATATATCTGTTTTAATAACCACCAAACAGACTCCATGTACTTAGGTTTATAAGTAATATATGGATTTTCCATATCTACCCAATACCCCATTTGCTCTGTTAACTCATTCCACAAGTCTGTATAACGCATTACTGTTTGCTTACAAGCTTGGTTATATTCCTCAATAGAGATCTTTGTACCTATATCTTCTTTGGTAATTCCTAATTCTTTTTCTGTACCTAATTCTACTGGTAGACCATGTGTATCCCACCCAGCTTTTCTTTTTACTTGGTAACCTTTTTGTGTTTTATATCGACAAAAAATATCTTTAATCGCACGAGCCATCACGTGGTGAATACCCGGTTTTCCGTTTGCTGAAGGAGGTCCCTCAAAAAACACAAATGGCTTATTATCGTCTCTTGTACTAATACTTTTTTCAAATATTGATTGTTCTTTCCAAAATTCGCGCATCTCTGACGCTACTCCTGACAAATCAAGATTTTTGTATTCTGTAAATTTAGTGCTCATCGTTATTAACTATAATATTTTTTTATCAATTTCGCGAATTTAAACAATTTCCTCTAATAATTAGCTAATTAATTGGTAGGAAAATCTTTAATGTAAATAATTATTCAAAAACTTCGTACAAAACCTCCAATGACTTGGGTTTTTTGAACGAACTTAAATGCTCTTCAAAGTAGATTAGCAACAAGTTTAGTAATTTTTTTCTATCCTTGCTATTAAAAACATTTTGTTCTACTTGAAAAGTCAAATTTAATAAACGCTTTAATAAGTATGTTTGTTCTTTATCAAAGGTTTCTAGGTCTTGTAAAGAGGTAAAATTTCCCTCCCTCCAATTAAAATATTCTAAATCTTCACTAGATCTATCGGGATAGAAACCAAAATGCCTACATAGCTCTATGAGTAGGATTAAGTGAAAATTACTTGGATTATCATGGGTGTCAAGCCATAGTAAAGCTGTTTCTATATAATCAAAGAAAGCCAAATCTTTCTCCTGAAGAGTAATGGAGTTATGCAAAATCTCTCCTACAAAAATAGCAATGCTGTTTTTATAAAAATCATAATAAATAGATTGATATACATGTCCTACTTTAATTTCCTTAAAGTATTCCATACTTCCTTTATTTTTAAAAGTAAACTCAATTTCCAAATTCATCAATGGTTGGAAATATGCAATTTTTTGTGTGGATTTACCTTTTGAGAACGCATTGGGCACATAAAAGGTCTGTACACCAACCTCTTTAGTTAAGCACTTTACTATCAATCCTTTCTCTTGATATTTCAAAGCACTTAACACGATTGCTTTAGTCTTTACTATCATTGTGCTTTACTTCTATTTGTTCTTTGAACTCAACTAACTTATGATTATTATTCAAACATAGCAAATTTACTCTTTTTTAGAATCACTTTCCTATTTGAAAGCTAAGTTGTCTATCTTTTTAAATTTTATAAATACCACCACCTAATCCTCTTACATTTTTCTCTTATAATCTCCCTGTTCTCTTAGCTAGAAAACTAAGGCACTTCATGTTCTAAACTTTGTTTTATAAGCCATAATTGATTTTAATTTATATAGCTTTGTAGTAAAACCATTTTTATGAAAAAGATTTTCCTTTTTATTGTCTTTGCAGCTTTTGCTATGAGTTGTGAAAACAAAGTTGATCCAGGATTAGTAATAGAACAACAATCCTTTAAAGCCAAGGCAAATACTGGCTGTCAAGATTTAGAATGTACAAGTATATCCATTAATGTACCTATTATCAGCTCACCGCAAAATATTGCCAATACAGCCATCAATACAATTACATTAGATACTATTGCTGATTTGATGTCTTTTGAAGCAGATTTAACCCATATTACCTCCTATGATTCTTTAGTTAAGGATTTTATAAAGACCTATGAACAGTTTATCGTTCAATTTCCAGATGATACTATTCCATGGAAAGCAGAAGTAGAGGTACAAAATACTTTTACTAATAAGACTATTTATGCAAACGCTGTAGAATACTATACTTTCGCAGGTGGAGCCCACGGATATAGTTCTAAATTCAGCCTTATTTTTGATTTTACTACAGGAGAATTAATCCCTACTAAAAAGCTTTTTAAGAATTGGGGTAATTTAATGACTTTAATAGAACCTAAACTTAGCTATGCGCAAGAGTTGAAAGATAAACACGGAGTATTAGCTTTACCTTCTAATGTTTACATTTTCCCAGATAAAGTACTATTAGCTTATACCAATGAGGATCTATTTTCTACTAAAGAAAAAGTAGACTATATAGAGTTTAGTATAGAGCAAATTAGTCCTTTTATCACTTATGATTTAACTCCTACTCAACAAGAGTAGTTATATTTTTTAAAAAGCCAAATACCTAGAGCAAGTGAGTATTTATAAAAAAATATTTAAACAAACCGTTATATATGGCCTAGCGGCAGTTTTTCCTAAGGTAATAGGATTTTTCCTAGTACCATTTCACACACAATTTATGCCCGACCAAGCATATGGGCAATATAGTGTTGTATTTGCGATTATTACATTTTTCAATGTGATTCTTGCTTTTGGAATGGAAACAGCTTTTTTTAGGTTTTACAACATGCAGGATAATAAAGTAGCTGTAAGTAATACAGCTACTTTATTTCTACTTTTCACCACACTTTGCTTTTTAGCTATCTGTTTATTTACACAGGAGTTTTGGGCGGATTTATTAAATATATCCCAGCAAGTATTTCAATATGTTATTTGGATTCTAGTCTTTGATACCTTAGTAATTATTCCTTTCGCTAAATTAAGAGCCAACCAAAGGCCAATGGTATATAGTAGTATAAAGATAATCAATGTGCTATTATTCACAGGATTAAACGTATTCTTTTTATACCTACTACCAAAGGTAGCTGCCAATAACCCAGCTTCCTTTTGGACAGAAATATACAAAGAGGATTATCAAGTTGCCTACCTATTTTTAGCTAATCTAATTGCAAGTTTATTGACCTTTTTGTTCTTTATTAAAGAATATTTTAGCCTAAAATTATCCATTGATATTACCCTTACTAAAAAAATGCTACGCTATGCCTTTCCAATAATGATTGGAGGATTGGCTTTTGCTACAAATGAAGGTTTTGATAAAATATTATTGGAAAGACTTTTACCTAAAGACGTTGCATTAGCACAAATTGGTCAGTACGCAGCTTGCTATAAGCTTGGATTATTTATGGTATTATTTCGTCAAGCTTACACCCTTGGTATTGAGCCTTTTTTCTTTAACTACGCCAAAAACGCAGATGCTCCTATCAAATACGCTACAATTACGAAATACTTTACCATTTTCGGAAGTTTAATAATGTTAGTAATTGTAGTGTTTTCAGATATATTAAAAATATTCGTAATTAGAAATCCAGAATACTGGGCGGCAATGAGCATTGTACCATTGATTATTCTAGCCAATTTATGTATGGGAATTTATACTAACTTATCGGTTTGGTATAAGTTAAAAGATAAGACAATGATGGGTGCATATATCTCTATTATAGGAGCCATATTAACTCTTATTTTCAACTTTGCATTGATTCCTTATCTTGGTTATATTGGATCGGCAATAGCTACTCTAATAGCCTATGGAGCGATGATGATCATTTCTTACTTACTAGGTCAGAAGTACTATCCTATACCCTATGATATAAAAGCTATAAGTGGTTACTTAATTGCTTCGATTAGCTTTTCTTTTATCTACTTTTATTTCTTCAGAGAAAATTATTTTATAGGTATTACTTTCATCCTTTTATTTACCTTACTTATCCTTAAGGAACAATATCCTGTATGGAGAAAAAAAGTAAATAATAGATAAATACAAAAAAAGGACTCTTAAATTAGAGTCCTTTTTTTGTATTTAAAAGTAAAGATTTAATTATTTAAAGCCTTTTCTATATTGTATTTGAGAGTATAACCAAAATCCACCTTAGAAACTTGGTTGGCCTTAACATTCAAATTCCAACTTAGTATTCCTTTTTGCGCATCTACTTCTGCTTGATCTCTTTTGAATAAATCTACTTCAATATCCGTATTCTTACTCACAGGAATTTGATCTTGAATTAAAATATCTATACTTTGCTTTTTATTGTTCTTAACAAGTATTTCATACGCTAAAGTTTCATTCTTGCGATTCGATAACACCCTATTACTTGCCTTATCGCTGATTAACCTTCTAGAAACTTGTACTTGAGAGTCTTTACCCAAATTAAGTTCTAAAGCCTGCTCAGTATTATTGGTATCTAAGAAGGTACTTCCAATATAAAACCCTTCAAAAATTACATTGGCACTTCCACTTAATAAGTTATAGTCCTGGTAGTCATTTACTTTTGCTACTAAATAAGCATTAGGGTCAACTTTTACTGCACTATAATACTGGTAGTTAGCTTGTAACTCAAATGTATCTAAACTTACAAAATGAGTTTTAGAATCGGATAAAATGCTAGAAGAGGACTTGATATCAAAAACAATATTCATTTGCTTCTGGCTGATAGCTACATTTGGTTGTAATACATTATTTGCAGGCATACTAACTACACTTTTAGCCCTTGCAAAAGCATTAGAACTACCAACAAAATATTCTTTTTCCTCTACTATATTTTCTTTATAATCGATAAACCAAGTATCTAAAACTGGTTTAATGTTATCTTGATTTGCAAAGCCACTAACTAAACTAAGATTGACATTATTCCAATCTAGTCCTGTATTTTGTTTAATACCTGCTTTATAATTTACCTGTATAGGAGTGTTTATCTCTTCAATATTTAAATCATAAGCCGCAAACCACTGTGCTGTATTAGTAAAGTATCTTAAATCAAAAACAACTTCTTGTTCTATACTACTGTCAACTTGAACAATGATTTGACCTTTTCCATAATTACTTCCTAGTTCATTTCCTGCCTCTAATCGCAGTTGCAAACTTGAGAGCAATTGTTCTAGCTCTATCTTCTTTTGTATGTTCTGATTTAACTCTAAACTAAGCTCGGTTCTTTTTTTAGTATAAAAATCCACTAAGTTTCCTAATTCTACAGAAAAGTTAGTTCCACTCCCACTTGGAATAGTCTGATTGGCATCTAAAATATTGAGTGCATTTGTTACAGAAGTCGTTGAAATAGACAAATGTTCTAATTCTTGACCAATAGTATAAATACTATCCGTTAATGTATTACCTGTTAAGCCTTGCTTTATAGCTTTATCATAATTAGTTGTAAATACATTGGATAAAATATGAACTGGTTTACTACTACCTATGTGAATACTGTTTTGGTTCAAGGAGGATGATAAATTACTAATTAACACCTGGCTCTTACCTTTAGGCAATTTAACTTTGACTCTATGCTGTAAATCCGCACCATTAAAATAGACACGTACATCCTGTATAGATGCAACAGCTTTTACTTGGCTTTGGGCAAAAACCACTGCGCTTTGTAGCCCTAATAAAACCATTATAAAGGTGAAAATAATCTTTCTCATAACTAAATAATTAACGTCCAAATAAGGCACTTACTACATCCTCAATTTTACTAACATAAACAAGCTTTATTCCTTTCCCAGAATAACTCACTTTATTGTACTTTGAAATAAAAATATATTCGAAACCTAACTTCTCTGCTTCTAAAATTCGTTGATCTACCCGATTAACAGGTCTAATCTCACCCGATAATCCAACTTCAGCAGCAAATACAACATTTCGACCTATAGGAATATCTTGATCCGAAGATAAAACAGCAGCAACAACTCCTAAGTCTATAGCGGGATCATCCACAGTAATACCTCCAGTGATGTTTAAGAACACATCTTTTTGTCCTAAACGAAAACCAGCTCTTTTCTCTAAAACAGCTAAAATCATATTTAAACGCTTCAGATTGTACCCTGTACTACTTCTTTGTGGTGTACCATAAACTGCAGTACTCACCAATGCTTGTACTTCTACCATTAATGGTCGCATCCCTTCTAAAGTCCCAGAAATTGCGGTTCCAGATAACTGTTCTTCTTTATGAGATAAAAGAATTTCTGCCGGATTAGAAACTTCCTTTAAACCAGATCCACGCATTTCATAAATACCTAGTTCAGCTGTGGAACCGAAACGGTTTTTGTTTGCTCTTAAGATTCTAAAAACATGATTACGATCTCCTTCAAACTGCAAGACTGTATCTACCATATGCTCTAGCATTTTTGGTCCAGCTATACTTCCATCTTTAGTTATATGTCCAATTATTAAAACAGGAGTTCCCGTTTCTTTTGCAAACTTGGTTAATTCTGCAGTACACTCCTTAATCTGAGAGACAGTCCCAGAAGAAGCTTCAATATAATCGGTATGTAAAGTTTGAATAGAGTCAATAATAAGAACTTCGGGCTTAATTTCCTCTATCTGTCGAAATATATTCTGCGTATTAGATTCAGTAAGGATAAAGCAATTGTCATTATTGGGATTAATTCTCTCTGCGCGCATTTTTATTTGCTTTTGACTTTCTTCCCCAGAGACATATAAAACCTTGTAGGGTAACTTTAGAGAAATTTGTAGCAAAAGCGTACTTTTTCCAATACCAGGTTCACCTCCTAATAAAATCATTGACCCCGGTACAATTCCTCCTCCTAAAACGCGGTTTAGTTCACCATCTAAAGTATCTAAGCGCTGTTCTTCACTTGCATCTATCTCACGTATTAAAACTGGCTTAGCAACCCTATTACCACTATTTCCTGCTGTAGCAATTCCCTTCCAACCACTAGCCTGCTCTTTTTGAACTACTTCTTCTACTAAGGTGTTCCATTCCTTACATCCTCCACATTGACCCATCCATTTTGGATATTTAGACCCACAATTTTGGCAAAAAAAAGCTGTTTTTACTTTAGCCATCCCTTAAAATATTAATAGATTATACTTTCTTAAGCAATTTAAAAAAAAAAGCCGATTCATAAATGAATCGGCTTTGTATTATATGTCTTTAACTAATTAATTAGCTAAAATAATAATCTTATTATCGTTTAATTCTAATGTACCAAAGTTTACTGGTAAATGATAAGTATCATTTGAAACTTTAGTAAATCTTGAACTAAATGCTTCTTTTATAGAAATGTTACTTCCTGTAAACTTAATCTCACCTTTAGTTAAGACAGATACAATAGAAGCGTGATTGTTTAGCATCTGAAATTCTCCATCAGCTCCTGGTACAGATACAGAAGTAACTTCTCCAGAAAATAAAGTTGCCTCAGGCGATACGATTTCTAACTTCATGATCTATATTTTTTAGTGATTATTAAAATTCAGCATTCATTTTCTCTCCAGCTTCAATTACTTCTTCAATTGAACCTTTTAAGTTAAATGCAGCTTCTGGTAAATGATCTAATTTACCATCCATAATCATGTTAAATCCTTTAATTGTATCTTTAATATCAACTAATACACCAGGGATACCAGTAAACTGCTCCGCTACGTGGAATGGTTGAGATAAGAAACGTTGAACTCTACGAGCTCTATGTACAGCTAATTTATCTTCTTCTGATAATTCTTCCATACCTAGAATTGCAATAATATCTTGTAATTCTTTGTATTTCTGAAGGATTTCTTTTACTCTTTGTGCACAATCATAGTGCTCATCACCTAAAACTTCTGGAGATAAAATTCTTGAAGTAGAATCTAATGGATCTACTGCAGGATAAATACCTAACTCAGCAATTTTACGAGATAATACAGTAGTAGCATCTAAGTGAGCAAACGTTGTTGCAGGAGCCGGGTCAGTTAAGTCATCCGCAGGTACGTATACCGCTTGTACTGAAGTAATAGATCCTTTCTTAGTTGAAGTAATACGCTCTTGCATCGCTCCCATCTCAGTTGCTAATGTAGGTTGGTACCCTACTGCAGATGGCATACGTCCTAATAAAGCAGAAACCTCAGAACCCGCTTGTGTAAAACGGAAGATGTTATCTACGAAGAATAAAACGTCTTTACCTTGGTCATCACCAGCACCATCACGGAAGTATTCAGCAATAGTTAATCCTGATAAAGCAACACGTGCACGTGCTCCTGGTGGCTCATTCATCTGACCGAATACGAATGTAGCTTTAGATTCTTTCATTCCAGGTCTATCTACTTTAGATAGATCCCATCCTCCATTTTCCATAGAAGTCATGAAATCATCACCATATTTAATAATACCTGACTCTAACATCTCACGTAATAAGTCGTTACCCTCACGAGTACGCTCACCAACTCCTGCGAATACAGAAAGTCCACCGTGTCCTTTAGCGATATTATTAATTAATTCTTGAATTAATACAGTTTTACCAACTCCAGCACCACCGAATAATCCAATCTTTCCTCCTTTAGCATAAGGTTCGATTAAGTCGATTACCTTAATTCCTGTGAAAAGAACTTCAGTTGAAGTAGATAAATCTTCAAATTTTGGAGCCTCACGGTGAATTGGTAAACCAGCAACACCGTCTTTTGGTAAGTTTCCTAGACCATCAATAGCGTCACCAACAACATTAAACAATCTACCAAATACTTCTTTCCCAATAGGAACTTGGATAGGAGATCCAGTAGCGATAACTTCATATCCTCTACTTAATCCGTCTGTTGAGTCCATTGAAATTGTACGAACTGTATCTTCTCCAATGTGTGATTGTACTTCAAGTACTAATTTAGAACCATCTGGTTTAGTGATTTCTAATGAATCATAAATTCTCGGAAGTTCGGAATTCTCTGTGTTGAAGACTACATCAACAACAGGTCCGATGACTTGCGCAACTTTTCCTGTAACTTTAGACATTGCTTATGTATTTATTTAACAGCTATTTACCTTTAATGAAAAATACTACTTTTTCAGAGTGCAAAGATAGTTTTTTTATCGTAATATAAAAAGCCTCAAAATTTATTTTTTATAAAAAAATGCGACGCCTTAAAAAGGGTCGCATTTATACCTCTTATTCTACAGTAACTGACTTAGCCAAATTCCTCGGCTGGTCCACGTTACATTCTCTTAATACTGCTATATGGTAGGATAATAACTGTAAAGGAATAGTTGCCAATATAGGCGTTAAAGCCTCAGATATACCAGGCACCTCGATAACATGATCCGCTAAATTGCGAACTTGAGTATCTCCTTTTGTAACTACAGCTATAATTTTTCCATTTCTAGCTTTAATTTCTTGAATATTACTTACCACTTTATCGTAATGCAACTGGTCTGGAGCAATTACAATAACAGGCATATGCTCATCAATAAGAGCAATTGGACCGTGTTTCATTTCAGCCGCAGGGTAACCTTCGGCGTGAATATATGAGATCTCTTTTAATTTAAGAGCACCTTCCAAAGCCACTGGATAGTTATACCCTCTACCTAAATAAAGACAGTTATTAGAGTTCTTATATACTTTAGAAATCTCTAATATAGCTTCATTTTGAGTTAAAGCTTCTTCTACTCTCTCTGGAATAAGTTCCAGTTCGTGTAGATATTTTAAATATTCTGAATTAGCCAATGTACCTTTAGCCTTAGCTAAGCGCAAAGCAATTAAGGTCAAAATAGTAATCTGAGTAGTGAATGCTTTAGTAGAAGCAACCCCAATCTCAGGTCCAGCATGAGTATAAGCCCCTGCATGAGTTTCTCTTGAAATAGAAGAACCTACTACATTACAAACCCCAAAAACAAAAGCACCTCTGTTCTTTGCTAATTTAATAGCAGCTAATGTATCAGCAGTTTCCCCAGATTGAGAAATAGCAATAATTACATCATCACTATTTATAATCGGATTTCTATATCTAAATTCAGAAGCGTACTCCACTTCTACAGGAATTCTTGCAAACTCCTCAATGATATATTCTGCGACAAGTCCAGCATGCCAAGAAGTACCACAGGCAACAATGATTATCCTTTTTGCATTAAGGAATTTCTCAATGTTATCTTCAATCCCAGCCATCTTAACGATCCCTTTATCGGCTAATAATCTACCTCTAAAAGTATCTTTAATTACCTCTGGTTGTTCAAAAATCTCTTTAAGCATAAAATGCTCATAGCCATTCTTTTCGATTTGCTCCAAATTCAACTGAAGCTCTTGAACATAATGATCCACTAAAGAATCATCTTTAATTTTTCTAATAATTAATGGCTTATGTAAACGAATAATAGCCATTTCCTCATCTTCAAGGTAGATAGCATTATTTGTATATTCAATAAATGGAGAAGCATCTGAGGTAATGAAATATTCATTATCTCCAATACCAATTGCTAAAGGACTACCAAGTCGCGCAGCTATTATTTCATCTGGCTTCTTTATATCCATTACAGCAATAGCATAAGCTCCTACTACTTGATTTAATGCAATCTGAACAGCTTTTCCAAGCTTTACATCTTGCGTTTTTTGTACATCTTCAATTAGATTGATTAACACTTCTGTATCAGTCTCTGAATGAAAAACATACCCTCTTTTAATTAATTCTTGCTTTAAAGAATCGTAGTTTTCGATTATCCCATTGTGAATTAGAACTAATTCACCTGAGTTCGAAAAATGTGGATGTGAATTAATATCATTAGGAACTCCATGAGTAGCCCAACGTGTGTGTCCTATACCAACAGTACCGTTTTTGATTTGATCTGAACACTTTTGTTCTAAATCAGCTACTTTACCCTTAGTTTTACACAAATTAATTTTATCTCCATCAAATACAGCTAATCCAGCGCTATCATACCCACGGTACTCCAAGCGTGTTAAGCCTTTGATGATAACAGGATAAGCCTGTCTATGCCCAATGTAACCAACAATTCCACACATATATTGTCGTTGTTATTTGATTTTGGTAAAAAATATTTCTAATTGCATTTTACTTTCTTCAGGCACACCATTTGTCGTTCCATGTAAAACTGTTCCTAAAGGAGTTGTGATACTAAAAGAAGGAATAGTGGCGATATCACGAGGGATATTAGTGATTGGCGTCTCTATTTTCATGAATTTAAACTCAGTTACTGTCTTCGTAAATTCATTACTTACAACCAATCCTAACTTAGGGCTTCTCACTATATTACTTTGCAGTAAATATTGAATATGTTCCCTTACTCTTATTCTATAAGTAAAAACCTCTCTTTTACTAATTTCTTGATCTTGATTTTCTTCATCTACTTCTTGCACAGCAATAAACTCACCACCGTAGGAGCTCTTATCGTTACTACTATCACTAGCAAAATCTGCTAATACTGTAGAATCATCATAATTATACAAAAATAACCTTGGAGGATTTATAGAATTCTCCATGATATTTCGATTAACATGAACAGTTAAAAAAGCATCATTAACAAGGATATCCATGTCACGTAGAGCCTTTAACTCACTAAAATCATCTTCTGTAAATAATTCGATCACTCCTAAACTTCCTTCACCACCTTTTAAATAGATAGCATCATCTCCCAAGTCTTTATTCGAATTCTCCACCTTTGATTGGTAAGATTGGTCGTTCTCACTTTGGGTTAAACTGATAATATTATTACTAGTTGCAGCAAGTGATCCACTTGAAGATCCAGCAAAATTAGCTAGAGAAAACTTTATTTCTCCTCTTACTTTCTCTTTAGTTTCTGTCCCTTCCGCATCTGTCTTAGTTTCTTCTTGCTCATAAGTAGCTCTTAAATACCCTTGACCTAAGGCCAATAATCCAAGTGCTCCTTTAGAACCATTACTAGAAGCCTTCAAATATAAACCTCTAAAGGCATTCTTCTGTAAATCTGAATTAGCTAAGCTAGCTTGATTATCTATAAAGAATTTTTGGAAATAAGACATATTTAAATCTATCCAAAACCCAGGGCTAAGTCTATCCTTAACTATTTCTTTCCCTTCTTCATCTCTTTCAATCTTACCGTCCTTATCATATTTGTAAATATTAATTGCGGCTTTACTGAATTCAACATGTGTGTTTTGAACAGCTTTATAAGAATCGTTTAAAACAACCCCAGTATTATTGTTGTCAAATAATCCAAAGTCATTGTTGTAGAAATAGATAGACCCTCCTGCAATTGGATTATCTAAGGAAATTAAATAAGTATTTTGATAAACTTTCAAATTAAAAGAACCATCTCCATACACACTTCCTAATTTATAATTGTAAGTTTCCTCCTCTAACTTCTCTGGAAGAGCGTTGTAGAAAGGAATATACAAGTAAACAGAATCAAATACAGCGGTATTATTCAATTTTGTAAAAGCACTAATGTCTGTAGATAAATCTAAGGCTAAGCTGTTAGATACTGTCCCAAAAAAATCATCACTTAAGGATCCTATACTGTACTCTGGCAATTTATTTGCCTCTACAGGACCTGTTGCCTGATTATAAGCTTTAATATCTTTTACAAGATATGTTTCCACTGGATAATCCCCTCCTCCGATAATATCGGAACCAGCACTAGTATAATCACTATCACAAGACTGAAGTGCAAAAAATCCTAGAGATAGGACTAGACCTTTAAATATATTTTTTTGGCTCATGTACTCTAATACAAAATTGGTTTGTTAAAATTTTAAAGGAATTTCTTATAAAACTCACTATAAGCTTCTGCGAACTCCTCTTTAGGCACGTAAGGTAAAAAAGGTTTTTCAGAAGATTCTATAATTTTTGTTAAATTTGAACCTATTTTTTCTGAAGCAACAATAACTCCATCTGAGTTAATGATTGCATTTTTCATAATGTTTTCATAAGTAGGCTCGCCAAAATCAGCAATAATATCTTCTGACAATCCATCAAAAGCAATTTTTGCTCTCATTTCATCACTTAATTGTCCTTCGAAACCTTCCTCAAATACAGATGTAACAATCTTTGTTTCACCAAAAATAGCTTCATCTTTATAGTAATGTTTTAAATAAACTGGCAATAAGGAAGCCATCCAACCTTGTACATGGATAACATCTGGAACCCAATTTAGCTTTTTAACTGTTTCAATCACTCCCTTAGTGAAGAAAATTGCTCTTTCGTCATTATCTGGAAATAGATTTCCATCATCATCCGTAAATGTAGATTTACGTTTGAAGTATTCGTCGTTATCGATAAAATAAACTTGAATTCTTTCTTTAGGAATAGAAGCAACTTTAATAATCAATGGCATATCCATGTCATTAACCACTAAATTCATTCCTGATAATCTAATTACTTCGTGCAATTGATGTCTACGCTCGTTTATACTTCCGTATCTAGGCATAAAAATTCTTATTTGCCCGCCTTGGTCATTGATCATCTTTGGAGCATCATAAGACATTAATGAAACTTCATTCTCTGCTAAATAAGGTACCACCTCAGATGATACGTACAATATCCTCTTTTCTTTCATATTCATTCGTAATTTCTTTGGGTGAAATAAATAAACGTTGCAAATTTACAAAAATTTAGTGAGTTATTTTCTAAATAACTAATTTTGCCATTATTTTAAACAGAAAGCTAATGTTTCTTTTTAGTACAAAAGCCGAATTACAGGAGTATTTAAACTCCTTCAGACAGGCTAGAAAAACAATAGGTCTTGTACCTACAATGGGGGCTATACATCAAGGTCACCTATCTTTAATGCAACAATCTATTGCTGAAAACGACTGTACAGTTGTAAGCATTTTTGTTAACCCTACTCAGTTTAATAATCCTGAGGATTTAGAAAATTACCCAAGGACATTGGATAGAGATATGCAAACAATAGCTACTTTATCTGATAAAATAGTAATTTTCGCACCTAGTGTTGAAGAAATGTATAGCGACAATGCTGTGGCTCAAAACTTTACATTCGACGGATTAGAAAGCCAAATGGAGGGTGCTCAGCGCCCTGGACATTTTGATGGTGTAGGAACAATTGTGAAAAAATTATTTGAATTAGTTGAGCCTACCAATGCTTACTTTGGAGAAAAAGATTTTCAACAATTACTAATTATAAAAAAGTTAGTAAAAAACTATAATATACCTGTAAATATCATAGGTGTACCTATTTTTAGAACCACAGAAGGTTTAGCAATGAGCTCAAGAAACGAGCGAATTTCAAAACAAGGCTTAGATTCTTCTCTTTTCCTTTATCAAGTATTAAATAAAGCTAAAGAAATTTTCCAAAGTGAAAGTATTGATAAAGTTAACCTATTTGTTGCCAATGAATTTAAAAATAATCCTAACTTTGAGCTCGAATACTTCACAATAGCGGAGGAAGAAACTTTACTAACTGCAACCCAAAAAGAAACAGGTAAATCTTACCGAGGTTTTTTAGTGGCACATATTGAAGGTATTCGTTTAATTGACAATTTAAAGTTTAACTAAAACTATAGCGAAATGCAAGTTGAAGTAGTAAAATCAAAAATTCACCGTGTAACAGTTACAGGTGCTGATTTAAATTACATTGGTAGCATAACCATTGATGAGGCTTTATTAGAAGCTGCTAACATGATCGAGGGAGAAAAGGTTTCTATTGTTAATGTGAACAATGGAGAGCGTTTTGAAACTTACATCATTCCTGGAAACAGAAACAGTGGAGAGATTTGCCTTAATGGGCCAGCTGCTAGAAAAGTACACAAAGGAGATATTATAATTATTATCTCTTATGGAATATTAGACTTCGAGGAAGCTAAAAGCTTTAAACCAGCTATCGTTTTCCCTAATGAAGAGGATAATTCTCTAAGATAATCGTATTTTTTTGAATAAGAATTTAAGTAAAATAGCCAATATAACACTCCCACTACTTTTGGGAGTGTCTTTGGTTTTTTACGCCTACACCCAATTTACTGACCAACAGTTAAAGGAAATTTTATCCAACTTTAAGCATGCGAATTATTTTTATATACTATTAGCATCTTTATTTACTTTACTAAGTTTATGGGCTAGATCTTATCGTTGGAAATTCGTTTTATCTCACATGGGCTATACTAGCTCTACTTCCACTAACTTTATGGCCATCTGTATTGGCTACCTTCTTAATCTAACTGTTCCAAGATCAGGAGAAGTATCTCGAGCATTAGTATTGCAGAAATACAATTCCGTTCCCTTTGACAAAGCATTCGGAAGTATTATAGCAGAACGAATCATCGACTTAGTTTGCTTACTACTTTGTGTAAGTGTTACCCTTTTATTACAATTTGATATACTAAAATCTTTCTTGGGGAAATATATTTCCTACGAGCAGATTTACTTACTCATCGGAGCATTATTTTTCATAATAGCATTATTGTGGTTCTTATTTTTCTGGATAGAAAACAAAATAATCACTTTTATTAAAAAAAAGATAAGCGGATTAATTGAGGGAGTTTCAAGTGTACTACTTATGCCTAATAAGCTTGCCTTTATATTGCTTACATGTATAATATGGATAGGCTATATAGCAACCTTCTATTGCGCTACATATGCATTGGAGCAGACCTCTTCCCTTAGTATTGGAGCGGTAATGGCAGCATTTGTTGCAGGTAGTTTTGCCATTTCTTTTACAAATGGAGGAATTGGAGCTTTCCCTTTAATAATTACTGAAATACTACGCTTTTACTCTATCGATGCAGTAGACGCTGCTTCTTTTGGATGGATAATTTGGAGTACGCAAACCGCTATAGTTGTGATTTTAGGTGCTCTTTCTTTTCTTCTTCTACCCTTAGTATATACTAAGAAATAAAAACAAATTAGTTTTAAACGATTTACATACATTTCATAGACCAAGATAACTCTCTTTCTTGGGCTACGAGGTTCTTTATATTGTATTTAATAATTCATCCAATACTATATAAAGCCAATTATTGGACAAAAAAAAAGCTAGACATTTCTGTCTAGCTTTGTTCTGCTCCCCCTCTTGGGCTCGAACCAAGGACCCTCTGATTAACAGTCAGATGCTCTAACCAACTGAGCTAAGGAGGAAGGTGATGTATTACCTTTATTGCGATGCAAATATAGGCGTTTTTTTTACTTTGCCAAAGAAAAAACCTAACAATTATGCATATTTTTTCATTCTTGTTTTAAAGTTGGAAGCATCCATTTATAACGAGTTGCCAATAAGCGAATTACAAAAACAAAGGTTGCTGTAATAATTTGTACAATTACGATGTCTACACTCAAATAAGTTAAGAGATAGTAGACACATACCCCCAAAACACAAGTAACTGCATACCATTCCTGCCTAAATATAGCGGGAACTTCATTGATTAGAATATCCCGAATAATACCCCCTACTACTCCTGTACAGGTTGCCATAATCATAACTACCCAAATAGGATAGTCCAATAATATTGTTTTTTCTGTTCCTACTACTACAAATAAACCTAGCCCTATACTATCAAACCATAAAAATGTACTATTTAGCTTTATTAATTGTTTAGAAAAAATCACCACAATAAGAAGAGCAATAATCGTTCCCCAAACATATACAGAGGACAGAAGCCAAAATGGAGTTAGTCCTAATAAAATATCCCTTAAAGTCCCCCCACCTGTTGCGGTGGCAAAACCAATAAATAAAGCTCCAAACCAATCTACATTTTTAGCAGAAGCCAATCGAACACCCGAAATAGCAAAGGCAATAGTACCAAGAAACTCTATTATATCTACAAAATAGATAGAGTCCCATAAATATATTAATGAATCAGACATAAGTAAAACACATTATTATAGCTTTAATTATTTTATAATAACAGACTTTTGGTTAACAAAATTAAGCAATCCTTCTTTAGACATCTCTCTACCTATTCCAGAGAGCTTTGTCCCACCAAACGGTACTCTCGGATCAGAAATAACCATTTCGTTTATAAAAACTGCCCCATCTTCAAACTCAGTAACCTGGCTTTTTAAAAAGTCTACATCTTTAGAAAAAACGCTAACTCCTAATCCAAAAGTAGAATCATTACTCATCTTTATAGCCTGCTTAAAGTCATCAAACCCAACTACCACTGCTAAAGGGCCAAATGTTTCTTGTGTAAATGCAGGCATTTCACAAGTAACGTCTGTTAATAAAGTTGGTTCAAACCAATTTTTATCTCTCTTTCCTCCAAAAACAACTTTAGCTCCTTGACTTACAGACTGAGTCATTATTTGCTCTAGTTCTATAGCCAAATCCTCTCTAGCCATTAAACCTATTGTAGTTGTCTTATCCATTAAATCGCCTTTTTTAAGGGATTTGACCTCTTTTGAAAACCTTTGGATAAAATCATCAACAATTGAATTATGTACTATAAAACGCTTAGCAGCTATACAGCTTTGTCCTGTGTTTTGAAAGCGTGCTGCAACAGCTAATGGAACAACAACATCTAAGTCTACATCTTGACGAACAATAAAAGCATTACTCCCTCCTAACTCTAACACAACTGGCTTGATATATTGCCCAGCACTTTTCGCCACTGAACTACCAGCATGTTCACTTCCTGTTAAAGAAACACCTTTAACTTTATCGTTTTGTATTACCAGTTCTACTTGGCTTGCAGCAATAGGTAAATTCTGATAAAGGTGTTGGTACCCCTCTATCGTAAAGCAATCTTCTAAGGCCGCAGCAGATAAGGGAACGTTACTTGCGTGTTTTACAACTACAGTATTTCCAGAGGCTATTGTAGGAATAGCAAATCGAAATACTTGCCAAAATGGAAAATTCCAAGGCATTACCCCTAAAATAACACCTAAAGGTTCATGAGAAACAAAAGTCTGGGACCAATTGGTAGTAATATCTCTAGGCTTTAAAATTTCTACAGAATTCTCTATGTAATAATCAATTAAAACAGCACATTTCTTTACCTCTGCAATACTTTGAGAAATAGGCTTATACATGTCTTTTGTCATACATTCACTGTAGTATTCCAAATTTTCTAAAAGCTTATCTTTAACTTTTTTCAGATAAATAATTCGCTCTTCTACATTAACTTTCTTCCAACTTAGAAAAGAGTTATCTGCTTGTTGCACTAGTGCTTGGATATCTTTTTGCATATATAAATTTTTATAGACCAGAAAGTTATCATACTTTCTTGTTCAATTATTGATTATAAACTACCTTAGTGTCCAGATTCAAATTCTCACTTATGAAAAGAAACACAAAAATATTTCTTGTTGGTATTATACTATTAATAGCTACAATAACCTTATTTGCTTTAGGTTTTTTAAATGATCAAACAGCGTATTTTTTTGGATCCGTTTGTATGGTAATGATTGCAATGCCAATTGTAATCTATATTTTTAATAAAGCAGGCTAGTTTCAAAAGTACTAATTGTAAATTTACAAATAAATGAAAAAAAACCTTATTCTATTAACGATAGGTTTAATACTGATTGCCTTAACACTTGTTTTGCAAACTCAAAACATTTTAAACCAAACAGGTAGTTCGATTGGCTTAATAATAGCTCTTATTATAACGGTTATTCCTTTGTTTAACCTTGTATTTAAAAAATTAAGAAAATAAAAAAACCGGTATGTTAATATACCGGTTTTTATTTATTTTTTCAATACTTTTTCTAAATTTTCCAACATTACATCCGTCATGGTTGCTAAGTCGTAATGATGCTTCCATCCCCAATCTTCAAAAGCGCGAGAGTCATCAATACTAGCTGGCCAACTATCTGCAATAGCTTGACGGAAATCAGGCTCATAGGAAATAGTAAAATCAGCAATGTGTTTTTTTATCTCGTTGTAGATCTGTTCTGGTGTAAAAGAAACACCCGCTAAGTTATAAGAAGATCTAATTTTCACATCCTCTTTCTTTGCTTGCATAATACCAACGGTTGCATTTAAAGCATCTTCCATATACATCATTGGTAAGGCAGAATCTTTAGATAAGAAGCAATTATAATGTTTATCTTGAATTGCTTTATAAAAAATATCTACTGCATAATCAGTAGTACCACCTCCAGGAGGAGTAGTCCAAGAGATTAAACCTGGATAACGAATACTTCTAACATCCACTCCAAATTTTTCAAAATAATATTCACACCAACGCTCTCCTGCTTGTTTTGAAATACCATACACTGTACTAGGCTCCATCACTGTATATTGAGGAGTATTAAACCTAGGAGTTGTAGGACCAAAAACAGCAATAGAAGATGGCCAAAAGATTTTCTTTATTTTTCCTTCTTTAGCTAAATTTAATACATGAAACAAAGAGTTCATGTTTAAATCCCATGCAAAAGCTGGGTTTTTTTCTGCTGTAGCAGAAAGCAACGCTGCCATTAAATACACCTCATCAATTTGGTGTTTTTCTACAACTGCAGCAACCGCGTCAAAGTCCATCGCATTAATAATCTCAAACGGTCCTGATGTCATTAAGTTATCATTACCTTCTCTAATATCAGAGGCTATTACGTTTTGATTTCCGTATATCCCTCTTAATTTTAATGTAAGCTCAGACCCTATTTGTCCGCATGCTCCAATGATTAGAATTTTGGTTCCCATTAAACTACTGTTTTTATTCCCTACAAATATAACAGAACTAAAACCTAATTATCAAAATAATTACGTTAACTTTCTTACTTAGGTAATATTATGTTTTTCTGTAGCATTTCTTAAGTTATAACTTTGTAAATTTGAATCATTATTTATTTTACAATGAAAAAAGGAATATTTCTTACCCTACTAATAGTTTTATTTTGTTTGACTGCTTTCTCTTGTCAACAAAAAGACGATACACAACAAAGGCTTAACGAGTCTGTTATGCAACACAATGATAGTGTTTTTGCTTTTTTAGAGACAAATTGGCATTTTCAAGTCAAACAAAATTCACAAGAATTACAAACTATTCTAGATGATTGGAAAATTTGGCAAGAATTCGCTCAAGAATTGGCTATAAAACCTGTAACTTCTATTGGAGCATATCAAAATAAAATTAAAGTTTTAGATAATAAGCTTTCCTCTTTAAGTTACTTAAAATATCCTGAAGCACTTGATACACCTGATATAAAAGCTAGGGTGACTGTTTTGTCTACATCAATAAAGAACTTAAATATGTTTCTACAATTGAACCCAATTGACATAGACAAAGTGCAACAATCTTTAGATCAAGTAAATGAGAATTTAGACATCTTACTTTCTCAAATGCAAAACAACCTTAGTAAGCCGGCTCTAAATACTAATTCTGCTGTTGATTTTCAACAACTTTTAGATACTGTAAGAAGAGCTAATCCGACGAATTAAAAGTGAATGACCCAAAATGGAAATTAAAAATATATTTGGTAAGTCAACTAAAACACAACAAATTTTAAAAGACTTACAAAACAGCGCACAAAAATTATACTGTAAAGGACTGATTGGGTCTTCTGTTTCTTTCTTGATTGAAAGTATTTTCAATCAAAACAAACAGAACTTCCTATTTCTACTAAATGACAAGGAACAGGCTGCCTATTATTTAAATGATTTAGAAAACTTAATCAATAAACAAGAGGTACTCTTTTATCCTAGCTCTTATAAAAGACCTTATCAAATTGAACAAACAGATAACGCAAATATTTTATTAAGGGCAGAGGTTTTAAACCGAATCAGTACTTCTAAAAAACCATTAATTATTGTATCCTACCCAGAGGCAATCTTTGAAAAAGTTGTAACTAAAAAAACATTAGAACAAAACACTCTAACTGTAAAGGTTCAAGATAAATTAAATATAGAGTTTCTAAACGAAACCCTATTTGAATACAATTTCAAAAGAGTAGATTTTGTTTCTGAACCTGGAGAGTTTGCTTTACGTGGGGGAATAGTAGATGTATTCTCTTTCTCTAATGATCATCCTTATCGTCTTGAGTTTTTTGGAGATGAAGTAGATAGTATTAGAACCTTTGATGTAGAAACTCAATTATCATTAGAGCTTCAAAAGAAGATAACAATTATACCTAACTTAGAAAACAAGTTCACACAACAAACCAGAGAAAGTTTTCTAGATTATATTAGTCCTTCAACAGTAGTGGTTACGCAGGATCTAAGTCATATTAGAGAACAATTAGACAATTTCTTTTCCAAGGCAAATGATGCTTTTAAGCAACTTTCTAAAGATATTAAGCATAGTGAGCCTAGTGATATGTTTATCAACTCTAAGGAGTTTACTAAACAACTAGAATTATTTAAAACAATTGAACTGTCCTCTAGTGGTTGCTTTGATAATACCAAAACTTATGAGTTCCATATAAAGCCACAACCTTCTTTTAATAAGCAGTTTGATCTTTTGGTAGCTAACTTGAACCAAAACACACAAGATGGTATAACTAACTATCTATTTTGCGCCAATGACAACCAAGCAAAGAGATTCAAAGAAATTTTTAGTACACTAAAACAACAAAACACAGCTGTTGAATCCTATAAAACACTTGTATTTCCATTATACGAAGGATTTATAGACGAAGAAAATCAAATAGCTTGTTACACGGATCACCAAATTTTTGAGAGATACCATAAATTCACAATTAAAAATACCACTTCCAAAAAACAAAATATTACTCTAAAGGAACTAAATTCCCTAGCTGTAGGAGATTATGTTACTCATATCGATCATGGTATTGGGAAGTTTGGAGGCTTACAAAAAATACAGGTAGAAGGTAAAACCCAAGAGGCTATTAAATTGGTCTATGCGGATAATGACCTTGTCTATGTAAGTATACATTCCTTACATAAAATTGCAAAATACAATGGTAAGGATGCCACTACACCAAAAGTCCATAAACTTGGTTCAAATGTTTGGAAGAATTTAAAAAATAAAACAAAAGCAAGAGTCAAGCATATTGCCTTTAATCTTATACAGTTGTATGCAAAGAGAAAAGCACAAAAAGGTTTTGTATTTCAACCAGATAGTTATCTGCAACATGAATTAGAAAGTTCCTTTATCTATGAAGATACTCCAGATCAAATTACAGCTACACAAGATGTGAAAAATGATATGGAAAGTGATCGTCCAATGGATAGGTTAATCTGTGGAGATGTTGGTTTTGGTAAAACAGAGGTTGCAATTCGTGCAGCGTTTAAAGCAGTTGAAAATGGTAAGCAAGTTGCAATTCTTGTACCAACTACCATCCTAGCTTTCCAACATTATAAAACATTTACCGAAAGGTTAAAAGACATGCCGGTTCGTGTAGATTATCTAAATCGCTTTCGAACAGCTAAAGAGAAAACTGAAATTTTACAACAACTAGCCCTAGGAAAAATCGACATCTTGATTGGAACCCATCAAATAGTTAATAAAAGCGTTTCATTTAAAGACTTAGGTTTGCTTATTATTGATGAAGAGCAAAAGTTTGGCGTGGCAGTTAAAGATAAGTTGAAAACAATTTCTGAAAATGTAGATACCCTTACTCTAACAGCAACTCCAATTCCTAGAACTCTACAGTTCTCCCTTATGGCTGCTAGGGACTTATCTGTGATTTCAACTCCTCCACCAAACCGATATCCTATTGAAACATCGGTTATCGGATTCAATGAAGAAATCATTAGAGATGCTATCACCTATGAAATACAACGAGGAGGTCAAGTTTATTTCATCAACAATAGGATTGAAAATATCAAAGAAGTAGCCGGAATGATCCAACGATTGGTTCCTGATGCTAAAGTGGGAATAGGTCATGGACAACTCGATGGTAAAAAATTAGAAGAGCTTATGCTATCTTTTATGGATGGGAAGTTTGATGTACTAGTAGCTACAACAATTATTGAAAGTGGGCTAGATGTACCTAATGCAAATACAATCTTAATCAACAATGCAAATAATTTCGGATTATCTGACTTACATCAAATGAGAGGTAGGGTTGGTAGAAGTAATAAAAAGGCGTTTTGTTATTTTATATGTCCACCTTTTTCTGTAATGACAGAGGAAGCCAGAAAACGTATTCATGCTTTAGAACAATTCAGTGATTTAGGTAGTGGGTTTAATATCGCAATGAAAGACTTGGAAATTAGAGGAGCTGGAGACATACTTGGCGGAGAACAAAGTGGTTTCATCAATGAAATCGGGTTTGAAACCTATCAAAAAATTATGCAAGAGGCTATCGAAGAGCTTAAAGAAGACGAATTTAAAGACTTATATGCCCAAGAAGATAAACAAGGTCCTACTCCTTTTGTAAAAGAAACTCAAATTGACACTGACTTTGAAATCCTATTTCCCGATGAGTATATCAATAATATAACCGAAAGGCTTAATCTTTATAATGAATTAAGTCAGTTAGAGTCAGAAGAACAATTAATAGAATATCAAAAAAGATTAATTGACCGTTTTGGTCCATTACCTCAACCTGCTATTGCCCTTTTAAATAGTCTTAGAATCAAATGGTATGCAAGTAAAGTGGGGATTGAAAAAGTTGTACTAAAACAAGGTAAGATGTTATGCTACTTTATTGCAGCTCAAGATTCTGGTTTTTACCAGTCCACTGCCTTTTCAAAAGTACTTACTTTTGTACAACAGCATGCTAACCTTTGCAAATTAAAGGAAAAACAAACCAAACAGGGACTTCGTTTGATTTTGACTTTTGATCATGTCAAATCTATAAAACAAGCCTTAGAATTTACAATGCTATTGAATCAAAAATAAGCATTGAAAAACTAATTATATATTTAAAAAATAATGAATTCAACTATAAAAGTTATTGCTTTTGATGCGGATGATACTCTTTGGATTAATGAGCCTTTTTTTAACCAAGCAGAAAAACAATTTTGCATTTTAATGGAAGACTACTTAACCCATCAAAGTATTTCACAAGTTCTTTTTAAAACACAAATTGACAATCTTCCTCTTTATGGTTATGGAATTAAAGGTTTTACTCTTTCTATGTTAGAAGCTTCTAATTACATATCCAAAGGACATATCACAGCTAAAACGACACAGAAAATCATACAAATAGGTAAAGAACTACTTACTAAACCTGTGGAACTTTTAGATGATGTACAAGGTGTACTTGAAGAACTTCAAAGTAAATATAAATTAGTAGTTGCTACTAAAGGTGACTTAAAAGACCAACATAGGAAGTTACATAAATCAGGACTTGGAAAATACTTCCATCATATTGAGGTAATGACAGACAAAGAACCTACAGATTACGTACAACTACTAAAACGCTTAGATATTAAAGCAGAAGAGTTTCTTATGATTGGAAATTCTTTACGCTCAGATGTACTACCAGTTCTAGAGTTAGGAGGATATGCAGTGCATGTACCTTTTCATACTACTTGGTTACATGAACATGTGGATCATGAGGTGGTACATCCTAATTTTAAAACAATTAAGCAGCTTTCTCAAGTCATAGACTTATTACCATAAAATAAAAAGTCTTCCATTTAAATGGAAGACTTTTTTTATACTAAAGCTCAACTCTTTTTAAAATTAAAAAAAGCAATTTCCTTATTATAAAGAAAATTGCTTTTATAGAATTGTTGAGTCTTCACTCAACCACTGAAATTACTAATCTTGAATCGCTTCAAAAATAGGAGTCCCTATGTTACCATTTGGCATTTCTATTTTTAAAATCTCTGCGATAGTAGGTGCAATATCTGTCATATTTGTAGGGCGAATAGTCTTTCCTGGTTTTACTCCCCATCCCATAAATACAGCAGGAATATGTGCATCGTATGATCCCCAAGTACCATGAGTAGTACCTGTACTATTTTCACGTCCACTATACCATTGTGGCTCTAGAATAAATTGAACAACACCACTTCGCTTTAAATTATATCCATTGATAATTCTTTCTTTAATTTGCGAAGGAATACTTGAAGATGAAGTGTTATCCATATCTGTTACAAAAGCGATACCATCCACTTTTTTAAGCTCTTTTACAATCAATTCACGAATAGCAGATTCGTCCAAATCTTTCTCTACTATTAGCTTATTATCTAAATGAACCTGGTAGTTACTCATGCTTATTATAAGCTTAGACTCCCCAAATTTTTTCTCTAATTTTTCATTTAGCATATTTCGAGTAACAGAGGTATTAAAATAACCTGCATTTCCGCTTTGATCCTTATAATAACGTGGGTTATGTGCTGCTCCGTGGTCTGCACTTAAAAACAATGTATACTCTCCTTTTCCTATTTTATTATCTAAATAAGTTAAAAATGCTGCTAAGTCTTGATCTAACCTTAAATAAGTATCTTCAATTTCAACAGATTCGATCCCAAACTGATGTCCAATATAATCTGTAGAAGATAAACTAACAGCTAAAAAGTCTGTTACATTTTTAGGATTATTACCCAAATTCTCTGCTTCAATAGCAGCAACAGCAAAGTCTAAAGTTAAACTATTACCATAAGGGGTTGCCTTAATTAACTCATAACCTCCTTGTTTTTTCAATTTCACTAAGTTTCTAGGAAAAACAGGTTTATCTTCTCCATCAAATTTTCCTTCGTATATGCTATTGTCTGGATTACTTAAAACATAAGTGTCTATATCGTATAATGTATTCCATCCTTTCTTATAATACTTATCCACATTTTTTTGGTCATTGAACTTCTTTACCCATTTAGGTAAATCTTCCATATAATAAGTACTTGTTATCCAATGGCCACTACTTCCGTCTAACCAATAAGCAGCATTGGCAAAATGACCTGCCGGTAAAATTCCACCTCTATCTTTGATAGAAATTCCAATTACCTTACTCTGAAAATTAGTCGCTAGCCTTAGTTGATCCGTTACTGTGGAAACTAATAAGTTCTTAGGAGACTGTTGTCCTACACTACCCTGTCCTCCTACTCCTTGTACACTATCATCTTGGGTACAGTACATACTCTCACCTGTAGCTTGAATAATAAAATCATTACCTGCTATACCATGAATTGCTGGTACACTTCCAGTATAAAGAGTACTGTGTCCAATAGCAGTAAAAGTAGGAACGTAATCAATATTGGTATTTTCACTAGTAAACCCTTCGTTTAAAAGACGTTTAAAGCCATTGTCTTGGTAGCGATCATAATAGCGATATAGGTAATCCCAACGCATTTGATCTACTACAACTCCCACTACTAATTTTGGTTTATCCTTAGTAGAAGAATTAGCTAAACCTCCTAAAGAAAACAAACAGCAAACTGCTGCAAAAATGCTTGAACTGAATTTCATTTTTTTGGATTTTAATACAAATACAGCCCACCTATTATTTAAAGTGAACCATATTATATAACATTCATAAATCTATTAAAGCAAATGTAATAAAAACGCTAAATAACCAAATCAAAATTGAGATTATTTTCATTAAAACATATTACCTATAAATTAACCTTTCTTTACTAAAGTATTAAGTATTGGTATTTTAACACAACACTAACATTTAAAAGAATACTCTACTTATAAATTATAGCTAACAAACACTCCAAAACTAGAATTATAAACACTACTCTTAGCGCAGTTGTCATTTTCATATGCGTTAGAATTATCTAATAGGGAAGCAAATCCTCTTGTATATTGGGCTCCTAAACTAAGGCCAAAACCAAAATTATAGCTTAATCCACAAACTAGCCCATAGTCCATCTTTTGAAGGTAATCCCCTTTGCTTTGATCATTAGAACTATCTCCATAAATGGAATAATCCTTATAGGTATTTCCATTTTGATCCACTCCAGTTATACTTGAATTTAAAAGCACATTAATATAAGGCCCTACATATAGATCAAAACCTGTACTCTTAACACTAAAACTAATAGGGTTAATCCGGATACTATGCATTTGTAGTTTTGACTTTATTGTCCCATATGTTTGATGCTCTACATCAAAGCTTGCTCCATAATTTTGATAAAAGACTTCGTGTTTGAAACCAATATGCCTATTAATAGGATTATCAACTTGTAAACCTGCAAAGAAATTATTGGAAGCTTCAATCTTCCCTTTAGAGGCAAAAACTTCTTTATCTTTTCCTACCAAGGTGGATTGTAGCCATCCAGCTTTTACCCCAAAAGAAACATTATCTTGATTCTGCGCACTTAAAGCCAGAGTAAAACTTAAAGTAAGCCATAAAATATATTTGTTCATACTCTTTCTATTTAAATTCAATATCCCAAATTCCAGCAGCTCTTTCTAACTCTACCAATGAGATGGCATATTCCAATAAAGTATTTGCATAGGATACCTGAGTATCATTATAAGTTCTTTGTGCTTCCAATACTTCTAGTAAGCTACTTGAACCTCTTAAATAACTATATCTAATTCCTTCAAAAACTTGCTTAGCTTCTACTAGCATGCCGCTTTGATAACGATAAATCTGTTTTTGTTTAGTTAGGTAATTTTTGAAGGCTCCCTGTATTTCTGTATTAGCTTGAATAAGTAAATTTTTATATTCAAGTAAAGCCATCTCATGGCCATATTGGGCAGATTTCACCCCGCTTTCTCTTTTATTAGAAAATTTTAAAGGCACACTTACACCAGCTTTAACTACAGTATGACTCGGAGTTGGTGCAATGATGTTTTGGGCATAAGAATTACTCTCAATTCCCAAAGTAAGACCTAGATCTATGACTTTTTCTTTTTTAGCCAATATTATTTCTTTATCCGCTACACTTATACTTTGCTCAGCTACCATTAAATCCACTCTGTTATATTGAGCTGTTTGCAGTAATTCTTCTAAAGAAAATAAACGCTCAAAATGACTAAAATCACCTAGTGGGCTAAATAATTCATTGGTATTAGTGTTAGATACAAGAGTGTTTAAATCAAGCAGACTAGTATTTAACTCATCTAAAGCATCCTCTAAATCATGTAACATATTGCTAGCTTCAAGTTTACTTTGTATAGCAGAAACTTGACTTATTTGTCCTAAACTATATCGAATACTATCACTTTGAGCAACCTGTAGTATAGATTCATAAGAACTTTTCTGTATAGCAACAATTTCCATGTTTTGCAGTGCCTGGAAATAACTAATGGTACTTTGAGCACGTAAATTCTCAAAAAACTCCCTGAGTTCTAACTGGGTTAATTCTAATTGAACTAAAGCCAATTGATTTCTTGCTTTTCTTTTTCCACCTAACTCTAAATCCCAAGATACCTCCGCTTCGAATCCATATCCCATATCAAGCCTTTTTTGCTGATTATCAAACCAAGCAAAACTTAACTCAGGATCTGGCATTATCTTAGAGGCTACCACTTGGGCATTAGCAATATCTACTTCGAAGCGCTGAGCAGCAAGTGAAAAGTTATCCGATAAGACTCTTTGCAAGAATTCTTGATAAGTAATAGGTGTGGTAACTATTTGCTCTATTTGTTGAGCCCTTCCAAGAGGACTCAACAAAAACACACTTATACAAACTAATAACTTAATATATTTTAACTTCATTATTCTACTCTTTAACTTGTTCATCCTTTATAAAGTCGCTATCCTTACCCCATTTTAGCTCTACCATATAGTACAGTGCAGGTAGAACGAATAAGGTTAGTATAGTGGCAAAAAGCAACCCATAAACAATCACTGTTGCTAAAGGTCTTTGTACATCTGAACCGATTCCAGTTGCCAAAGAAGCTGGAAAAAGTCCTAAAATAGCAACCGTTGCCGTCATTAATACAGGTCTAAAACGCTGTTCTGCTCCCTCTATCACTGCTCTTTTCAAAGCAAAACCTTTTTTCCTTAAATCATTAATATGGGAAATCATGATTACTCCATTTTGAATGGCCACCCCAAATAAAGCGATGAATCCAACTGCAGAAGAAACATTTAAAGACATCCCACGAATATTTAAAGCAAGCATACCTCCAAAAAGTGCTAATGGTACTACAATCATAAGCATACCTGCTTGACGGAATTGACCAAAAGCTCCATAAAGTAACACAAACATTAAACATAGGGTAAGTGGTATAATAACCGATAATCTACTGTAAGCGCGATTTTGGTTTTCAAACTGACCACCCCACTGAATGTGAAACTTATCGTGATCATAGCTAATGTTTTGTTCTATTTTAGCTTGAGCCTCACTAATTAGAGAGCTTAAATCTCTATTTCTAACATTTAATTTTACAGTCAAATGCCTCTTATTCATTTCTCGTGTAATAGTGCTTTCTCCAGTACTTGTACTTACTGTAGCAACTTGAGACAATGGAATCTTAGCTCCTGTTGCACTTGTAAGCATCAAATTGGCAATCTTCTCTGGTGTATCTCTCGTTTCTTCGGTATATCTTGCACTGATATCATACACTTTATTGTCTATAAATACCTGAGAAATAGCTTTACCACCGATAGCTACTTCGATTAATTCAGCAACATCAGCAACATTTAATCCATATTGAGCTATTTTATCTCTATTGGCATGTATTTGCAATTGAGGTAAAGGAGGCTCTTGATCAATGGCTAAATCTACTGCACCTTCCACCTCTTGAAGTGTTTCTAGAACCTGCTCAGCAATTCGTCTTGTCTCTTGAAAATCTTCACCATATACTTTTACTACTAATTCACTATGTGCTCCAGAGATCTTATCCATAACCCCATCAATCATAGGTTGTGCAAAACCAACACTAAACCCAGGAAGACTTTCATATTCTAAAGCTAATTGCTCAATCAAATCTTCTTTGGTTTTTCCTCGTGGCCATTCTTTATATGGCTTAATACCAATTGAACATTCAAAATGGGAGGCGGTAAAAGGATCTGTACCATCATCGTTCCTTCCTGCTTGTACCATAATATAAGTTACCTCATCATATTTCATGGTTCTAGCTCTTAAGCTATCGCTAAGCTCTTTGGACTTATCTAAAGATATACCTGGAGGTAGAGTAACTTGTAACCAAATCGAACCTTCATCTAAAGGTGGTAAAAAATCTTTACCAACATGAATCGATAAAGCTATAGTAGCTACCAAAATAAGACCAATAGGTGCGAAAACCCTTTTAGGTCTATTGATAAGACTCACAATTCTCTTGTCATAGAGTTGTGTTAGTTTATCTAGCCATCTATTATGGTAGATTTTTCTAGGCTTTCTATAAACTGCATATGCAAGTCCTGGTATTAAAATAAGAGCCACTAAAAGTGCTCCTATTAAAGCATAACCAACTGTAAATGCCATTGGAGTGAATAGCTTTTTCTCCACTCTTTCAAAAGCAAACAGTGGAAGATAAGCAGTGATAATAATAATTGTGGCAAAAAACACAGGTCTAGCCACTTGTTTGGCCCTCTCTGCAATACTTTTCTCTTTTAATTCTCCTTCAGGCTGTTCTTCCCTTTTTTTCAAGATAGATTCCATCATCACAATAGCCCCATCTACTATAATCCCAAAATCGATTGCTCCTAGAGATAATAAATTGGCAGGAATATTAGTAAAATGCATCATAATGAAGGCAAAGAGGAGAGAAATTGGAATGGTTATAGCTACTAAAAGAGCTCCTCTCCAACTTCCTAAAAACACGATTAATACGATAACAACCAAGGATATACCCTCAATTAATGTAGTAGAAACAGTATGCAATGTGGTATCTACTAAATCTGTTCTATCTAAAAAAGTATGTATTCTAACTCCTTGGGGTAAAATATCTTGATTCAATTCCTCTACAGAGGCATGAATTTTCTCTAACACCACAGAAGGATTTTCTCCTTTTAATAAAAGTACTATTCCCTCTATACTATCGGAGTAATCTCTTTCTCTATCACTATAGCCTAAAATACCTTTACGCTCTAGATTACCATATTTTAGAATCCCTACATCATTTAAAAAAATAGGAATACCATCTTGAGCTTTTACAACAATTTTCCCTAGATCTTCTAAGTCCTTGATCAGGCCAATACCTCTTACTACATATCCTAAATCTCCTCTATTTAAAATACTACCTCCAGCATTAACGTTATTATCTTGTACTGTCTGTGTGACATCACTTAATGACAAATCGTATTGCTCCAGTTTTATAGGGTCTAATTCTATTTGAAATTGAGTTGTAATCCCTCCAAAGTTAGTTACCTCAGCAATACCTGGAACTTGGTTTAACTTAGGTATAATTACAAAGTTTTGTAAATCGGTTAATTCCCTTAAACTATACCCATCTCCTTCGATAATATATCTATAAACTTCTCCAATTGGAGAGGTTAAAGGGTCTAATTCTGGCTTAGCTTCATAGGGTAAGTCTACTTGATTCAATCTCTCTTGAATACGTTGACGAGCAAAATAATCTTCAATTCCATCTTCAAAAACAAGAGTAATCATTGATAGCCCAAAAGTACTATTACTCCTCATTACATGCATTCCAGGCATTCCGTTCAAAGCTCTCTCGATGGGAATTGTGATTTGCAATTCTATTTCCTCTGCGGCTAAACCAGGAACTTGGGTAACTACTTGTGAAGTAGTGTCTGCAATATCAGGATAAGCCTCAATCGAAAGTTGTTTCCAAGAATAATATCCGAAAATACATAACAAAGAAAACAACGCTACCATAAGCCATCTTTTGTTAATGGCTATATCAATAATATTTTTTTTCATTTCTGTTTTTTTTTCCTAATGTAACTTAGGTAAATAAATACCACCTTGGCTAACTACAACATCCTCTGGAAGTAAACCAGAAGTAATCACTGTATTGTCTTGATCTACCCCACCGATAATCACATTTTTTCGCACAAATTCAAAAGGAGCAATCTCTACAAATACAAAAGAGTCTTTTTCTCCTTGCATAATAGCACTCGTTGGTACTAGTAAAACCTTTTGAGGCTTATCAATGAATCTAACACTAACATACATTCCTGGCTTCAAAATTCTTTGTGCGTTATCTACTTCAATTAAAACATCAATACTTCTGGTTTGCTCATCTACTATTTCACTGATATGATAAATCTCCCCTATTAAAGGAGTATCAGGCATAGCTGCTAACTCCACTTGCACTTTATTTAATCGAGTTAAATGCAATAAGTCTTTTTCCTTAATTTTACCTACTATCCATATCTTGTTTAAAGAAGCTACTTTAACTACAGGCTCAGAATCTTGTTGAATATATTGCCCTATAACAATATTATCCTCAATTACTTCTCCTTGAATAGGTGAACTAACCTTTAAAGGCTGCCCTAATCTAAGATTCTTAACATCTACATCATAAATTTTCATAGCCGCTATAGCATTATCAAAAGCCACTCTAGCAATTGATTTCTGAGTTTGAGCTTGCTCGAACTCTTGTAAAATTCCCACACCATTATCTAGTAAGTCCTTTTGTCTATCAAAATCCAAAACAGCTTGGTTGTATTCTTGCTGGGAATCTAAATATTCTTTCTGTGTTTGATAAAACTCCGGAGAAGATACCTCAAAGAGTACCGTACCTGCTTCTACCTTTTGACCTAACTTAATAGAGGATTTCAAAATCCTACCAGAAAAAGGAGAAGCTACTTCTGCATACTTATTGGGAATCGCCTTTACAATACCCGCAGTGACTAAATTGAAACTAAAGTCCTTTTGAATTACAGTGTCCATTTTCAAACGCGAACGCAAGTTAGAATCCTCTGGTACATTTATTATTTGATTCTCTATGGTAAAGGCTACAGAATCCTGTACTTGCTCCTGTTTTTTAGAACAAAAAGTAAAAAAGAATCCTAAAAACCCCACCATTACTTTGAATACAAATCTTTTCATACAATTACATTTTACTAATTCCTAAAAAATATGTTTTTCATTAAAACATTAACTTTATCTATAAAGTTAATAAACTTATTTCCCTTTTCAGTCTATTTTTCAATCAATTATCCTTATTCTTTTAAAAAAGGACTGATCGGTTGACAAACTTTTTTTAACAACACCGCAAAATTACTTCTTATACCACTTTGCTATCATTAGAAAGGTTATAGAAAAAAATTAGAAAACCATTAGAAAAGCAAAAGAGCGCCCAATTAGGCGCTCTTTTGCTTTTCTATTTTAAATTTAAACGTAAAGTAAAACAACTACCTTGACCAAGTTGTGACTCTACTTGTAAATCTGCTTTATGTAATACTACGATTTTATGTGTTAATGCAAGTCCAATGCCACTTCCGTACACTTGATAACTAGAAGTCCCTCTGTAGAAAGCTTTAAAGATATGTGGTAAGTCTTCTGGACAAATTCCTGGCCCTTTATCTGTGATCTTAATAACTAAATACCCTAACTCAGAGGATAGATGTATAGTACACAATTGGTTTTCTGAAAACTT
Source organism: Myroides sp. LJL116 (assembly GCF_054871685.1). Taxonomy (NCBI): domain Bacteria; kingdom Pseudomonadati; phylum Bacteroidota; class Flavobacteriia; order Flavobacteriales; family Flavobacteriaceae; genus Myroides; species Myroides sp. LJL116. The sequence goes on from NZ_JBTXLR010000006.1 coordinate 87,000, forward strand.
ACAGGCATTATCAAGTAAGTTTAAAAAAGCTACTTCTAAAAGATAGGCATTTCCAAAAACTTCCAAATACCCCTCTTCACTTAAGGAAGGGTCTAGAATAAAGTCAAATTTACTTTGCGGATTCTTTCTTTGAATCTTGTGAATACAATCTAGAATTACCTCATCTATTCTAATGTGTTTAAAAACTATCTGGGTGGGGTCATAACTTGCCTTAGCTAAATCTAATAAACTATTGGAAAGGTGTACTAATTTATTAGAGTCTTGTAAAATATTAGTAAGAGTCACTTTATAGTCCCTAGGGTTTTGAGGTTCAATTAATGCCAATTCAATCTCTGCGATTACAGCAGCCAAAGGGGTTCTTAGCTCATGGGACATATTAGAAACAAAATCTTTTTGAGCAGTAAATGAAGCTTCTAAACGATCTAACATTAGATTAAAATTATTTGCTAAGTCACTAAGCTCATCTTTATTACTATCCTTTACTACTCTAGTGTGTAAACTACTTGCCGAAATACTTTTTATTTGTTTATTAATACTTTGAATCGGTCTTAATATACGATCAGCAAAGAATCCTCCAATATAAAATATTACAATTAAAGAAATTACAGACATTACTATAATACTCACTAAAAGATTATGTAATTTGGTATAACCGTATTGATCATAGGAAACTGCAGTAATAATAAACTCCTGCCCCTGATAAGGATAAACAATAGCTATAATTTGCCAGTCTTCCTGTCTTAGATGCATACTACCTTGGCTACGCACTAAATCAATCATTTCCTGGGTTTCCTTTACTCTATCTACCAATAAGTCATCATGGTATATTAGTTGGAAATCACTACTATATACTGCTACCTCTACCTCGTTGAGTTCCTGATTATTATTTTTATAAATCTGCTGTAAGATATTGGGTTTTACCTTAGCCTCTAATACAAGTCTTGCCTTTGTAATGGCTTCTTTTTCTAATTCTTGGAAAAACTCAACTTCTCTATTTTTTGCAGATGACCAATACACCACTGTAGCAAACACTAAAAGTATCGCCCCAACCAAAATGGAAAACCATAAACGCAATCTAGCTTTAATCTTCATTTTTCTTCAAGATAAATCCCATACCACTTTTAGTATGAATTAATTTATTTTCGGGATTGGTATCCACCTTTTTTCTCAAGTAGTTTATGTAAACATCTATAAAGTTTGTACCTGTATCAAAGTGAGTATCCCATACGTTTTGAGCAATTTCTGCTCTAGATAAAACCCTCTCTTTATTTTGCAATAAATATTGCATTAAATTGAATTCCTTTGGAGTCAAATGAATTTCTTTGTCTTCTTTATAAAATTGTTTTTGATTAATGTCCATCTTAAGATCGGCATACAATAATATACTCGATGTATTCTTGGCACTTTCAAATCGTTTTAAAAGAGCTCTAATACGAACATATAGCTCTCTTAACTCAAAGGGTTTTACCAAATAATCATCCGCTCCTGCATCGAATCCTTCTACTTTATCATCTGTAGTGCCTAAAGCTGTTAACATGATAATTGGAAGGCTAGGCAATTGGCTTTTTAATTCTTTACAAAGATCTACCCCATTGATTTTGGGCAAAATAACATCTGTGATAACTAAGTTGTAATTATTTTGCAGAGCAAGCTTACGTCCCATATAGCCATCATAAGCTACATCTACTTGATAATTTTTGGCTACAAGACTTCGTTGAAGTAATTCTGCAACCCTAACATCATCTTCTATTACTAAGATTTTAATCACAACTAAAAAATTTACTTTTAATACTCTTGCAAGATACGGTATTTTTCAAAAATGTTAAATTTTAAATCCCAACTAAAGGGATGCTTTTTACCTCATTGACAAATCGTTATTCTTTGTATCTTGCATATAAAAAAAAATGGAAAACCCAATCAACAAGATTAAATTAAGAAATCTTCATATTGATGATTACATGGAATTGAAGAAGTCTATGCTAGAATCTTATCCAGAATTAAGTGACCCCTATTGGGATAAAGACGAACTTAAGATGCTTTTAAAGGTTTTCCCTGAAGGGCAATTAGTGATTCTTGTAGATGATGTGGTAGTTGGCTCGGCTTTATCGCTGATAATTGATGAGAAACAAGCTATGTCAGCTCACACCTACGATCAAATTACAGGATATTCTACCTTCAATACCCATAATAAAAAAGGTAATGTATTATATGGAATTGATGTTTTCATCCATCCTAAATACAGAGGATTAAGACTTGGACGAAGACTTTATGATGCAAGAAAAGAACTTTGTGAACAATTAAATTTAAAATCCATTGTATTTGCAGGGAGGATTCCTAATTATTCCAAATTTGCAGACGAGTTAACTCCGAAACAATACATGGAAAAAGTGAAGTCCAAAGAGATCCACGACCCAGTGATGTCTTTTCAAATGGCCAATGACTTCCATATGGTAAGATTAATGCGTAATTACCTAGAAGGAGATACAAGCTCTAAGGACTATGCCATCTTATTGGAGTGGAATAATATCTATTATGAGAAAGAAGTTCAACTTATTAATGCTAAAAAAAGTGTAATACGCCTTGGACTTATACAATGGCAGATGAGACCACTGAATGATCTCGAAGAGTTCTTTGATCAAGCTGAGTTCTTCATCAATGCTGTTTCTGATTATGAGAGTGATTTTGCAATGTTCCCTGAGTTGTTCACTGCTCCTCTTATGGCAGATTATAATCACTTATCAGAGGCTGATGCAATTAGAGAATTAGCAAGATTTACTGATCCTATTCGAAAAAGATTCCAAGAGTTTGCTATTTCTTATAATATAAATATCATTTCTGGTAGTATGCCTTATTTAATCGACGGTATATTATACAATGTAGGCTTTTTATGCAAAAGAGATGGTACCTATGAGATGTACTCCAAAATACATATTACCCCTAATGAGGTATTTTACTGGGGAATGCAAGGTGGATCTAAGATACAAACCTTTGATACAGATTGTGGGAAAATTGGTATTATGATTTGTTATGATGTAGAATTCCCAGAATTATCCCGTCTTTTAGCACAAGAAGGTATGGATATATTATTTGTACCCTTCCTAACAGATACACAAAATGGTTATACAAGGGTTAGAAGCTGTGCTGCAGCTAGAGCTATAGAAAATGAATGCTATGTCGCAATAGCTGGTTGTGTAGGGAACTTACCTAAAGTAAATAATATGGATATACAATTTGCTCAAGCTGCTGTATTTACTCCGTCCGATTTTGCATTTCCAACTAATGGAGTCAAAGGAGAAGCTACTCCTAATACAGAAATGACTTTGATAGTAGATGTGGATGTAGATCTTTTAAAAGAATTACACGAACATGGAAGCGTGAAGATTCTAAAAGACAGAAGGTTAGACCTATATGAAGTGAAAAAATTAAAGCAGTAAAAGACCCTAAAACAGAGATAAAACAGGCTGAAACAAGAATTTCAGTCTGTTTTTTTTTATAAATTTTTCCTAAAAAAACAAGAAAACCCTCCTAACAAACTAGCTCAATGCCCTTAAAATCAACAGCTTATTATTATTAATTGTTTTACATTAGAGAATAAAGGCAGTATACAATTTCTACACCTAGTAATTTAAGCGTAAATTTGCACCCCTCTTAGCGTTTATAGTAGTTTAAACACTAAAGAAGGTTAAGTAAAATTATAACATTTTAAAAAATGAAAATAAAATATTTTTTCTACACCATTATCACCTTCATTGCTATTTCCATGGTTTCATGTATTAAATCAGAAGCACTTAATAATGAAGCAGATATTCTTGAAGCACAAATTGATCCTGCCCTAGAAAAACTTCAGTCACAATTAACTAACAATGAGGTTACTTTCTTTATCAATGATAGTGCTGACATAACAAAAATGGCTCCTGCATTCAAAATTACCACTGGAGCAACTATTTCACCAGCTAGTGGAAGTGTACAGGATTTTACACATCCAATTAATTATATTGTAACCTCGGAGAGTGGTAACTACACTAAGTCCTATAAAGTGAGTATGTTCAAAGCAGAACTTCAAGGTAAGTACTCTTTTGAAAATCCAAAATTATACTCAAATGGTGGCTTTTATGAATGGTTTGAAACAGAGCAAGTTAATCGAGATTCTTCCCAAGAAGAAGCTTCTGTTAAATTATGGGACAGTGGAAACTCAGGTTTCTTCTTGAGTTTCTTAATGGATCCGGATAAAAGGCCAAATGCAGATGAAATGATTACTACCATTGAGCCAAATGGAAAAATAGGTAAAGGAATTAGAATGTCAACGCAAGAAACAGGAGAATTTGGTCAACAATTTGCTCCAATTGCAGCTGGAAATATCTTTACTGGAGTGTTTTCAACTAATATTTTTAATCCAATAGAATCTCCACGATTTGGTATTCCTTATACACAAGAAGAAGAGCCTACTTTGATGACTGGTTATTATAAATATCAACCAGGAGAAGAATTTGTAGTGCATGCCTCTGATGGTAAAACTAATCTAACACAGGATACTTTTGATGCCTATGCTGTATTTTTTGAAAAAACCAAAGCAAATGACTATTTAAGAGCAACCCATAACTTTAGATTTATTGATAATCCAATGGATGATCCTCGCATCATATCTTATGCAAGAATTAATCCAGAAGACCGTCAAATTACACAAGAATGGACATATTTCGAACTAGACTTCCATAGAATTTTAGATCGTAAAATGGAAGAAGGAAAACAATATATGATTGCAATTGTCTTTACTTCAAGTTTAGAAGGAGATAAATACAATGGTGCTATTGGAAGTACTTTATGTATAGATGAAATCGAAATCCTAACTGTTCAATCAAACAGTGTAAAATCCCTATAAATCTACTTAAAATGAAATTAAAACATATATTAACTCTTGTTGCTTTTCTAGGATTAATCTCTTTTACTCAAGCTCAAGAAGCTACTTTAAAGCAAGACAAATCGTTTTTCACTAATAATATGGATTACCAGATCCGTGCCCATGTAAGTGTTGGTGGTTCTTCTCCTTTAGGTTTACCTAGAGAAATTAGAAAAATCAAAAGTTACGACCCAACCCTTGTAACTGGTATAGAATTCAACGCTACTAAATGGTTTTCTGATAAAAGTAAATGGGGAATCAAAGTTGGCTTTAAATTAGAGGATAAAGCAATGAAAACAGATGCAAGAGTAAAAGATTATCTTATTGAGATTAATCAAGGTCAAAGCACTAGTAGAGGATATTTTACAGGAGATGTGAAAACCGATGTTAGAAATACATTTTTAACTCTACCTGTATCTGTAGTATATAAAGTAGCTGATAAATGGAATATTTATGCGGGTATGTTCGCTTCCATTGCAGTAGACAGAAACTTTAGTGGTTATGTTTACAATGGTTACCTAAGAGAAGGAACTCCTACAGGTTTCCGCGTTGATTTCGAAGGTGAAGCAATTGGTGAATATGATTATTCAAGAGAAGTAAATAAGTTCGCTTGGGGTTCACAAATAGGATTCGACTACAGTATCGATAGAAACTTTAAGGTATTTAGTGATCTTACTTATGGTATAAATGGTGTATTAAAGAAAGATTTTAATGCGATTTCTTTTACTATGCATAATATCTACTTAAATATTGGAATGGCTTACCAATTCTAAAAATAAAAAAGGGGTTTTCATAAAATGAAAACCCCTTTTTTATTTTTCAAAACCTCTTAATTAAGAAGTACCTTATCTGCGATTTTATCTTCCCCATCAATTTCTTGAGTAATTGGTAAATTTAATATTCTTGCGACAATTGGATATACATCCACATTTTTAAAAGATTCAACTTTATGATTCTCTTTAAAATTAGGTCCCTGCCCTATAAAAATACCATCCATTTCTTTAATCTGTTTTGGATCGTATCCATGACTTGCTGGAAATGCTCTATTTGTAAAGTAATACGGTGCCTTAGCTAGTAAAACAATATCTCCTACTCTATCAAATTTATCGGTACCTGCTCCAAAATTTAAGTGCTTTGGTAAGTCTTCATTCTTATAAACAGTCATGTGGTCTTTATTTAATCCCTCTTGGATCTTATTGTACCAAAGGTCTATGTCTTGTTTATTCTTCACAAACACACTCATTAATGTTCCATTACTAACCAAAGTTAATTGCTCTTCATCTGCCTTAATAGGAAAAGATAATAAGGTCTCTTGATCAATATCTAACATTCCATGATCAGATACAATAACAAAGTTTATAGGTAATCCTGTTTTATTTACTCTTGTAACTAATTGCTCTAAAGCTTTATCTACATATTGAACTGCTTCATAAGTTTGTTTAGCATCTGGTCCAAATCCATGACCTGCATGATCTACTTGAGGTAAATAAAAAGTAATGAAGTGTGGTCGTGTTTGCTCTGGTAAGCTTAACCATTGCTCTACCGCTTGAATTCTATCTTCTATATCTGATTTCTCTGAATAAGCATAATAATAAGTAGGTAGAGTATTTTGAATTGCTGCCTCTGAACCTGGCCAATAGTAACATGCACTTAATAAACCTGCTTTTTCAGCTAAAACCCATAAAGGGGTTCCACCATACCACTGAGGGTTTCTTACTTGTTTTCCGTTTCTTAATGAATAACGTTCATCAATACTCTGATCATAAATATTATTTCCTGTTAAACCATGGTTTGCTGGGTATAGACCAGTTACTAAAGTATAGTGATTTGGAAAAGTTACCGATGGAAACGAAGGAATTAAAGATTCAGCTTCTACACCCTTCTGAGCTAGTTGTGCTAAGAATTTTGCATCGTGCTTTTTAATATAATCATATCTAAAACCATCAATAGAAATCATTATAACATACGGCTTATCCACTTGCTCTGAAGCATTAAAGCGATTTTCTATAACTATTTGATGTTCTTTCTCATGGTTTTGTGCCTTTACTACACTTGTAAAAAATAGTAGCGTGCACATTAAATAAAATGCTTTTGTCATGGTGATATTTTTACTTTTGTCAAATATCTACAGATAAATTTAGCCATACAAAGTAATTGTGTAAATTTATAGTAAATTTATAATTACTTTTTTGAGAATATGAAAAAAATAGGTGTACTAGGGTGTGGGTGGTTAGGTCTTCCCCTTGCACAAGAACTAATAAAAAACAATTTTATTGTAAAAGGCACAACAACTACATTATCTAAGATGGGTATCTTACAAGACTGTGATATAAAGCCTTACTATATAGATCTAAGTGAGAATAAATTAGATTATATAGATTATTTTTTACAGGATCTAGACTTTTTAATTATAGCTATTCCCCCTAAAAGAGAGGAAGAGCTACCAACATACTGTCAAAATTTTACTCGCTTGATTCCTCTAATTAAAAAACACAAAATCAATAAAGTGATTTTTATGAGTTCTGTTTCTGTATATCAACCTGGAAAAGAAATTATTGATGAACATAGCAATGCATTTAGTAATGATCCAACTGCTCAGCAAATCCTAGAGGCTGAAAAGCTGTTTTTAAATGATTCTTATATTAATGCTTGTATCTTACGTTTAGGAGGTTTATTTGGACCTGATCGCCATGTGGTACGTTATATTTGTTCTAAACCGGAACTATCTAATCCAGATTTACCAATCAATATGGTTCACTTAGAAGATATTATTGCCTTTACACTGAAGATTATCCAAGAAAGTTATAATTCCAATTGTGTTTATAATCTAGTAAGTAATAAACACCTTAGTAGAAAGGACTTTTACACTAAAAGGGCACAACAAGAAAACTTAATCCTACCTGCGCTAGGTTCGAACAATCAACAAGACTATAAAAAAGTAAGTGGACAAAAGATAGTGTCTTTTACCCAGAGAGATTACTCTTTTTAAATCCATAAATGTAATGGTACCAGTAAAATAAGAAGATTGATTTGCATTTTTTTTGTATCTTGTAGAGAAGACGAAAAAATATTCTTATGAGAAAGATACTATTTCCTACAGACTACTCAGAAACAGCCAATAATGCTTTTAAATACGCATTACATTTAGCTAATAATACTAATTCGGAGCTTTATGTTTTACATGTATATGATCCTCCGGTGATTTCAGGAGGTATTTCGCCAAGTCTTGTAGATAAAGTTATTAAGAAAACTAATTTTTTAAAATTAGAACAATTAGAGGCAAACAGTCCTATTTTAAAACAAATACAACAGGAGCAGGATTTGCAGAATGTACAAGTCTATTTTCAAATTAAAGAGGGCTTATTACTTCCAGAAATTTTTGAGGCTATTGCTCAAAACAATATTGACTTTTTAGTCATGGGTACAGAAGGAACCAATGCTAGTTTTCATAAAAAACTATTAGGAAGTAACGCATTAAATGCTATTTCAAAAGTGGAAATACCCACTTTAATCATACCTAAAGAAGCAACCTTCTCTAAACTGCATAATGTTATTTTCACTTCGTCTCTTCAACTAGAAGAACAATCTACATTGGATGAACTAGTGGACATTGCCCAAAGTATAGGAGCCCATATCAAATGCGTACACATTAAAACCAAAAAATGTCCTGATTGTATGGAAGTTTATAAGCAGTGGAAAGTTCGCTATCAAGATAAACCTATTAGCTTTCATTTATTTAGTGATGAAAATGTAGAGAAATCCTTGCTTGATTTTATAAAAATAGAGCAACCTGTTAGTATGGTTACTATGATTAAAAAAGATAGAACTTTTTTTGAGGAACTTTTTTACAAGAGTACTACAGAGCATTTAGCTAAGCACTTAAAAGTACCTGTCTTTATTTACAAGAAAAACAAACAAACTTCCTTAGAGAAAATTTTAGATTTATAAAAAAAGCATCCTAATTAGGATGCTTTTCTTATAAAATCTAATCGATTTTCATTTCAGGGATCTCCCCATTGATGATTAAATCTACCTCTGTGGCTTTTATAATTTGCTCTACACTTACTCCAGGAGCGCGTTCTAGAAGCTCTATTCCCTTATCAGTTACTTGAAGAACTGCTAATTCAGTTACAATTTTCTTGACGCAATTTACTCCTGTCAATGGTAGAGTACAATTTTTTAAAATCTTAGACTCCCCTAATTTATTAACATGCATCATTGCTACAATAATATTCTCGGCAGATGCAACAAGATCCATTGCTCCTCCCATACCTTTTACCATTTTTCCTGGTATTTTCCAGTTGGCAATATCCCCTTTTTCAGATACTTCCATTGCTCCCAATATAGTAAGATCTACATGCTTACCTCTTATCATACCAAAGCTAGTAGCTGAATCAAAATAACATGCACCCTTTAGGGCAGTAATAGTCTGTTTTCCTGCATTAATTAGATCTGGATCCTCTTCTCCTTCAAAAGGAAATGGTCCCATACCTAATATACCATTTTCACTTTGAAATTCCACATTCATACCCTCTGGCACATAATTGGCTACAAGAGTTGGGATGCCTATTCCAAGGTTAACATAGTAACCTTCCTTTAATTCTTGGGCTATCCTTTTAGCTATACCTACTTTATCTAACATAATGTAAATTTAAAAATGAATTATTTTCTTGGAACTACAGTAAGTTGCTCAATCCTTTTTTGGTAGTCTTTACCTTGGAAAATTCTTTTTACAAAAATTCCAGGTACATGGATTTCATTAGGATCCAAATCCCCCACCTCTACTAAGTGTTCTACCTCAGCAATGGTAATCTTAGCAGCACCTGCCATACAGGCGTTAAAATTACGCGCTGTTCCTTTAAAGACTAAGTTTCCAGCCTTATCTCCCTTCCAAGCCTTTACAATTGCTATATCGGCGTCAAAGGCAAGTTCTAGAATATGAGGTTTTCCTTTAAAATAGCGTACTTCTTTACCATTAGCTACTTCTGTTCCGAAGCCTGCTGGAGTATAAAATGCAGGGATACCCATTTGAGCAGCTCTACATTTTTCAGCTAGAGTTCCTTGTGGGGTAAGTTCAACTTCTAATTCTCCACTTAGCATTTGTCGCTCAAATTCATGATTCTCTCCAACATAAGAACTAATCATTTTCTTTATCTGATGTTTATGAAGTAACAATCCTAGGCCAAAATCATCTACCCCAGCATTATTAGAAATACAGGTTAAGTCTTTTACATTTCTTCTGACCAATTCTTCAATGGAATTCTCTGGAATCCCACACAGTCCAAAGCCGCCAAGCATAATGGTCATACCATCACTTACATCGCGCAAGGCTTCTTGAACATTAATAACATTTTTTAGTATCATAAGAATTTTAAGGTTAATTAATTGCTCTTAAAAATACAAAAAAAAACGCCTTTAAAAAAGGCGTTTTATATTATTAAAAATCAAACTCATCGGTTTGAAGTACAGATTCATTATTCTGACTACTATCTGATTCCAATGTACTACAGTCAATTCGAATCGATAAATTATCAGGTCTTGGGAATTCCCCTTTAGAAACATGTAATGTTTTATCGGCGTAAACTTTATTCATATAAACTCCCCAGATTGGAAGAGCTAAAGTTGCACCTTGTCCATAAGTCATTGTTTTAAAATGGGCAGCTCTATCATCATTTCCTACCCAAACTCCAGTTGCTAAATCTGGAACCATTCCAATAAACCATCCATCGGAATTATTCTGGCTTGTTCCTGTTTTTCCAGCAATTGGGTTAGTAAATTTATAAGGGTGTCCTGTTACCCTCTTGTAACCTGCACCTTGCCAAGTTGTACGTAAACGAACCCCTGAACCACTTTCTGTTACCCCTTCTAAAAGCTTAATTATAGCATAAGCAATATCTGGACTTAAGACATCTTTGGTTTCTGGTACAGCATTATATAATACTACTCCATTCTTATCTTGAATTTTAGCAATAAAAACTGGTTTAACATAGACTCCTTGGTTAGCAAATGTACTATATGCTGCTACCATATCACTTACAGTAATATCCACTGCTCCTAATGCAATAGCTGGACTTTCTGGAATATCTGCGGAAATACCTAGATCTCTGGTTAAATCTATTACGGCTTTAGGACCTACTTTATCCATTAACTTAGCAGTAATTGTATTTACTGATCCTGCTAGACCTTGTTTTAAAGTCATAATCCCTTTATAAGAACGAGAAGCATTTTGTGGACTCCAGTCTTGGCTAATACCATACTTACCTTTAGGCATTGTAAAGGGAGAATCTATAATAGAATCACAAGGTGAGTAGTGTAGTTGTTCAATGGCTGTAGCATAAACAAAAGGTTTGAAAACTGAACCTACTTGTCTAGCTCCTTGACCAACGTGATCGTATTGGAAATGCTTGTAATTAATACCTCCAACCCAAGCCTTAATATGACCCGTTTGCGGCTCCATAGACATCATCCCTGCTTGTAAAAAGTGCTTGTAATACACAATAGAATCCATTGGAGTCATTATTGTATCTACATCTCCTTTCCAAGTGAATATTTTCATAGGAGTTTTTACCTTAAATGAAGCAAGAATATCTGATTCTGATTTACCTTGCTTTTTCATTTGTCTATAGCGATCTGAATTTTTAATCGCTCTATTCAAAATACCGTCTTGTTCTGTAGAGCTAATTCCATAAAATGGTGCCATTTTATTATTCTTTTGCTCAATAAAAAACTGTTCTTGTAAGTTAGCAATATGTGAGGTAACAGCCTGTTCTGCATAATTCTGCATACGAGAATCAATGGTTACAAATATCTTTAATCCATCTCTATAAATGTCATAAGTTGTACCATCTTTCTTTGGGTTTTCTTTCACCCAACGTCTCATAAAATCTCTCAAATACTCACGGAAGTAAGTTGCTATCCCATCACTATGACTCTCTGGAGTATAATTTATGGATAATGGCAGTTGCTGTAATTCTACACTTTGCTCTTGTGTAATATAGCCGTTCTTTGCCATTTGATGCAAAACTACATTTCTCCTTCTTTGTACTAATTCAGGTCTTCTTACTGGATTAAAATAGGAAGGGTTTTGTAACATTCCTACAAACATTGCAGACTCATCCGTAGTTAAATCCGCCAGTTCTTTACCTAAATAAATTCTACTAGCTGAACGAATTCCTACCGCATTGTTCACAAAATCTGCCTTGTTTAAATACATAGTAAGAATCTCACTCTTAGTATACTGTTCTTCTAATTTTATAGCAATCACCCATTCTTTGGCCTTTTGCATAATACGCTTAGGAAGACTTTTTGAACCTTCTCCGTGAAAAAGTAACTTGGCTAATTGTTGGGTGATTGTACTTGCTCCCCCATTACTTCCTCCAGCGATAACAGCACGTAGAGTACCTCTTGCATCAATACCTGAATGGTTTAAGAAACGTTCATCCTCTGTTGCTATTAAGGCATTTACAAGGGATTCTGGAATCTCTTCGTATTTTACAGGAACTCTATTTTCTAAATAAAATTTCCCGATAGTTTTACCATCAGAGGAAATAATTTCTGTAGCTACGTTACTAGCCGGATTTTCTAACTCATCGAAAGTTGGCATTGCACCAAAAACTCCCCAAGAAGCACACAAAAAGAAAAGTGCAACGGCAGCAAAACCACCAATAAAAATTAGCCAGAAGGCTATTACATAACTTTTAAAACTTTCCTTTTTAGGGGCTGTTTTTTTTGTATTCTCTTTTTTTGAACTCATAAACTTAATTCGCTCTTTTTATTTTTCTTTTTCAATTCTAAGTCCTACCTCTGAAATACCAGGTAATTGGTCTATACCTTTTACTTCGCCTAACTGGCGAACGGCTTGCTCTAAGGTAAACTTATAGGTTCCACTTTGATTAAAAATATAATCTTGTTTTAACCATAATTTACTTTGCTTAATATCCGTAAAGCCATCACCCAATAATTCTCCTTGAGCATTTGCCATTTGGTATTGCAAAGTATCCACAACAATTGTCATATCCGGCTGATACATCTTAAAAATCACATATAGATTACTATATGGATAGTTGTTATTAGCCCTGATATTAATAAATAAATTACTAGGACTGATGGTATCTTGAACCTGATAAACAAAGGTTTTTACATCTTCTTTAGCCCAATAACCTTGGGTTTTATGGTATTGATCAAATACTACGTTATTATCTTGCTCACAAGATATTAGCAAAAAACATACCACAAAAAATAAAACTATAAACTTATTCTTTATCTGTACTTGGTGTATCATTTTGATTATTCGAATTTTTAGCTCGTTTATTCCTATTACGGTTATTTTTTGGCTTTATTATATTGCTTTTCCCTTCAGCATCCGCAGTATTATCCTGTTTACCATTGCTTGAATCTACACGAGGTGTCTTAACCTCTCTTACTTCCTTGGCATTTGTATTTCCTTTAGATTCTTTTGGCGCTCTAGTTGGTTTTGGTCCTCTAGGTCCTTTTACTTCACCTCCATCTTTTGTTGGGCGTTGAACTCTTTCTCTAGTTTGCTTTTCTCCAGTAGAGTTATTCACATTAGTAGGTGCAGCACTTGTATCCGTTTCTTTCTTTGGAGCTCTAGTTCTAGGTTTTTTTGCAGGGCGATTTGTTTTCGCATCTGTTCTTCCTTTATTAGCTGCTGTAGTTTCTTGCTTTTGATTAGCGTTATCTACTTCCTTCTTACCTTCCTCTTTAATTCTCTTTCTAGCTGGTTTTTTCTTGCGTTTTGGTTGATCAAAGCGAGTTACACTATCTTCTTCTGAGATTTTCACATTTACTTCATCTTCCAATTCTAAAGAATAACTTTCTAATTCTTGACCGCGTTGATCTTTAGCATTTAAATCAACAATCTCTTTTACTTGTTCTGCAGTTAAAACATACCAATTGGCAGAGTTATTTGCATAAGCAAACCACATTTGACCTTTAAAAATGTCAATCTTCTGACAAATTGCTAATCCCTTAACTGTTAAAAGTTTAGTATCTGTATCAGGCATATCTTTGATAGCCTCTAAATAAGTATCTAACTCATAGTTTAAACAACATTTCAATTTACCACACTGACCTGCTAATTTTTGCGGGTTAAGTGATAATTGCTGATAACGTGCAGCTGCAGTGTTTACACTTCTAAAATCTGTAAGCCAAGTAGAACAACATAATTCACGTCCACATGAACCAACACCTCCTAAACGTGCTGCTTCTTGTCTAAATCCTACTTGCTTCATCTCAATTCTAATAGAGAATTCACGAGCAAAATCTTTAATTAATTGTCTAAAATCAACTCTCTCGCTAGCGGTATAATAAAAAGTAGCTTTAGATCCATCTCCTTGAAATTCTACATCAGAAATTTTCATTTCAAGGTTTAAACTAATAGCAAGTTCCCTTGCTCTCATTCTAACTGGCTCCTCTTTGCTTCTCGCTTGTTGCCAGATGTCGATATCCTTTTGTGTTGCTTTTCGGTAAATTTTTAAAACATCACCATTAATTTCTACATGCTTTTTTTTCATTTGAACTTTTACAAGTTCACCTGTTAAAGAAACAATCCCTATATCATGACCTGGAGATGCCTCTGTAGCAACTACATCCCCCATGCTTATAGTTAACTCTTTAGGGTAACGATAAAAATCTTTTCTTCCATTTTTAAATCTTACCTCTACTATATCGAATACTGGTGTGCCACTTGGATAAACCATGTTTGCTAACCAGTCAAATACTGCTAATTTATTGCAACTATCTGTTCCGCATGTTCCTCGACTTTGACATCCTCTTGGAACTCCATTACTACTCTTATCTGTTGAACAATTTGTACAAGCCATTTATTTTTATTTATATATTGATTCCCTTTTAGGGAAATTATTTTAACTAAGTCGCTGTAAAGATAGTATTTTTAAAGGACGCTTTTTCATTTTTTTAAAGCTTATATCATTCTCACTTAACCTAATGCCTTTACTTGTTTTCTTCTATTTTATTTTAGAACTAGCAATGTAATTTGATAATGTTTACATTTTTAGCAAAATCCTAATTTTAGCCTACAAACAAGTTTTTGTACTTTTGCACTTTACTCTTTTTATAAACTCAAAGATGACTGCTAAACAAACCATTGGAATTATAGGGGCAATACCTCAAGAAATTAACGGTATTATAGACTCCCTACAAAATGTTACACAAACTCAGATTGCAAATCGAATCTATTACAAAGGAACAATTGGCGATCAAGATGTTGTGGTGGTATATTCACGTATTGGTAAAGTTGCGGCGGCAACTACAGTTACCACTTTATTATTAAACTTTGATGTATCCAAAGTTATTTTTATTGGAGTTGCAGGTGCTATTCACCAAGATGTTCAAGTTGGAGATGTTGTAGTAGCTAGCAATTTAGTGCAATATGATATGGATGTATCTCCATTAAGACCTAAATTTGAGATTCCATTATTAGGCAAAACATTTTTTGAAACAGACTTACAGTGGTCTAATCAACTTGTGGAGCAAATTCAACAAATATTAGATCCAAAGGTACTGCATACACTAATCAGTAAAGAAGACTTAGAGAAATTTCAAATCTCAAGTCCAAAAGTACATTTTGGTATGATTGCTAGTGGTGATCAGTTTTTCTCTACTATGGAGCAAAAAGATAATCTTCAACAGGCCCTACCCCAGGTAATGTGTGTAGAAATGGAAGGTGCAGCTGTAGCCCAAGTGTGCTTTGAATTTGGTGTAGATTTTACTGTTATTCGAACTATATCTGATAATGCAAACCAACATGCGAGTTTTAGTTTCCAATCTTTTGTAGAACAGGTCTCTTTAATCTACGGTAAGGAAATAATTCAAAAAGTTTTAGCATAGACCATATTTAAAAAGCCCCGAAGCACTACACAGTAGATCTTCGGGGCTTTTTAAATATTCTATTACTTTTATTTTGCTTCCCTTATTAAGTAAATATAAACAGGAAAGTGATCGCTAAATCCAGGCTCACCATTACTATTTCTTAAAGGATACCCTTTGTATTTACCAGAGGTTTGAATCATAAATGGCTTCTTAAATATTTGTGCCTTCCAAAATTTCCAAGTATCATACCCATCTTGCAAATAAGGTTCACTTAATATTATTTGATCAAATACGTCCCATGCATCTCTATAGGCAAGAGTACCATTACCTTCTTTTGCCAATTTTTCAAAAGGATTATATAATCCGAACTTTTCTACTTTACTCTTAGAGTCTTTGGCATTTAATACTTTTTTAATACTATTGTTATAAGGCCCATCATTCATATCCCCCATAGTAATAATCTTAGCATTAGGGTTGATACTTTGTAAAGAGTCAATAATAGTGACATTCAAGGCTGCAGCAGCTTCCCTTAAAGGACTACTTCTTTTTTCACCACCCGAACGAGAAGGCCAGTGATTTACAATAAAGTGTATTTGCTCCCCTTCTAATAAACCACTTACTACTAATTGATCTCTTGTGTATATCCTTTGTGGCTCACCTGTTTTACTATCTAGCTTTTTATTATCATAGATATACAAGGTATGTACTTGACTACTTAATGGCTGAAAATAAGTTCTTGAATACAAGAATCCAACATCGATTCCTCGTTTATCAGGTGAATCATAATGCACTATCCCATAATTATTAGGAACAAGTAAGGGATCATTGACTAAATCTTCCAAAACTCCACGATTTTCAATCTCAGCAACTCCAATCACTGCTGGCATCTTAGGGTTTTCTGACCTTCCAATTTCTGACATGACTCTTGCCAAATTATGGATCTTCTTCTGGTACTTTTCAGTAGTCCAATTTTGTGCTCCTTGGGGAGTCCATTCTTGATCATAAATGGTAGTGTCTCTTTTGGTATCAAAGAGGTTTTCGACATTATAAAATGCGATAGTCTGAATTTCATATTCCTTTTCTTGTGAGAAAACACTCAAAGAAAGAAAAAGACTCAGTAAAAAAACCTTATAGCTAATTGTACTTTTTAACATATATATTGATTTTTAATACACAGCAAATTAATTCTATTCAAAAATAGTTAATTTTTATTTAAAATCAGTATATTTGATTGTAAATATTATCTTAATATAATGCATAAGTAATTTTAAAAATTTTATCTATGAGAAAACTTTTACTCGGTTTATTTCTAGTTTTACAAGTGCATTTAAGCTATGCTCAACAGGTAACTGGAAAAGTTGTAGATGCTGAATCCTCGACACCTATCAATGCGGTATTGGTAAGTGTAAATGCGACCAACATTTCTACTTTAACGGATAATAGTGGAGATTTTATTCTTTCTGATCTTAAAGAAGGACAGCACTCTATTGTTATTTCCTATATGGGGTATCTTACAAAAAGACTTTCTTTTACTTTGGATGGCCAGAACATTGACTTAGGGAACATCCAATTGGAACAAGATGTAGCTTCAATGACACAGATGGGGTTAATTTCCCTATCGGAAAATGATTTAGGGGAAGATAATTCAAGTTCGGAGTCCTCCTCTAGTTTACTACAAGCAAGTAAAAACCCATTCCAGCAAGTAGCTGCTTATAATTGGGGACAAGCTTTTTACCGTTTAAGAGGGCTAGACAATGAATATGGCTTAGCTCTAATCAATGGCATTGTAATGAACAAAATTTATGACGGTAGACCTCAATGGTCTAACTGGGGCGGTCTAAATGACGCTACTAGAAATCAAACTTACTCCTCTAGTACTTCGCCCTCAGACAATACTTTTGGTGCAATATTAGGAACACAAGAAATTTCCACAAGAGCTTCCCATATTAGAACAGGGGCAAAAGTTGGATTTTCTGGATCCAATACCAATTACACTTGGAGGCCTTATGCAATTTACTCTTCAGGACTTAATGAAAATGGATGGGCTTATGTTTTTTCAGCTTCCTATCGTGGAGCTAGAGAAGGTTTCTTTGAAGGAACTAATTATGATGCTCCTTCCTTTTTTGCTGCTATAGAAAAGAAGTTTAATGATAACCACAGTCTAAATTTCACAGCAATTTACGCTAAAAACAAAAGGGCTAAAAACTCTCCTTTAACACAAGAGCAAGTAGACTTGAAAAGCTATAAATATAATTCCTATTGGGGCTACCAAGGCGGAGACAAGCGAAATTCAAGATACAAAACAGTAGAAGAGCCTATTTTTATGCTAACCCATTATTGGAAAATAGATGAAAAAAACACCCTGAATACTTCTGTAGCCTACCAATTCGGAATCATTGCTAATTCGCGCTTTGGCTATAAAGATAATATGAATCCAGACCCTACGTATTATAGAAATATGCCAAGCTATGCTTTAAATTACCATAATTCTAATGGAGTTTGGGAACCAAACTTAGAATTAGCAGAGCAAAAAGCACAATACTTTAAAGAGCATGGTCAAATTGATTGGGATAATATCTATAATATCAACCGCTTCAACGATGGAGAAAGCAAAATTATTCTATATGAAGATGTACAATCTGATCAAACTTTTAGTTTTAATACTAGCTTTAAATCTTTACTTACAGATAATATAACTTTTGATGCAGGAGTTAACTACAGACGTCAAAAATCACATAATTATAAAAAAGCTATTGACCTTTTAGGAGGTGACCGCTACTTAGATGTAGACAACTACCAAACTGGAGAGGCTAGAGAAAACGATTTGAATAATCCAAATAGATATATAGGAAAAGATGACCATTTTGGATACAATTACAATGTATTTGCTGATGTAGTTAGTGTATTTACCCAATTTGTATTTGATTACAAAAAAGTAAATTTTTATGTAGCTCAGAATATTGGGTACACCAATTACCAAAGGGAAGGACTTTATAAAAATGGAGTTTATCCAGAAGACTCCTATGGAAAAAGCAGTAACATAAACTTTAATAACTTTGGTTTTAAAGCAGGTGCAACGTATCATATAACTGGTAAACATGCACTAAATTTAAATGCTTCTCTTTACAACCAAGCACCGACAATACGAAATACATTTGCCAATGCTAGAGTAAATAATAAAGTTACTCAAGACTTAAAGAATGTAGATATTTTAGCCATAGATGCTAGCTATATATACCGTTCACCTAAACTTAGAGGTATTCTTACAGGTTATGTTTCAGAAATTAAAAATGGTACAGACATTTCTTTTTACTATGCAGATGGGGCAGGTATTATGAATGCTGAAGGAGAACTACTAACAAAAAGTGGTGGTGCCTTTGTTTCAGAAATTCTTACTGGAGTTAATAAAAGAAATATTGGGCTAGAAATGGGAGTAGAATACCAGGTTACCCAAACCTTAAAAGCAACTGCAGCAGCATCCTTTGGACAATCTTTTTATACCAATAATCCAGAGATACGACTAAATTCAGATAATGTTGCTCAGACCTTTGACTATGGTCATGCTTATTTAAAAAACTACCGCTTATCTAACGGTCCGCAAACTGCTTTATCCCTAGGATTAGAATATAGATCTCCTGAATATTGGTGGTTAGGGGCTAATATAAATTACTTTGATGACTTATATACAGATGTTACTGCTTTAAGAAGGACAGATAACTTTGTAAAAGATCCAAGTGCTGGTGGCGATATATTCCCAGGATTAACCGATCAAATAATCCGAGACATGTGGAAACAAGAAAAAATAAGTGATTTTTCTTTATTAAATATTAGTGGAGGAAAATCATGGAGATTACCTAATAGAAATATTATTGGACTAAATGCCAGTATTAATAACGTACTAAATAAAAAATATAAAACTGGAGGTTTTGAACAAGCTAGAAACGCTAACTATGCTAGTGAAAAAGCCAATAATGCAAGCGGGGTAAATACTTTTGCTAACAAATACTTCTATGGATATGGTAGAAATTTCTTTGTAAATATCTATTACAACTTCTAAAACTTCTTACAACTATGAAAAACACATTTAAATCCTTTTTATACGTATGTTTTCTAGCGCTAGTTTTTGTTAGCTGTGCTAAAAATGATGATTTCACGATACCAAATTTAGACTTGGAATGTGACTCTAATATCTCTGAAACAATTACCATTGCTCAACTATATGAAACCATTACAGAGACAATGAAAACCTATGAGCAAGATGATATAATAAGCGGATACGTGGTATCTAGTGACCAAGGTGGTAATTTATATCAGAGTATTTACTTTGTAGATAAAAACAATGCGTTTTCCGCTGTGTTTAAAGCTGATATTCAAGCTTACTATGCTTCCTACCCTGTAGGTACCCAAATTTTTATCCGCTTAAAAGGCACAGAAATCCAAATGAACAACTCCATTTTAACTATTGGAGGAAAGAATGCTACCTCGGATTTTGTACAAGTTCTTGCTGCACCTACTTATAAAAAACATATCGTAAGAGGGTGTGAAAGATTAACTCCAGAGGAGATAGAAAAGAACTACACAAAACAATTATCCCTTCAAGATGCCATCAAGCCAATTAATATTGGAAAGCTAGTTACTATACAAGACGTACAGTTTGCAAAGAAATTCTGGGGTAAAACCTTCTTTGATCCTAACAACATCGTTTCGGACCGAAATAAAGCTACAAATAACGAAATAGAAAGCAAAACAAATAACCCTACATCTAATGTTTTCTTCCGAGTTGTTACTCAAACTAGTGGTTTCGCAAATGAAACAGTTCCTGCTAAGAGTGGTAGCATGACTGGTATTATGACTTTATTCCAAAGTGATGCACAGTTCAACCCTCGTACTATGAAAGACTTAGATGGACTAGATAAAGAGCCATTTGACACAGATGATGAAGTAACACCTCCAGAAGAAATCGAAGGAAAAGATGTAGATGGAGTTAACCAAAATAAACCAAATATAGTTGCTGATTTTAGTAACTGGACATCCTTTATAGCATCTACTAATAGATTTGGGTTACTGCCATTTGGAAAAGAAGCAAAAGGGCAAGGCCCGGATAATAAAGGTGCATTAAGCATAAAAGGATCACCTACTGGCAATGTGTATCTATTTACTTTAGAGAATCAGAGCGCTGCTAAGGGAGCTGAAAATATTTCATTTTATGTTAAGGGTACAACTCAAAAATCACTTTCCTTAAATGTGTATAGAGCTGATGGAACCTATGCAGTATATAATTTAGCCACGGACGCACAAATTGCAGCAAAACAAACAGCTACTATCACAAGTGATATTGTACTTACGCCAACGAAAAGTCAACAAACCAACAATCCTGCTAATGGAAATAATGATTATATCTATGCAAAGATTGATTCACCAAATAAATGGATTAAGATTACATTAGATTTAAAGGATGTAGCTTACAATACTAGCGGTCAAGGATCTACTTTTGCACTAAAAATCGGTTCAAATGCAAGTTATGATCTTTTAGTTTCTGACATTATATTTGATACCAATCAAGATGGAGACACAGATCCTTCTGAAAAAGTAGTTAATCTAACCAACTTTAATAATTGGGATGACTTTTTAGCTACTTTAAATTCATTTGGTTTACAATCCTACGCTTCTCTAGGAGAAAAAATGGGTCCTGACAACCAAAACACCATGGTAATAAAAGGAAAGCCTAAAGGAAATGACTATCTGTTTACAGTAATAGATCAACCAGCTCCTAAGGATGCTAAAACTATTTCTTTCTTAATAAAAGGAACATCAGAAAAAAGTATCTCCCTAAACGTATATAGAGCAGATGGAACCTACGCAGTGTATAATATTGCAACTGATGAACAAATTGCAGCGAAACAAACAGCTACTGTAACGAGTGATATTGTACTGACACCAACGAAAAGTCAACAAAGTGGGACCCCAGCTAATGGTAACAATGACTATATATATGGAAAAGTGGATTCACCAAATAAATGGATTAAAATAACATTAGATCTAAAAGGTGTTCCATATAATACAACTGGAAAAGGAAATCAATTTGCCTTTAAAGTAGGAAAAACTGCAGACTACAACATACAAATAACCAATATTCAATATAATATTTAATATCTATTATTTTAGATTGAAACACAAAAATAGCCTAGCATCTGCTAGGCTATTTTTGTTTATATTGTTTTTAATATGTTAAAAACCACAATTTACGTATCTTTAAGCAACAACTTAAAATAAACAATTATGAATGTTTCAGAACAAATAGTTGAAATGCTTGTAGAGGCAGGGATAAAAAGAATTTATGCTGTTACAGGGGATAGTCTAAATCACTTGAATGATGCAGTTCGTAAAAATGGTCAAATACAATGGATCCATGTACGTCATGAAGAAGCTGGAGCATTTGCAGCAGCTGCAGAAGCCGAACTAGATGGCTTAGCCTGTTGTGCTGGTAGTTGTGGACCTGGGCATATTCATCTGATAAATGGTTTATATGAAGCCAATAAGAGTCATTTGCCTGTAATAGCGATTGCTTCAGCTATAAATACAAATCAGATGGGAATGGACTATTTCCAAGAAACAAATACCATAAAACTTTTTGAGGATTGTAGCGTGTATAATCAAATGCTCACAACTCCGGAGCAAGTACCAAGAATGGTACAAACTGCTATACAACATGCTTATGCTAAAAAAGGCGTAGCAGTTATTGGTCTTCCTGGCGACCTTAGTGAAGAACCAGCAATACCATCTCCTACTTCTACAGCTAACTATTTCCCTGAACCTACCCTTCGACCAAATGAGAAAGAAATTGCTGACTTAGCCCAGCATATAGAACAGGCAAAAAACATAACGATATATTGCGGAATTGGAGCCATAAATGCACATGATCAAATTGTAGAACTATCTCAATTACTTCATGCACCAGTTGCCTATTCTTTTAGAGGAAAAATGGGTATCGCCTATGACAATCCTAATGACATAGGATTAACAGGTTTATTGGGATTACCCTCGGCATATCACGCCATGCACCATAGTGACTTGGTATTATTATTAGGAACCGATTTCCCTTATTATAATTTTATGCCGACAAATAATAAAATTATTCAAATTGATAGGGCAATAGAGTACCTAGGTAGACGAGCTAAGTTGACCATGGGTCTTTGTGGAGATATAAAAGATACCTTACTAGCATTGCTTCCATTACTAAGCCAAAAACCTTCTACAAAATTTCTAGATTTACATCTTGATTATTTTAACCATGTTCAAAAAAACCTACAAACCTATGTAGCTTCAAGTGGCACTTTAGATAACATACAGCCAGAATATGCCACCTATGTTATTGACTCTTTAGCTAACGAAGATACCATCTTTACAGTAGATACAGGCATGTGTTGTGTTTGGGGAGCAAGGTATATATCAGCCAAGAAAAACAGAAAATTACTTGGCTCATTTAACCATGGCTCAATGGCTAATGCAATGCCTATGGCAATTGGTTCACAACTCTCCCGCCCCCACCAACAAGTAATTGCCCTTTGCGGTGATGGTGGAATTTCCATGCTTTTAGGAGATCTAGCAACGATTAAACAATATAATTTACCCATTAAAATATTTGTCTATAACAACAGATCACTTGGCATGGTAAAATTGGAAATGGAAGTAGCAGGTTTAATGGATAACCAAACGGATATGGAAAACCCTGACTTTGCCTTAATCGGACAGGCCATGGGCATTAAAAGCTATACAGTTAGAGATCCAGAGCAATTACCTGAAATAGTTAGCCAAGCACTAGTAGATAAAGGTCCAGTACTAGTAAATATCTTTACTAACCCTAATGCTTTAGCAATGCCTCCAAAAGTAGAATTAGACCAACTAATGGGCATGACTAAAAGCATGGCCAAACTAATGCTTAACGGCAAGATGGAAGAAGTTTATAAAACTATCCAGTCCAACTACAAACACCTAAAAGACCTATAGCTATAGAGGCTTTTTAAGTCATTAAAAGCCAAAAGTAAAAACTTACAGTAGTATCACTATGCAAAATAAGATATTGCTTTAAATCGAAGATAATACACCTAAAACAAAAAGAGCCTGGTTATTCACCAGGCTCTCTTGTATATATTGGATAATAATAACCTCACTTAAAAAAGCTTAGTTTACTATTATCTTAGTTTACTAATATCTTTCTATTATTTTCCTAGAGCTTCAGCCCCTCCAACAATTTCTAATATTTCGTTTGTAATTGCAGCTTGACGTGCTTTGTTGTACGTTAGCTTCAAGTCATTTCTTAAATCATTCGCATTATCCGTTGCTTTATGCATCGCCGTCATACGAGCTCCATGTTCAGAAGCTACTGAATCAGATACAGCTTTGAATAATTGCGTTTTTAATGACATAGGAATTAAAGTATCTAAGATGTCTTCTTTAGAAGGTTCGTAGATATAATCCATAGCCACTGCATTGCTTTGCTCAACTTCTATAGGCAATAATGGCAAAAATTGCTCTGTAACAACATTTTGAGTAGCAGCGTTTTTGAATTGATTGTAAACAATTTGAATACTATCATATTTTTGTTCAACAAATGCGCTCATTAACTTTTCAGCAATAACAGCACAATGTTCAAAATCATTATGATCGTAAAAATCACTATCGTTTTCAAAAACATTGAATACTTTACTTAAAGCATCGTACCCTTTCTTACCTATAGTTAAAATATCTACATTAGCATCTTTAAAAGTACTCTCTTTTAAAAGATTAACTTGTTTGATGATATTTGCATTAAAAGCACCACATAATCCTCTATTAGAAGTAACAACAACCAAAAGAACATTATTGATCTCTCTTTCTTGAGAGTAAACTCCTTGGTTATCTCCTTCTAAAGTAGCGCTAATATTTTGGATTATCTCTGTCAACTTTTCTGAATAAGGACGCATTGCCTCAATTGTATCCGTTGCCTTTTTTAATTTAGCAGCGGAAACCATCTTCATTGCAGAAGTAATCTGCATTGTTGAACCAATCGATGAAATCCTATTACGTATTTCTTTAAGGTTTGCCATTTTTTAATATATAATAATTTGAAAGAAAAAGATTAAATACTTAATCTTTCTCTCTCAAACCAAATTCTTAATATTTTGAAGAAATCTCTTTTGCTACTTTCTCAAGTACACTAGTTAATTCGTCTGTGAATTTACCAGCTTTTAAAGCGTCTAAAGTATCTCTGTGACGAGTATTTAAAGCTTCTAAGTAGTCTCTTTCAAATTCTTTAACTTTAGAAACTGGAACGTTTCTTAATAAGTTTTTAGAACCAGCATAGATAATAGCAACTTGATCTTCTACTGAATAAGGATCATTAACAGCTTGTTTTAAGATCTCTACGTTACGTTTACCTTTTTCAATTACGTTCATTGTAGCAGCATCTAAATCCGAACCGAATTTAGCGAAAGCTTCTAATTCACGGAACTGAGCTTGGTCAAGTTTTAAAGTACCTGCAACTTTCTTCATTGATTTAATCTGAGCAGATCCTCCAACACGAGATACAGAAATACCAACGTTAATAGCTGGACGAACCCCTGAGTTAAATAAATCTGATTCTAAGAAAATCTGACCATCCGTAATAGAAATTACGTTAGTTGGAATATATGCAGAAACGTCACCAGCTTGTGTTTCAATAATTGGTAATGCAGTTAAAGAACCACCACCTTTAACAAATGGTCTTAATGACTCAGGTAAGTCATTCATTTCTTTAGCAATATTATCATCACCAATAACACGAGCAGCACGCTCTAATAATCTTGAGTGAAGGTAGAAAACGTCTCCAGGGTACGCCTCACGTCCTGGTGGACGACGTAAAATTAAAGACATCTCACGGTAAGCAACCGCTTGTTTAGATAAATCATCATAAATGATTAATGCAGGACGTCCTGTATCACGGAAATACTCCCCGATAGCAGCACCAGCCATTGCAGAGTAAACTTGCATTGGAGCAGGCTCAGAAGCGTTAGCTGCAACGATGATTGTATAGTCCATTGCACCTTTATCTTCTAAAGTTTTAGCAATAGCTGCTACAGTAGAAGCTTTTTGTCCAATTGCAACATAGATACAATAAACTGGTTGACCAGCATCGTAAAATTCTTTTTGATTTAAAATCGTATCAATACAAACAGTTGTTTTTCCTGTTTGACGGTCACCAATTACTAGCTCACGTTGACCACGTCCTACTGGAATCATGGCATCGATAGATTTAATACCAGTCTGTAATGGCTCAGTTACTGGCTGACGGTAAATAACCCCAGGTGCTTTACGCTCAAGTGGCATCTCGTATAAATCACCTTCAATTGGTCCTTTTCCATCAATAGGTAAACCTAATGTGTTAACAACACGACCAACCATTTTCTCTCCAACTTTCAAAGAAGCGATACGTCCAGTTCTTTTAACAACTGATCCTTCTTTTACTCCTACAGAGCTTCCTAATAATACAATACCTACGTTATCTTCTTCAAGATTCTGTACCATTGCTTCTAATTTGTTGTCTACAACAACTAACTCTCCGTATTCAGCATTTGTTAACCCGTAAACACGAGCAACTCCATCTCCTACTTCTAATACAGTTCCAACTTCTTCTAAAGAAGCATCAGAGTTAAATCCAGATAACTGTTTCTTTAAAATCGCTGATATCTCAGCTGGTTTAATGTCCGCCATTTTTATCTATGTTTATACACGAAAAATTCGTGCGGTGATTTTTTAATTCGTTAATTCTCTTTTTAAAACTTCTAATTGATGTGCTATCGAAGCATTATATTGTTTATCCCCTATTTTAAGAATAAACCCTCCAATGATAGATGAATCTACCACGTTGCTAATAATAACTTCTTTACCTTGAACTATTTCTTTAGCTTTCACTAAAACTTTAGCTTCTAAGTCAGCATCCATAGGAATTGCTGTAGTAACAGTAACTCTTTCTATACCTTTATGCTCTTCGTATTGCTTTTGGTAATCCGCAGCAATAGCAGCTAAAAGTTCAAATCGACTATTAGTCTTTAGCAATTTAAACAATTCCTTAGTACCTTGACTGGCACCAGCGAATACTTCTTCTACAGCGTTAAACTTAACGCTGTCTCCAATAACTGGGTTATTAAGAAAGGTTTTCAACTCATTGCTTTGAGAAACTGATTCAGAAATAAGGATCATATCATTATTTATAGCATCAGCATTTCCATTTTCAACAGAAATCTCTAGCATTGCTTTTGCATAGCGTGCAGCTGCTCTAGTGCTTATCATAATGAATGAATTAGTTTAATTTCACATCTGCTAACATCTTCTCAACCAATTTAGATTGAGCTTCTTTATCAGCTAATTGATCTTTCAATAATTTCTCAGCAATTTCAATAGAAATACCAGAAACTTGTTGTTTTAACTCGATAACAGCAGCAGCTTTTTCGCTTTCAATTGTAGCTTTAGCTTGAGCAATCATTTTTTGCCCTTGAGCTTCCGCTTCGTTTTTAGCATCTGCTAACATTTGTTCTTTAATTTCACGAGCTTCTTTCATTAAAGCATCGCGCTCTGCACGTGCCTCAATTAATAATTTTTCGTTATCAGCTTGTAAATTTGCTAATTCTCTCTTTGCGTTGTCAGCTGCTGCTAAAGCATCTGAAATTCCTTCTTCACGCTCTTCTAAAGCGTTAACAATTGGTTTCCACGCAAATTTCCCTAAAAGGAAAATGATAACAATTAAAATGATAAATTGCCAGAAAAATAATCCAAAACTGAAATCGTTAATTAACTTATCCATTATCTAAAATTATACTTTTTAATACCTAATATTGTTTAATTAAGAAGTTTATCTGTAACCAACCGTTACAGATAAACTCTTTTCTTTTGTTTGGACTATTTACCTAAAACTAAAGCACCGAATGCTAAACCTTCTAATAAAGCTCCAATAATGATCATCGCAGTTTGGATTTTTCCAGCAGCTTCTGGTTGACGAGCAATAGCGTCCATTGCAGAAGATCCAATTTTTCCTAAACCATAACCAGCTCCGATTACGATTATACCTGCACCAATAATGTTTGGTAATGTCATAGTGATTGATTTATATTAATTAAACAAATTTTAAATTCTCTTTTTTTTTACTTCTAGTGTTCCTCGTGATCTGCAACTGCAGCACCAATAAACAAAGAAGATAACATTGTAAAAATAAATGCTTGTAAGAAAGCTACTAATATCTCTAGGATAACTAAAAACGTAGAAAGGAAAAATCCAATTCCAGTAGCTCCAGCAGTACCTAATACCTCTTTCATGATAAAGATAATCGAGATTAATCCAAACACGATAGAGTGACCTGCAGTAATGTTAGCGAATAAACGAACCATTAAAGAGAAAGGTTTAATTAACATACCTAAAACTTCAATAGGAGCTAACATTATTTTCATTGGAGCTGGAACACCAGGCATCCAAAATATATGTTTCCAGTAATCTTTATTTCCTGAAATCTGTGTAATGATAAAAGTAAATATCGCTAAACACGCTGTTACTGTAATACTTCCTGTTACGTTAAACCCAAGTGGAGTTAAACCTAATAAGTTTAATAAAAATATTAAGAAAAACACAGATAATAAATAAGGCATAAACTTCTTATACTTATCTTTTCCAATGTTAGGAATTGCCATCTCATCACGTACATAAATCACTAAAGGCTCTAATGCTCTAGAAAATCCTTTTGGTAAGTTGTTTGGCCCATTTTTATATGTCTTAGCTAAACCTAAGAACATGATAAATAATAATACCGTAGTGAACATTAATGCTGCAACGTTCTTAGTAATAGAGAAATCTAAAGGTTTCTCATTGCTAGGAAATCCATTTTCACCGTAAAAAATTTGCCCTTCAGCATCGGTTTTATAAATTTTCCCGTGGTAAAGTCTATAAAACTGTCCACCTTTTTCCACTAGCTTTTCTCCAAAATCAAATTCAGAAGACATAAAAACGTGTAATCCGTTGTCAATCAAAATAACAGGTAAAGGAAATCCGTAGTTTTTACCAGTTGCTTCGTCTGAAAAGAATATAAACGAATAGTCATCCGCCAAGTGATGTTGGATATGTGCAGCAATTTTTTCAGCTTGCGTAGTGTTACCCTCTTGACCAGCAGCAGCCTCTAATGTCTCCGCTACAGAATTCTGTAAGGATTCATCGATAGATTGCTCAAGTTCTTGAGTTCTTTTATCAAGTTGTGTATCACTTGATTGTGCGTAAGAAAATACAGACGTTGCTGTAAAAATAACAGCTGCTAATAAATTCAGTGATTTCTTCAGAGTCACCATACCTTAACTTCTTAAATATTTATGGTTCTTAAAATTTTGTGCAAAAGTACAATAAATCTCTTACAATCATACCTTAATGCGAAACTTTTTTTAATATCTTTTTTCTATGTAGGCTTACTTATTCAAAACGCGGTAAGCTGTATAGGCATCTGTACCTAGGAAAACTAGGACAATTATTACGAAATTATACTTAAATACATCTTGAGTATCTACGTGATCTAATCCTTGCTCAGCGAACAAATAACTGCCTATTAATCTAAGAGTTATGAATCCTAAGAATACAAATCCTAATTGTTCTGGGAGACTTTTTGCGATACCAATCATTGCAAAAAGAATGACTACAGAGAATATTAATTCAAAGCCATATAACCCGACTAAACTATATTCTAACTTACTTAGTGATTCGTGCCATCCTGTAAAATATAAAACAGCAAATTGTGCACAAAAACAGATTAGAAGGATACCTAAAACCTTAAATCCAATATTTAGTAAATTTTTATCCATACGATGATTTCAATTAATTTCGATTTAATTTATTTACTTGTTTAATAACTTGGTACAAAGCTAAACCTACTCCAATCAAAGTACAAACTTTATTTGCTAAACCTTCCTCAAAATTGTATTTATCATCTAACCAGAGCCCTAAAATACTAAAAAGATAAATAGTTACTCCCATCTGCATAGGCATTGTGACTAAAACTAACCACTTATTTGGTTTATTATTCTTAGGATCGCTCAAGATATAGATTTTATTTTTTCTTTTTTTCAGTGCCTTTAGATTCAGAAGAGATTTCTCCTATTGCATGTCCATTCTTATTAGCTAATAAGGCTGGCTCAGTTTTGTGATCTCCTAACATTTTACATGTTACCTCCAAATCACCTCCTGGCTCAACAGCTAATTTACCTATAATTAGATCTCCTTTTATTTTAGCGTTTTCCTTTACTAATAATAATTCTTCTACATATAAGCTCCCATAGACTTGTCCTTCTATATCGGCATTTTGGCAAATAATATTCCCTGTAATACGCGCTAAAGGTCCGATAACTACTCTCCCTTTTACTTTCATATTACCCTCTAAGTGTCCATCGAAGCGCAAATCAGCTATTGCCTCAATATCTCCTTTAATTACAGTTTGATCAACAATACGATTAGTTTGCCCTAGTTGATCACCAGGTCCTTTGTTCTTTGTTTTTTGAAACATTTTGTTTGTTTTGAGTCTATATTAATTTTGTTTGTTTGTTTGCTGCTGTAAATATAACTCCCAATTTTTATTTATCAATACAGTTGAATAATTTACTGTATTAATTACTTCTGCTTGATCTAAGTCTAAACGCTCAATGATCTTCAAAGCATCTTGTTTACTATTAAAGCCATGGAGTACAATAAAGTCACTAGAGTCATCATATTTATCTTCTGAATACTTTACACCAATGGATTTATTAAGTGTTGCAAAGTCAATCATTTTCCTTTGCATTAAATTAAAAGAGTCCTTACTATTTTTTGGTTGACGCACCACTATCTTCCAGGAATCATTGGACGACTCACCAAAGCTTCGTTGCTCTAAATCTTTGACAACAGTATTTAGCAATTCCTCCGCTTTTTTACCCTCAGGTGTAGAACTGTAGGTTAAAGCAATAAAGTTTAAAGCATCTTTATAGGCTTGAAGTCCTTGTTTTTGTGCTATTATTTGAGCTTTTAAAAGCTCAAATAAACTGATATAATCATTATCATAGTTTTCTAAAACCTCTTGTATTTCTGCATATGCTCGGTCTAAATCACCGCTTTGATATATTCTATACACATTGGTATAGCGTTGCTCTGGTGATAAATCATCTATTAAATCTCTACGAACATTTTGTAAGAGTTTAGCGTAGCGTGAATCCGGGTACAGATCAATAATCCTCTGTTTTAATGCCATAGCTTTGGCTGGATCCGTTTCTAAATAGATTTTATACAACTTATACATTGTAGGTAGTATCAAACGCTGAGCTGGCTCAAATCCAAGAAGAGCTTCTAAGCGATAAATGGCTAAGTCATACTTTTTGAATCGGTCACTATACATGGATCCCAATTGAAAATAAGCAAAATCTCTATCCGTCTTCAAAGATGCGATTTGGCTTGAATCTGTAGGAATATTGCTTAAATAATATTCCAAATTATATCGATTATCTAAAGGCTCTCCAATACTTTGCTCCTCTGTTGGAGCTGCATCGCTTTGCTTATCTTTTCTTTGAATTGTAGAACTCTCCCATTTCCAGTTATCTTCTAGTACTCGGTTTCCCCATTTTTTCTTAAACTCCACCTTACCATAAGAACTAGCTTGAGCAGAATAAAAATAGAATGAAGTCGCATTTTGGGGTTGTGAATTAGCAGAAACGGATTGGTTTACTGCCTCTCCAAAACTCGCCATATTAAAATAATCTACATTACTATTTCTGTTCTTACTCTTTAAATTAGCTTGTAACTTTCTAAAGTCTTCTTTTCTAAGATTTTCTATATACTCTGTAAAAAAAGTATTCCTTTGATTTTGCGACATTGCAACTAACCTTAAAATACTGTCATTTACTTTAGCTATATTCTCATAGAAAACAACATCCTTTAATGCGTCTCTACGTTTCTCTAAACGAAAGCGATCTGGGTATTTTTCTGGTAAAATGGCTAATGCACTATCGTAAAAGGCACCTGACTGGGCATATCCAGCATTATTAAAATAAATATCGGCTAAACTTAAGTAGTTGTTTGCCTTTAATTGAGTATCCACTTTAAAATGCTTTAGTGCGGTCTTTAGATACTTAATTGCTTGCTCATCTTTTGAAATCTCTTTGTAAAAAAGTCCCACTTGACGATTTAAAACATCTAGGTAGGGCCTATTTTCCCTATCTGCGATGAGCTTGTTATATTGCTTTAAGAAAGCAACAGAATCCCTAGCGGAAAGTTGTGTAATTTCAAATTGTTTAGCTAAAGATTGAATCAAATATACTCTTGGGATCTTTCTATTAAAACTTAGAATTTGTTCAAAACAACTATATGCTTCTGCTTTTTTATTTTCTTGTATATATAACTGACCTAACACAAATAAATACCTAGCCAAAACAGGCTTATCAGAAGTAAACTCTATTGCCTTTTTTAATGCAGCAATTGCCTTTTGCCCCTGCTCGATATTAATATAGGCTTGAGCTAAAATAGCATAAGCATCCGCTTGATTCTCTTTAGTTAATCGGCCTTTTTTTTCTGCCAAAAACTCATTTAAATTCTTAATAGCAATATCTTCATAAGAAAGACGAAGGTTTGTCTTTTCTCTCCAAATGATGGCCTCATCAATTAATTGACCATCTGGATATTTATACATAATATAGTTGAAAGCCTCTAATGCTGGAATATACCTTCCGTCGTAGTATCTAGCCTTCCCTAAAAGAAGGTAAGCGTTATCCATCTCCCAATTTCGCTCACGCCCGTTAATATACATGGAGTGCTTTTGAATTGCTTTAGTAGCCTTATTTTCAGCCCTAGCAAATCCCGAACCTTGATCTAATGGATCTTCTTCCTTGGAAGGACTACCCCCTGAGAGAGAGAAATTATCTAAAACAGATCCACTTTTAGAATCTAATGACATTCCCTTTTGAAATTCTTTGGTTGGATCAATTTCTAGATTAATACGCTCTATAGGCAATATTTCCCAATAGTTATCAAAGTAATTATTCTCTAACTCCAGTAAAGCTTCATCATAAGCTAAATCCCCATTAAATAAAATGTTATACTTAGCTGTCATTGCATTAAAAGCTCTGTTCATTAACTTATCCTTTTTAACCGAACAGGAAAAACACAATACAACTGCAATAACTGCATAAAAATAAGATAGATATGTTCTTTTCAACTTATGTTACTTTATTACAAAACAATAAAAATATCCTTTTAGTATAAATGGGATAGAATTAAAAAACAGCCTAATTATAAAAACTAAGCAAACTAGCGCTCTATAGAGCTGGTTAACAAACTAATAAAATGTTTTTCTTTAAATATAAACACAATAATAATGCAACCTTACCTAAAGGTTTCTAACTAGCTGACTACAAATATACTTATAGTTTTTCCAAAAATAACATACAAAATAGGTTCTAGATTTCAGACAAGCAAATAAAACTAAGCAGTATCCCAAATATGCAACTTTACTTACATTAGCAATAAAATCCCTATTAAAATTTTTATCTTTGCTCTAAATAAGTTCATTATGAAAAAAGATATTGAAATTCCTGTAGTAGAAAACGTAGAAATAGCAATTGTAAAAGAATACAACGAAGATTTTCTTTCAGATGCTTGGTATGCCTACTTATTTAATAATTCGGATTTACCCCTTGAAGCAATTTTAATTGTATCTCAGGCAAAAGGTGAAATAGATGGACATCAACGTCAATCTAGTTTATTCCGTCATGCATTTCCAGTATTGCAGCCTAAAGAATCCTTGAAAATCGAATTATTAGATGAGAATGTTTTTTCTCTTG
This sequence comes from Myroides sp. LJL116, assembly GCF_054871685.1. Lineage (NCBI taxonomy): Bacteria > Pseudomonadati > Bacteroidota > Flavobacteriia > Flavobacteriales > Flavobacteriaceae > Myroides > Myroides sp. LJL116. The sequence continues at coordinate 120,591 of NZ_JBTXLR010000006.1, forward strand.
ATAATCACTTTATGCTTACTTATTTTTTAGATTCTAAATTATATGATAAGACATTTGTATTTAAAGCTAACACAATTTCTGATGAGAATATCAAAACATTAGAATTCAGCGATAAAAAAGGGGTTCTTGCAAAATAGCCCAACTTTGTATTTTAAACTACAATAAAAGCTTAAAAAGGGCTGTAAAAGAAATCTTTTACAGCCCTTTTGTATTAATATCATCTTTGGCTAAAAATAGTGAAATTAGAGTATCTATATCTCACTATTAAACAAAGCTCTTCTATCATTTTAATCTCATCTACATTCCACTATAGACTATACATGTTTTTTAGGTGCAGTCAAAAAAGAAGCTACTACCGATAAAACTAAAACAGCCCCTATTACTATTAGAGAAACCATTGATGGGATATGAATAAATGGAGAAATAATCATCTTAACCCCTATAAAAGAAAGAATAATTGCTAATCCATACTTTAACTTGCTAAATTTATCCATGAAATTAGCCAATAAAAAATAAAGCGAACGCAAACCTAATATTGCAAAAATATTGGATGTGTATAATATAAATGGATCATCAGGAGCAATTGCAAAAATCGCAGGTATACTATCTACAGCAAATATTAAGTCTGTAAATTCTATAACAATTAAAGCAACAAATAACGGTGTCACCATTTTTACTCCATTTTTTACAGTAAAAAACTTTTCACCATCATAATCCGGGCTAACTTTAAAAAATTTATGTACCATTCTCACCGCAAAATTAGAAGATAAATCACTTTGCTGATCATGATCTTCTTTAGCAAACCAAGACTTGATTCCTGAGACCAATAAGAAGATACCAAAAATTGTAAGCACTACGTTTATCTCTACTGATTTACCGAACATACTTATTGCAGGTAGATAGGTATGGTTGATTATTTCAACTCCAGCAAAAATAAATATTGCTCTAAAAAATAAAGCCCCTATAATACCCCAAAACAAAACTCTATGGTGTAAAACTTTAGGTACTTTAAAGAAAGTAAACACCAAAATAAATACAAATAGGTTATCTACAGATAAGGCTTTCTCAATCCAATAAGCACTTTGAAAACGTACAAAGTTCTCTAAGTCCATATAATAGTATATTACACCACTAAAGCACATAGCTAAACCAATCCATACAATAGACCAAGCTAATGCCTCTTTAGTTGATACAACATGACTATTTTTATTAAAAACTCCTAAATCTAATAATAACATTACTAGAATTACAATACCAAAAAAACCCAATAACCCTGGGTGATTAATTAAATGATCCATCGTTTATTTTTTTTATCAGGTTGTAAAAATAAATAGAATAAACCCCACCAAGACAAAACACATCATTACATTGATTAACAATAAGTTACATCAATAATTTTTTTGTGATAATTTTTATAAAAAAACCCAACTAGCTGTAAAACAAATAGTTGGGTAATGTATTTTCTTAAAACAGAAAAGATGAAGAAAATAAAATATTTAATTTAATTTTTCTGTCAACTTTCTAAAAGTTTTTTTAGGATCCTTTCCATTGTATAAAATGTCATATACAGCATTGATTATAGGAGTTTTAGCACCTACTTTCTGGGTTAGTTCATAAGCACTCTTAGAAGCGTAATAACCCTCAGCGATCATATTCATTTCCATTTGAGCACTCTTTACTGTATACCCTTTACCTATCATGTTTCCAAACATTCTATTTCGAGAGAATAAGGAATACCCCGTTACTAATAAGTCTCCCAAGTAGGCAGAATTATTAATATTTCGTTTCATTTTATATACTTTCTTAATAACTTTATTCATCTCTCGAATAGCGTTACTCATCAGTAAGGCCTGAAAATTATCTCCATAGCCGAGTCCATGGGCCATCCCACAAGCAATAGCATAAATGTTTTTTAAAACCGCTGCATATTCCGTTCCAACGATATCATCCGTTAACTTTGCTTTGATATAATGACTACTTATGCAATCTTGAATAATCTTACCATGTTTCTCACTTCTACATGCAATGGTCAAATAAGACAAGCGTTCTAAAGCAACTTCTTCTGCATGGCAAGGTCCAGTAATAACAGCGATGTTATCATATGGTATATTATATTTTTGGTGAAAATGTTCTCCTACAATTAAACTTGTCTCTGGAATAATACCCTTAATTGCCGAAACTACCACTTTATCCAATAAACTAACATGAACTTTCTCCATCTCTTTACTTAAAAAAGCAGAAGGGATAGCAAAAACTACATAATCAGCATAAGAAATGGCTTTATTAATATCATTTGTCAAATAAAGTTTATCAACATCAAACTCTACTGAACTTAAGTAATTAGGATTATGGTGATTTACCTTGATCTCCTGGATTGCTGCTTCACTACGTATATACCAAGCAATATTGCTCAGGTTTTCACTAAGCATTTTCACAATAGCGGTTGCCCAACTTCCACCACCTATAACCGCAAATTTTGGGTAATCATTCATATTTTTAGATTGTATCTGGCTCAAAAGTAAATAAAAAACCTATTGCAAGCAATTATAACTATTATGTTTTTTTTCTTAAAAATAACCACAATTATTACAAAACATCAATATATTGTTTTTTATAAATAATATATTAACATGAATCTTTACTATAATTAAAAAATTACATTGAAATAATTCATAAAAATATAGCTTAAGTATTTCCTCTTTTATAGACTTTATATTTTTTAATTTAAACTATTACTTCGATATTCTCCACAACCAATCATCACAATATCAAAAGCTTAAAATAAATATATTTACATAAAGATATGGATTTATCTATTTAAATAATTTTACTTTAGTTAAATATTTTTTTGTGTTTAAACACTCATTTAAGCTTAATGATCCCCACCATCTGCAATTAATAGAATAATATAGTAAAAAAAGATACCTAAAAGTAAAAAGGGAAATGCTTTTCGCATTTCCCTTTTTACTTACTATTTATTTTTTATAAAATAAATTATGATCTATATATTTCCATACTTCTTCATCTACTAATGGACGTATATTTTTCCCCTCCTTTATCGAATTTCGTATAAAAGTAGAAGATATTTCCATAATTGGAGCATTTTCCACAAAATGTATATTAGGATGCTTACGCAAAGGATTTTCTAAATCCTTACTTTGGTATATACGTGGATAAATATAGAATTGATAACGTTGTAAAAGTATATCATAGTTCTTCCATTTATGTAAGGAGTCTAAATTATCCTCTCCCATTAATAAAGAAAACTCGTATTTTGGATAGCGCTCATGTAAATGCGCCATGGTGTTTATTGTATAATTAGGTTGCTTAAGAGAAAACTCAATATCAGAGCTTCTTATATGATCATAGTTTGTACAAGCTAAATTAACCATATGAATACGATGATAATCTTCTAATAGTCCTTTCTTCTTCTTCAAAGGACTATGTGGAGTAACTACCATCCAAACTTGATCTAAATCTGTATACTGCACCATATGATTGGCAATTATCAAATGCCCAACATGCACTGGATTGAATGTACCAAAATATAAGCCAACCTTCATAACTTCTTTACTTATTTACTTATTTACAAAGTTTTTTACAATTTCGTAAGCTTCTTGCTTAGCTGTATCAAGATCATAGTTTTTAATGATTAGATCAAACTGAGGAGCAGTAGCTAATTCTACTGAAGCTTTCGCTATACGCATATTAATTTTATCCTCGCTCTCTGTAGAGCGCTTTTTTAAACGAATTTTTAATTCATCTATACTAGGAGGTTTTACAAAAACTGCTAAAGTTTGTTCAGGGAATTTTTTCTTAATTCTCAAGCCACCTGCAACATCAATATCAAAAATAACATTTTTTCCTTGTGCCCAAATTCTTTCGATTTCACTTTTTAGTGTACCATAAAAGTTATCTCTATAAACTTCTTCCCACTCGATAAAGTCTTCTGCTTTAATGTGTTTTTTGAAATCTTCCAAAGATAAAAAATAGTAGTCTTTACCGTCTACCTCTTCTGGTCTAGGCCCACGAGAGGTACAAGATATTGAAAACTCTAAGTTCAAATCTTCGTTACTTAATAAGTGTCTAACAATGGTAGTTTTACCAGAGCCCGAAGGGGCTGAAAAAACAATCAGTTTACCTTGTTTCATAAATTAAAATCGTTGTATTGTATTTTGTAAGATTTAAAGAACGTTTAGTACCTGTTCCTTTATCTTTTCTAACTCATCTTTCATCATAACCACTAGCTTTTGCATTTCAGCATGGTTACTCTTAGATCCCATAGTATTGATTTCTCTTCCCATCTCCTGAGCGATAAAGCCTAATTTTCTACCATTAGCCTGTTCACCTTGAATAGTCTCTAAGAAATAGTCTAAATGCTTTTGTAGACGTACTTTTTCTTCTGTAATATCCATTTTTTCAAGATAGTAAATAACCTCTTGTTCAAATCGATTTTCATCTACATTCAATTGTAATTCGACTAAGTTGGCACGTAACCTTTCTTTTACAGTAATTATACGCTCTACATCTAAAGTGATAATCTCCTGCATATATTTCTCGATATTCTTAATACGAACTACGAAGTCCTTCTCTAAACTAGCTCCCTCGCTTAGACGAAATTCTTTAATATTTTCTAAGGCTTGCTCTATTACAACCTGAATTTGTTGCCATTCATTTTCATCTAGCTCATGACGTTCTACTTTTAGTGCGTCTGGCATACGAACAGCCATTTTCATCAACTCAGTTTCATCAGCTTGCCCAAGGATAGCTTTCATTTGATTAATATAAGCCAAGACAATCGGACCATTAATTTTACTTGTAGTTTCTTCTGCTGTTACTTCACAAAATAAAGAAAAGTCAACTTTCCCTCTTTCTAAAGTTTGGGCAATAATGTTGCGTAGAGGCAATTCCTTTTCTCTATAACTTTGAGGTAAACGAACGTTTAAGTCTAAATTTTTACTATTTAAAGACTTTACCTCTACTGTAATCTTTTTAGTAGGCAGCTGTACACTTGCTTTACCAAAACCGGTCATTGATTGTATCATAATCCAAAAAAATAATAGCTACAAAGGTACTAAAAACTCAACATACTAAATCAATAATAGTTTAAAATACTATCGTTTTTATGTGATTATTACCTTTTTAGGTCAATATTAAATACATATTTTAAGGGAAATTTATCCATTTAAATTCCCAACTCATTTTTTTAAAATAGAAAAAGGGAAGCTAAAAACTTCCCTTTTTTACATTTTTTTTACTTTCATCTCTTTTCAACGAAACTGTTGAAAGTAAACCAAAACAATAATAAGTCTTTATTGTCTTAAAGGTTTAATACTCTTTAAAACTGCAAAGAAAGATAGAGTTACTCTTTATCGACATCTTTCCCCTATTTTGACATCAAAGGCGTAATCTTTTACATCATCTTTGCTAAAAACTTATTGTGAATAAAAGGTTTCATAGCAATTTCTCCCTTTCGTATACTCTCTTTAGACAACCAAACCCCCATTTGGTCACATCTAAAAAGAAATTTTTTTTTATTTCTCTATAAACTTATGTAAATAGGTAAATAAACACCTAATATAATACATTTTACATTATTTTAAAACTTTACCGATCAAAAATTGACTCATAATGTTAATTACACTTTAAAAACTCTATTTGGTGCAGTTTTAAGAAAAAATCTAATAAATTAAAAAAGAGCTACAATAAATTGCAGCTCTTTTTTTTAATATTATTTACTTGACAAATAATCTTTTACTTGTTCAATTACCTTTTTACTATTACCAATAAATATTTGCTGGTCAATAACAAATACTGGGCGGCTTAAAAATGTGTAATGTTCTAACAACAAATCTCTATAGTCTTTTTCTTGTAAGTCTTTATCTTTTAATTCACGTGTTTTATATAACTGAGCACGCTTATTAAATAAAGCCTCGTAGCTATTAGATAAGCTATATAAATGCTCTAGTTCTTCTGAGGTTAGAGGATTAGACTTGATCTCTCTTAATTCAAAAGAATCCAATTGAGGTATTTCTGCCATAATACGTTTGCAAGTACTACAGCTACTTAAATAATATACTTGATTCATCTTACTTGAATAATTTATTCGATTACTAAAAGAACCTTATCGTTCTTTCTTACTCTAAAATCAACTTGAATTGTTATACGCTCACCTGCTTTAGCTTCTTGCTTTTCAACACCGTTTACAAACATTTGTTGTAAAACTACATCTTCCTCACCAGTTGTAGGTCCTTCAATCTTAATAGAATCGCCTATTTTAAGATCCTTCTCTAAAACAATTTGAGCGATATTTGCCTTTGTAAAATAGTGTTGAACACTACCTACAAGAACTTTTCTAATATTCTTTTTCTTTCTGATTTGAGTAACTGCACTAACCTTTACTGCCTTTATCTCATCAAAAATATTTCTTTCCTTTTGAAATTTTAAAGTTTCTGAACGTCCTTTTTTAAATACTAAATTTCCTTTTTGGACACCTTGACGCAATCTTTTTTGTTCCTCAAGTGGCAGTTGTATTGTTTCTAAACAATCATTAGAACAACAACCATGCATTGTTTCAGCACAATTATCACATTGAATAAACAATAAATGACAAGCTTCATTTGCACAATTCACGTGAGTATCACAAGGTGCACCACATTGGTGACAATTAGCAATAACGTCATCGGTAATTCTTTCTCCTAAACGGTGATCAAATACAAAGTTCTTACCGATAAATTTACTCTCTAATCCATCTTCTTTAATTTGACGAGTATATTCGATAATTCCTCCCTCTAGTTGATAAACATTTTTAAAACCATGGTGCTTAAAATAAGCAGATGCTTTCTCACAACGAATACCTCCAGTACAATACATTAAAAGATTTTTCTCTTCTTTAATGTCTTCTAATTGCTCCTTAATAATAGGTAAAGACTCACGGAAAGTGTCTACATCTGGAGTAATAGCTCCTACGAAGTGTCCTACTTCACTCTCATAGTGATTTCTAAAATCAACTACTACTGTATTGGGGTCTTCTAATAATTCATTAAACTCTTTTGCTCTTAAATGAATACCTTTATTAGTAACATCAAACGTATCATCATTTAATCCATCAGCTACAATCTTCTTTCTAACTTTTACTGTTAACTTTAAAAAAGAAAGATCATCTTGTTCCACAGCTACATTTAGACGTATACCCTTCATAAAGTCATACTTTTCTAAAGTATCTCTGAATGCTTCAAAATTGGAAGCAGGTACAGACATTTGTGCGTTAATTCCTTCATGAGCTACATAGGTACGACCTAAAGCACCTAGTTGGTTCCAAGCCAAAAATAAGTCATCTCTAAATTGTTGTGGGTCTTGAATTTTTGCATACGCATAAAAAGAAAGTGTAAGACGCTTCTCTCCTGTTTGTTCAATTAAAAGAGCTCTTTCTTCTGCGCTTAGGGTGTTATACAGTTGCATGCTATAAACATTTAAATCATTAATATCGTAAAATTCTAATATGGAAGAATTTCAAGGTGCAAAGATATAGTTTTTCTACTAAAATTAACTGATATATATCATTTAAAAAATCTAAAAGAAGCCATTTAAAAAGAAATTAATTTTCCCTTCCAAACCATCTAAAGCGCAAACATTAAACATTATAAGCTACTAAAACAGAACAAAAAATTAACCTCAACACTCTAACAAAATCATAATAAACAGACTTTTATAATTCTTTAGCAAAAGTCTTATTAAAATTGCTAAATTTTGTAGCAATTAATCGTTCAAAGATGGAAAGCTGAATAAATTGTATTACTTTTACCTCATTAAGAACCTATTTTTTCAATAAAATGAGTGCAGATAAAGAAGCAAAATTAAAAGCATTACAGTTAACGCTTGACAAATTAGATAAAACTTACGGTAAAGGAACAGTGATGAAACTTGGAGATACCGCAGTAGAAGAAATTGAAGTAATTCCTTCTGGCTCTCTAGGTATTGACTTAGCTTTAGGAGTAGGTGGATATCCAAAAGGAAGAATTATAGAAATCTACGGACCTGAGTCTTCTGGTAAGACTACTTTAACTCTACATGCAATTGCAGAGGCACAGAAAAATGGAGGTATTGCTGCATTTATAGATGCTGAGCATGCTTTTGACCGTTTTTATGCACAAAAATTAGGTGTTGATATCGATAACTTAATCATATCTCAACCAGATAATGGTGAGCAAGCATTAGAGATTACAGAAAACTTAATTCGTTCAGGAGCTATTGATTTAGTGGTAGTGGATTCAGTTGCAGCTCTAACACCAAAGAGTGAAATTGAGGGAGAAATGGGTGACTCAAAAATGGGTCTTCATGCTAGATTAATGTCTCAAGCATTAAGAAAGTTAACCTCAACAATTAGTAAAACTAACTGTACAGTATTTTTCATTAACCAATTACGTGAAAAAATTGGTGTTATGTTCGGTAATCCTGAAACAACTACAGGTGGAAATGCGTTAAAATTCTACGCTTCTGTTCGTTTAGATATTAGACGTTCTACTCAAATTAAAGATGGTGAAAACATCATTGGTAATAGAACTAAAGTTAAAGTAGTTAAAAACAAAGTTGCACCTCCTTTTAGAACTGCAGAGTTTGATATTATGTACGGAGAAGGTGTTTCTAAAGTTGGAGAGGTACTTGATTTAGCTGTTGAGTATGATATCGTTAAAAAAGCAGGTTCTTGGTTTAGCTATGGAGATACAAAATTAGGTCAAGGAAGAGATGCTGTGAAGTCTCTAATTAAAGATAATCCAGAATTAATGGAAGAATTAGAGATCAAAATAAAAGAGTTACTTAAAGAAAATGAAAATCTTTAATAGATAATAACTCCATAAAAAAATCCCTGAAATTTAAGTTCCAGGGATTTTTTTTGTTTTTACATTAAATGGATTTGGAAAGCAATACTTCTTCTTCCCATTTCTGTACAGGTTTTAATATAGTGATATAAGCTTGTTCTTTAATTTTGCTTTTTTTGTCACTACTTGCACTCTGTGTATTTATTGGTTCATGAATTATCACTGGTATCTTACCTGGATATCCCACCCCCCAAACAAACGGAAAGTGAAATTTTAATTTACCAAAAGATATAGGAACAATAGGGATTTTATGATCGATAGCTAATCGAAAAGCGCCATCTTTAAATCTATCTAAAATAATAGTACGATCATCAGGTACTCCACCTTCAGGAAAAATACAAATACTCAAACCATTATCAATTCGCTTTTGTGCACTATTATATACTCCTAACCTACTTTTAGAGTCTGCTCGATCTACTAAAATACTAGTTTTCTTATAGAAGAATCCAAATACTGGAATAGAGGCTAATTCTTGCTTCCCTACAAATACAAAAGGATTGTCTTTAATAACAATAAGCATAATCATTATATCTAACATAGAAGTGTGGTTAGCAATAAACATATAGCTTTGCTTCTTATCCAAAATGGGTTTTTTTAATACAACATAACGCATACCTATCCCATAAAAGGTCAAAATAGCCCATAATCTAGCTATTTTATAGAAATATGGGTATTGCTTATCGCTCCAAATAACTGTTAGTAAAAAAGGACTTAGAAGAAGGATTACAATAACCATCCATAAGTAAAACCAAATTCGCCAAAGAGAATTAAAAAACACCTGTATTACTTTCATCAAAAATAAATTATCTCATGTTAAAGAGTAAATTTAAACATTTCACTTAATTATCGAATAATTATCCTTTTAAAAACACCTCGTTATCTAGTACAAATAAATTATCTTTGTATTTTATCATTATAACTATAAATACAATGGCTAAAATTCTAACCGGAGTACAAAGTACGGGGACTCCACACTTAGGTAATCTTTTAGGGGCAATTCTTCCTGCAGTGGAAATGGCCAATAACAAAGAGAATACTTCTTTTCTTTTTATTGCCAACTTACACTCTGCTACTCAGATTAAAGATGCAAAAACATTACAAGAAAACACCTATAGTGTTGCTGCAACCTGGCTAGCTTGTGGATTAGATGTAAACCATGTGACTTTTTATAGACAAAGTGATGTTGCACAAACTACAGAATTGACTTGGTACCTGAGTTGTTTCTTCCCATACCAAAGATTAACTCTAGCTCACTCTTTTAAAGATAAGTCATCCGTATTACAAGATGTTAATGCTGGATTGTTTTATTATCCTATGTTAATGGCTGCTGACATTTTATTATACAATGCAGAATTTGTTCCAGTTGGAAAAGATCAATTACAACATTTAGAAATTACAAGAGATGTTGCTTCTCGTTTTAATAACCAAATGGGAGAAACCTTTGTTTTACCTGAGGCTAAAATTTCAGAGCAGGTAATGATCGTACCTGGTACGGATGGTAATAAGATGAGCAAGTCTAGAAATAATACTATCAATATATTTCAAAGTGATAAAGCTTTGCGCAAGCAAGTTATGTCTATAGAAACAGATAGTACACCTTTAGAAGAGCCTAAAGACCCTGAAAGCTGTAATGTTTTTACAATTTATAAACTATTAGCTACTCCAGAGCAAATAGAGCAAATGAGAGCAAATTACCAAGGAGGTAACTATGGCTACGGTCATGCAAAACAAGCGCTGTATGAACTAATCGTAGAAAAGTTTTCTGAAATTAGAACTAAATATGATTACTATATCAATAACTTAGAAGAAGTAGATAGACTTTTATTTGAAGGTGCTAAAAAAGCTTCTGTAGTTGCAGATGAAACCCTTAATAAGGTAAGAGAAAAGCTAGGCTATGGTCCAAGCTTTAGAATGTAATCTATAAGTACATCAATATATTTACCCTTGGATTGAAAAATTCAAGGGTTTTTTATTTTACATTTTCTTATCCAACCAGCCTAGTAAACTAAGGTTATTCCCAACCTTACCTATTAAGGGATGTTGTTTTTTACTCCAATTAAGGCGATAAAACCTTTATTTTTATAAAATTCACATTGCGTATTACATTTACAATTTGTATTTTAGTTCTAATCTGCACTCATAATTAAATAATAATGAGCAGTATAGATCAAACATTTGTAAAGTGAGATGATTTAGCGTAATTTTGTAACTATGAAGATTGAAAAATACATATCGGCCTTAATGTTTCGTTATCAATGTGTGATTGTGCCAAGCTTTGGAGCATTTTTAAGTGAAAATCAGTCCGCATATTATGATGAAAAAGCCAATGCTTTTTATCCTCCACATAAAAGATTGTCTTTCAATATCAATCTGATTTATAATGATGGGCTTTTAGCTCAGCACATTGCTGCAATGGAAAACATTTCCTATAATGATGCTTTAGTAGCCATTAAAAAGCAAGTGCAAGTATGGAAAGATTCATTAGAAAATACTAATAAAGTTTTTCTAACGCAGATAGGTGAATTTCATAAGATGGAAGAAAATAATATTGTTTTCTATCCTTGTGGAAGCAGTACCTTTATTAAAACCTCATTTGGTCTTAGTGCTGTAGAAGCTCCTATCCTAGTTAGAGATACCCCTATTATTACCACTGTTAAAAGTACTAACTCTAAAAGAGTTATTAGCCGATTTATACCTTATGCAGCTAGCGTAGCAATTTTGATAGGAGTAAGTAGTTTTATTATTCCCAACGCAGTTGAGTCTTACAAAGAACATCAGCTATTAAGCGTTCAGAAAAGTGTACAAAATCAATTAGAGACCAAAATACAGCAAGCAACTTTTTTTATTGAACCAAATCTGAATACAATTTCGATTCCTGTTATAGAAAAGAAAGATAAAAAGATTCCAACGCCATATTATATAGTTGCAAGTGCATTTAGAAACCTCGATGGAGCCAAATCAGAAGCTGAAAAGTTAAAAAAGAGTGGATACACAGATGCCATTGTCTTAGATAAAAATAAGTTCGGTATGTTTCCAGTTTCTTATGGAGGCTACGAAAATAAAGACATTGCACAGAAAGAATTAAGAAAAATTCATCGCAACCTTAATAAAGATGCTTGGATTTTACTACAATAAAAGTTAAACATTAGTCCCTTAACCAAAAGTTAAGGGATTTTTTATTTAATGTCTTTATATTTGTAAAAAAAAAGATGGAAGCTAAATTAGTATCTGAATCGGCAACCCTAATGACCGACTTAGTTTTACCAGGTGAAACTAATCCTTTAAATAACATGTTTGGTGGTGAATTATTAGCGCGCATGGATCGTGCAGCTGGTATTGCAGCTAGACGTCATTCTCGTCGAGTATGTGTAACAGCTTCTGTAAATCACGTTGCATTTAATCGTCCAATTCCTTTAGGAAGTGTTGTTAGTGTGGAAGCAAAAATATCTCGTGCATTCAAAACTTCAATGGAAGTGTATTTAGACGTTTGGATTGAAGATAGAGAGTCAGGTAATAAAATCAAAGCTAATGAAGCAATTTATACATTCGTAGCTGTAGATGATACAGGGCACCCTGTTGTAGTTCCTGAAATTATTCCAGAGTCTAAATTAGAAAAAGAAAGATTCTTAGGAGCATTAAGACGCAAGCAATTAAGTTTAGTGATTGCTGGTAAAATGCTGCCTTCTGAAGCAACTGAATTAAAAGCATTATTTAACGAACAATAATATTAAAATGAAGAAAGTCTTATATCTTGTAATTGCCTCATTATTTCTTTTACAATCTAGCCAAGTTTTTGCTTGGGGTACAACAGGTCACCGTGTTGTTGCTGAAATTGCAGAAAGAAATTTAAGTAAAAAAGCAAAAAAACAATTAAAAGAAATCATTGGGAACCAACAACTTGCATATTGGTCAAACTGGCCTGATTTTGTAAAATCAGATCCTAATTTTAAATTTGCAGATAGCTGGCATTATGTAAATATGCCAAGTGGATTGGACAGAGCAGAATTTGACCAAAAGCTACAAGAATCTACAGATGCAAATGCTTATAAAAGATCTTTAGTTTTAATTGAAGAATTAAAAGACAAAAACCTTACAAAAGAGCAAAAGCAAGAAAAGCTTTATTTCTTAATTCATATTATAGGTGACTTACACCAACCAATGCACGTTGGAAGACCAGAGGATCTTGGTGGAAATAAAATCAAGGTGGAGTGGTTTAGAAAACCTACGAATCTGCATAGCTTATGGGATGCAGCACTAGTAGACTTTGATAAATACAGCTACACAGAATATGCTACTGTTTTAGATGTACATGGGAAGAAATACAATAAAGAAATTGCAAAAGGCGAGTTAGACGATTGGATTTATGAATCTTACACTATGGCAGAGCAATTATATAATAGTGTTGATTTAGATAATACTAGTTCTTTAAGTTTTGGTTACCATTACGATTATAAAGATACTGTAGAAGACTCTTTACTAAAAGGAGGAATAAGATTATCTGAAATCTTAAATGATATTTTTAAATAGTATTCAATAGATTATACCTTAAACAAAAGGCCCTAAGTTAAACTTAGGGCCTTTTGTTTTATATATCTTATACTATTCATTTATTATCTAGAATATCCACTCGAAGAAGAAGAGCTACTACTTGAGCTACTTGAACGATTATAGCTACTATTAGAGCTACTTGAACGATTATAACTACTATTTGAGCTGCTTGGGCGGTTATAACTATTATTTGAGCTACTTGGACGGCTATAACTACTATTTGAGCTGCTTGGGCGGTTATAACTACTATTTGAGCTACTTGGGCGATTATAACTACTATTTGAGCTACTTGGGCGGTTATAACTACTATTTGAGCTACTTGGGCGGTTGTAACTACTATTTGAGCTACTTGGGCGGTTGTAATTACTATTAGAGCTGCTTGGGCGGTTGTAATTACTATTAGAGTTGCTTGGGCGGTTATAACTACTATTTGAGCTACTTGGGCGGTTATAACTACTATTAGAGTTGCTTGGACGGCTATAACTACTATTTGAGCTACTTGGGCGACTTACATCATTTGTATTTTTTCTTGGCATATAAGTTCCACTTGAACTACTCGCTTTAGTATATTTATTACTTGAAGGGCGGTTATAACTACTATTGGAGAAATTAGAATTAGGAGATCCCCTGTCGTAAGTAATTTCATTGGAAAACTTACCATTGTTTCTATCATATCTATTAACGTAATTATAATCTTTATACCTGTTTCTAAAATCTCTACTAGGATATAAACGCTCATAATAATCATGGCGATTTCTATAATATAGACGTTGCGCTCTTGAGCTATATCTATATGGGTGATAGAAATAATTATTATTAAAGTTTATTTGGTTGTGTATATGCCCTATATAAATATTTGTTGCAAAGGGATTATAACTATAAAAATAGCTTGGATAGTATCCCCAATACCAAGAAGATGAATATGGAACATAAGAGTTAGACCACCACAAAGAAAACATAGGAGGAGTACTTACATAAACAGGTTCATAAATATAATTTGGTCCATATAAAAAGGAATTTCCTACCACTTGAATATTTATCTCTCCTCTTTTCTTTGTCTTTTCAACTTCAATAGTAGCTACATCCTGATACATATCTGCACCAAGAACGGCTTGTACAACAACTAAGTGAGTATTGGAGTCTACTAACTCAACAACACGCAAATAATCTACATAACCATCATCATTTAAGTCTAAATTAGAAATCCGTGCATTTGGGTCATTTAAACGAAATTCAAAATCCTCCAAACTTTTAGAATCACCAAAAATAGATGCTACAGCTTGTAAGTCTAAGTTATCACTTACATCAAAACTATTTGCAGTCACTGTTGTATTCTGAGCAATCCCTGGAAGGAGTCCCAAAAACAAAAACAACCTTACTATATATTTCTTCATTTTTATTCTTTTTAATTATACCTATAACACTAGCAATAAACATACCACAATATCAGCAAGTTAAGTAAAAACTATTCAAAATATTATAAACAATTCTTAAATAATCTTGGTCATCTATTAAAAAAGCTTAAAAAGCCATAATTAAATAGTATTTTCATAACTTAGATAAAAAGTCTGACTTTTTTACTAATTTTGTAATATATACATAGTTCTATGATTGAAAGAGAAGAAACGAATTTTGAACGTTCCATTATAGTTGGAATCATTACACAAGACCAAGACGAATCAAAACTAAAGGAGTACTTAGATGAGTTGGAGTTTCTAACTTATACAGCTGGAGGTCAAGTTTTCAAAAGGTTTTCACAAAAAATGGATAAACCAAATCCAAAAACTTTTGTTGGGACTGGAAAGATTGAAGAAATCCATAATTATATAGTAGAAAACAATATTCATACTGTAATTTTTGATGATGAGCTTACTCCTGCACAACAGAAAAACATATCGAAAATTCTAGACTGTAAAGTACTAGATAGAACCAATCTTATTTTAGATATTTTTGCTCAAAGAGCACAAACTTCATATGCTCGTACTCAAGTAGAACTAGCGCAATTCCAATACTTACTTCCGAGATTATCTGGAATGTGGACGCACTTAGAGCGCCAACGAGGAGGTATTGGAATGAGAGGTCCTGGAGAAACAGAAATTGAAACAGATAGAAGGATTGTTAGAGATAGAATTACTTTGTTGAGAGAGAAACTAAAAGTAATCGACAAGCAGATGGCTTCTCAAAGAGGAAACAGAGGTTCTATGATTAGAGTAGCGCTAGTAGGCTATACAAACGTAGGAAAATCGACTTTAATGAATGCTTTAGGTAAAAGTGAAGTGTTTGTAGAAAATAAACTGTTTGCCACTTTAGACACCACAGTAAGAAAAATAGTAATTGGTAATCTACCTTTCCTATTATCAGACACAGTTGGATTCATTCGTAAATTACCTACTCAACTAGTAGAATCTTTTAAAAGTACACTAGACGAAGTTAGAGAAGCAGATTTACTAATACATGTTGTTGATATCTCTCACCATGATTTTGAAAATCATATTGAATCAGTAAACCAGATCTTAAAAGATATTCAAAGTTTGGACAAGCCAACTTTAATGGTCTTTAATAAAATTGATGCTTACCAAGCAGAACATATAGAAGAAGATGATCTTGTAACAGAGAGAACAAATAGACATAATTCTATTGAAGATTGGAAAAAAACCTGGATGAATAAACTAGGTCCAAATAATACTGTATTTATCTCTGCTACGGAAAAGGAAAATTTCGAGGAATTTAAAAGAAAAGTATATGAAACAGTAAGAGAAATTCATATTACCAGATTCCCATATAACAATTTCCTTTATCCAGATTATGATCATTTACTAGAATCAGAAGAGGAATCAGAGGAAGAATAAATAGTTAAGCTACCTTTATTAGATCGTACTAAAAGAACGAATAGCTTAAAAACAGATCAAAAATAGAGGTAGATAGTTGATGTGTAGTTATGAAATTACCGTAAAAATGAAATATAATCATAACTAATACTACGTCAATTACTTATTAACTATTTTGATCTTATAATGGATTTTTTAATTAAAAATTAAGCATAAAATCCCCTTCTTAAAGAAGGAAAAAGAAATAAAAATCATTTTTTTAAAGGGTTGTACTAAAAAATTTATTACTTTTACCCACATCATAAAAAGATTATATGTATCAATCATTAAACAATAATAACTCTAATAATAATAATTTGAATTGTGTATTCGATTCGAAGGAGCTTTATATTGTTTATGATTTAAGTTAATTATATATTATTTCATTATCCGTTTAAAAGCTCCTCAATATGAGGAGCTTTTTTTTTACAACAAACACAACAAAAATTTAAAATACAATTAATTACCATGAGTAAAAAAGAAGTCTTAAAAACAGAAAAATCAATTTCATTAGTAAAACAAAGCTTTTCAGCAAAGTTATGTGATGCTTTGAACCTATACCCTATTTCATCTCCAATGATTGTAAGAGAAGGTACAGGTATTAATGACGATTTAAGTGGTTTAGAACGTGCAGTATCTTTTCCAGTTAAGTTTTTAGATGATAATAGAGCTGTAGTTGTTCATTCCTTAGCCAAATGGAAACGCATCAGACTTCAAGAGTTAAATTTAGATGCTCATGAGGGTATTTTAACTGATATGAAAGCATTAAGACCTGATGAAGAAACAAGTCCAATACACTCCATTTATGTAGATCAATGGGATTGGGAACTAAAAATTAATTCATCAGATAGAAACCTTTCTTATCTTCATGATGTTGTAAGTCGTATATATGACTCTTTGCTTTTTACAGAACAACGCGTATTTGAAGAATTTCAAATTGAACCAGTCTTACCAAAGAAACTAACTTTCATTCAAGCAGAAGAGGTTCTTAAGATGTTCCCAGATTTAAGTCCTAAAGATAGAGAACATGCAGTTGCTAAAAAATTTGGGGCTGTATTTATCATTGGAATTGGAAATAAGCTATCAGATGGACAACCACATGATAAACGCTCTGCAGATTATGATGACTGGACAACTCCAACAGAAAATGGTTATGTAGGTTTAAACGGAGACTTATTGGTTTGGGATCATGTTCATGGAAAGTCATTAGAACTATCTTCAATGGGAATACGAGTAGACAAAAAAGCTTTATTACACCAATTAGAATTAGGAGGATTACAAGATCGTGCTAGCCTTTTTTATCATAATCTGTTATTAGAAGATAAATTGCCATTATCCATTGGTGGAGGATTAGGACAATCTAGAATTTGCATGTTCTTATTAAAGAAACAACATATTGGAGAAGTACAAGCAAGTATTTGGCCGGAACATATTAAAGAAGAGGCGAAAGCAAATGGTATTCATCTATTATAGATAATAAAAAAAGGGTTCTAAATTAGAACCCTTTTTTTATTAAATATTTTTTCTTAGAACTTGTAATTCACACCAATTCCTAACATTTCTCTAACTTGAAATCCACTAAATGCTAAGTCATCATATATTGTTTGAAAAGTAAAATTAGTAGATAAGTACTTATTAATTGTCATTACAATATTTAACTGATAATCCATTACTACATTCTGTGGCTTGTCTAAATAGTTAGAGTATAGATTCAAGATATTCTCCATAGAAACATTTTCCATTAAGTCTAACTTATAATATCCTCCAATAGACAGTCCTAATTGATAAGCCATTGATTTACCTTGCTTAACTCCAAAAGACTCATGAAGTTCTGTAAAATGCTTATCTACAAAGATAAATCTTGAAGTAGCTGGTGCAATATTCACTTTTAAATTCTCTGACTTTTTCCAAAGTAAACCAGGTCCAATTTGCAAATAAGCAGGTGAGAAAAAGTGAGAATTCTTAACTCCTTCTTTATCAAAACCAGAATCCATTTGCGTCTTAAAATTCGCAAATGCAGAATAATACCAATTTCCTTTCATCTCTTTACCTAAAAGAGAGTTGATTTCTAATCTATCATCTGTTTTCTTATGCTCTTCTCCTTTAAGCTTTGTTAATCCATAATTAACAAAAAGCTTATTATCCCATGTCCAATCCTCTTTTGCATAATTTAGGTCATAATTTACATTAATATTACCTGATACAGAGTTATCTCCTCCTGCTTGCCAATTAGAGAAACTAGATTGATTCATTAAAAGTCCAATATGCCCTGAACTTTTCCATGGCTTTGCAATTTCTGATTCAACCTCTTCCTGTGCTTGTACAGTAGTAAAGGCTAAAAAGCTAAATAATCCAAAAATAATTTTTCTCATAGTGTTAATTTTTTTAGCAAAAATAACAACTAAACCCTTCAAATCAAAAATTAAGAATTACTTATTAACTTTTCTTTTAAAAATAGGAACTGCAGAACAGGCCTCTCCGAACATAACAGAGCGCGCATATTTACACATTTTATTTGTGGCTAAAACATAAGCCTCTTCTGGAATAGGCAATTTAGAACAACCTTTGATTATAACAGGCAGATCTTGATAAATACTAAAATCTAATTCATCAATAATATCCTGATACACCTTAGCATCTATTTGATCTTTAGTTCCTAAAAATACCTTAGCTGCTACTTCTTCTAAATGGCTAGCAATTAACATATAGGTCCATTGTGGCAAAATAGCATCTGTAGAGCAGTATAGGCCTACAAATGCGTCTTTATAAACGGACCAATCCATTTCTTTCAAAACGGCTCTGAATTCTTTTTCTCTTAGAACAAAACCTTCATAAAGCCACTGAGAAATGTCAATATCTAAACGTTGATTCTTCGGATAGTAATCCTCTAAATCAAAAACTTTTAGAATACTATTGGCAACCTTATTTACGATTTCTGTTTCCATAATTATAACATCCCTAATTCTAACTTAGCTTCTTCACTCATAAGATCTTTTGTCCAAGCAGGTTCGAAAGTTAACTCTACTTCTACTTCTTTTACTTGGTCAATTGATTTTACTTTTTCCTCTACCTCTACAGGTAATGACTCTGCCACAGGACAGTTTGGAGAAGTTAAAGTCATTAATATTTTAACGTCGTAATTTTCATTTACAAAAACATCATAGATTAATCCTAATTCATAAATATCAACAGGAATCTCTGGATCAAATATGGTTTTTAATACAGATACTATATTCTCTCCTAATTGCTGAACATCTAATTCTTGCATAACTTTTCTCTTTATTTATTACTGCTTTGCTTGATAAGCTAAAGCATACATTCTTATTTGCTTAATCATAGAAACTAAACCATTCGCACGCGTTGGTGATAAGTGTTCTTTTAATCCAATTTCATCAATAAAATCAAGATTCGCATCTAATATATCTTGGGAAGATTGTCCTGAAAATACACGAATTAAAATTGCAATGATCCCTTTGGTTAAAATTGCATCACTATTTGCGGTAAAAAATATTTTACCATCTTTTTGCTCTGCATGCATCCATACTTGACTTTGACACCCCTTGATCAAATTCTCATCTACTTGGTATTGGGGATCAATCAAAGGCAAATTTTTACCTAAGTCTATAATGTATTCATAGCGTTGCATCCAATCCTCAAACATAGAGAATTCATCAATAATCTCTTCTTGTGTTTCTTTGATTGTCATAATATTTTTAATTTAATATAATTCTTATTTCGATTAAGATAACATCATCTGTGCTTTCTTAACTGCCTCTACTAAAAGATCTATTTCATGTTTAGTATTATAAAAGCTAAAAGAAGCTCTAATAGTACCAGGAATTTTAAAAAAGTCCATAATTGGCTGAGTACAATGATGTCCTGTACGCACAGCTATACCTAATTTATCTACAATTACCCCAACATCATAAGGGTGAATACCCTCTAAGTTAAAAGAAATCACCGATGCTTTTTGTTTTGCTGTTCCATAAATTTTCAGCCCTGGAATCTCTAAAAGCTTTTCTGTTCCATAATCCAGAAGTTCCTGCTCATAAGCATGAATATTATCAAATCCTATTTCATTCATATAGTCTAAAGCATATCCAAGAGCAATACCTCCACAAATATTAGGGGTACCAGCTTCAAATTTATGAGGTAAACAAGCATAAGTTGTATGCTCAAAGGTTACTGTTTTAATCATCTCCCCTCCCCCTTGGTATGGAGGAAGCAAATTTAACCATTTTTCTTTACCATATAGGACTCCTGTTCCTGTTGGTCCACATACTTTATGGCCTGAGAAAACATAAAAATCACAATCTAATTCTTGTACATCGGGCTTTAAATGTGGTGTTGCTTGTGCACCATCAATCAAAATAGCAGCACCATGTGAATGCGCTTTTTCAATGATTTGTTTTATAGGGTTAACAGTACCTAAAGCATTGGAAATATGAGTTACAGCAACAATCTTAGTATTACTGTTTATCAAAGTATCTAAATCATCTAATACTAATTCTCCTTCTTGGTTCATTGGTATAACTTTAAGAGTAGCACCAGAACGTTGAGCAGCAAACTGCCAAGGAACTATGTTAGAATGGTGTTCTAAATAAGAAATCAAAATTTCATCGCCAGGTTTTAGCATACTACCAAATCCATTTGCTACTAAATTAATACCAAAAGTAGTACCAGAGGTAAAAATAACTTCATGTAAATGTTCTGCATTAACATGATTTTTCACCTTCTCTCTAGCAAGCTCATAGGCGTCTGTTGCAAGTTGACTTAAAGTATGAACTCCTCTATGAATATTTGCATTAATAGTTTGATAGTAATTTATAATTGCTTGTTCAACAACTAAAGGCTTTTGAGAAGTTGCTGCATTATCAAAATATACTAAAGGTTTTCCATTCACCATTTCTTTTAGAATTGGAAAATCTTCTCTTATAGCTTCTATATCTAACATATTACTCTTCATTTAATTAGAAAAACATCTCTGGAAATAATTACAAAGACAAATTTAATAGCAAAGATAAGGATAAGTAAACTTTAGACTACATAATTATAATTTAAAATTAATCTAAATATGTTTTGCATGATTTCAAAAAGATTCTACATTTGCAGTAATTTAGATTTATATTAAATAAGAATAACGATGAGAAAACTTAGTTTACTTCTTTTTAGTACCCTATTATTTATAGGTTGCCAACAAAAAAACATGTCACAAGACCAACCACAAGAACGTATCGTTTCTTTGAATGGTGCTATAACGGAAATCCTTGCAGAATTAGATCAAACTGATAATATTGTTGGTGTTGATGTAACAAGTACTTATCCAGAAAAAATAAAAGAGAAAGCACAGGATTTAGGCCATGCAACAAAGATTAGTGTAGAGAGTATTCTGGCTTTACAACCTACTACTCTTTATGCAACCAAAGCAGATTTAAATCAACAAGCCATTGAACAATTGTCTAATGCTGGAATTCATGTTGAAATTGTCGAGCAAAATTTCTCTTTAGATGGTACAAAACAAATGATCCAAGATGTAGCTAGATCTTTAAACAATACATCTTATAATGATATTTTAGCTAATATTGACACTCAAGTTAAAGGGATTACTCCACTATCGCCACAGCCTAAAGTACTTTTTATTTACGCTCGTGGAGCAGGTACTCTAATGGTTGCAGGGCAAAATACTCCTTTAGATACTATGATTACTTTAGCAGGTGGTCAAAACGCTGTACAAGGTTTCGATAATTATAAACCATTAACTCCAGAATCTCTATTGAATGCAAATCCTGATTACATTTTAATGTTTTCTACTGGTTTACAAAGTCTAGGTGGTGAGCAAGGTATTTTACAAATAGAAGGTATTTCACAAACTAACGCAGGAAAGAATAATAAAATAATTGTAATGGATGGTCAATTATTAAGTGGATTCGGACCAAGAGTAGGTCAAGCTATTTTAGAATTAAACCAACAATTAGCCCAATAGAAATTAGCTAGCATGCAAACTAAATTAACTTATTACATAATTATCTTAACCCTTACCTTACTAGTATTAACCGTACTATGTATGTTTTTAGGTGTATATCATTTTGAACATAGCATTTGGGATACTATATGGAGTATAGTTTCAAATCAGCAAAATATACCTGTAAGTGACAAATATGTTTTAGTAGATCTTAGATTGCCAAGAGTTCTTACTGCTATTTTAATTGGTTCAGCATTATCTATATGTGGTACAAGCTTACAAGGTTTATTTAAAAACCCTCTAGCCTCTCCAGATTTAATAGGTGTAACGGCTGGTGCAGTCTTGTTCGCAGCAGTTACAATTGTATTAGGTTCTTATTTTAAAGACTTTCTACCTGAAATAATACGCTATTCAATCTTAAGTATAATGAGCTTTCTTGGTGCTATTATAACTATGAGTATTGTCTATAAAATATCTACCGATAAAGGTAAAACCAATATTTCCATACTCCTACTAAGTGGTGTAGCTATCGGAGCAATTAGTGGTTCTATTACTGGTTTACTTACCTATATTTCCACAGATGAAGAGCTAAGAAACCTAACTTTTTGGACCTTAGGGAGTCTGGCAGGAGCTACTTGGTCTAAAGTAACTATGTTAACTATAGTAATAGTACCATGCGTTGGGATATTGATTACTAAGGGAAAAGCCCTAAATGCAATGATGCTTGGAGAAAAAGATGCTATTCATCTAGGAATAAAAGTAGAAAAAGTAAAAAAACAAATCATTATTCTTAGCGCCTTAATGGTAGGAACATGTGTCGCTTTTACAGGTACTATAGGTTTTGTAGGTCTGATCATTCCTTACATTTTACGTTTATTATTTTCGTCAAATTATTATATTATACTACCACTATCAGCGATTAGTGGCGCAATTTTAGTACTTGTTGCAGATACGATAAGTCGTACTTTATTACCTCCATCTGAAATTCCAATTGGTATATTAACCTCAATGATTGGAGCTCCTGTCTTTATTGCTATTCTAATTCGTTTTAAAAAGTCTCTATAAAGTATGATTCAAGCACATAAAATAAACTTTAAAACAAAGAAATCCTTTTTAATCAAGGACATTGATTTTCAATGTTCTCCAGGAGAATTTATTGCAGTAATAGGCCCAAATGGAGCTGGTAAATCCACCTTTATGAATTTGCTGTCCAATGAGATAGAACAACAAGGAAATAAAATCCTTTTCAAATCTTGTCCTTATAAGAAGTGGTGTAGCGAGGAGTTATCTAAGCATAAGACCAAATTTTCTCAGTCTTTTACCCAGGATATTCCTTTAAGTGTGCAACAAGTAGTTTTAATGGGTAGGTATCCTTATTTTGATAGTAACCCAACCCCGGAAGACCTACATGTAGTACAACAAACCATGGAATGTCTGGATATTTGTAAATTTAAGGACAGACAATACAATCACCTCTCAGGAGGTGAGAAACAACGAGTACATTTAGCAAGAGTATTGGCTCAGCTAAATAACTCCATTGATAATAAATTACTGTTCTTGGATGAACCATTAAATAATTTAGATGTTTTACATCAACATCGCATCTTAGAATTAATCAAAGAATTTACCGCATTAGGTAACACTGCAATTGTTATTATCCATGATTTAAATATTGCTGGACAATTTGCAGATAAAATATTACTTTTAGATCAAGGAAAAAAGATTTGCTTTGATCAACCAAACAAGGTGCTGAATGAGGAATTACTTACCAAAGTATACCAATTCCCTTGTAAAGTAATTTCACACCCAGTAAATAACAACCCGCTAATTTTATTTGGCGCATAAAATTTTCATATGAACACAGAAACTCTAGAATTAAAGAAACGTTGGGAAGCTCTTAAAACCGAAAATCCACATCTACGTATTAGAAATGCAGCTCAACAATTAGGTGTAAGTGAATTAGACTTAATTGCAACACAAGTTGGAGAAAACGTAATTGTTTTAAATCCTGAATTCCAAGCTATTTTATCCCAAGTACAAAAACTTGGAAAAGTAATGGCATTAACCAGAAATGATGATTGTGTACACGAAAGAAAAGGAATTTATGAAAACCCTGACTTCTCTTCCCCTCATGCAGGACTTTTCGTAAATCCAGATATAGATCTTAGAATTTTCCTTGGCCAATGGGCTTATGGTTTTGCTGTAATCGAAGGAGAAGCAGATAAACAAAGAAAATCATTACAGTTTTTCGGAAAACAAGGTCAAGCATTACATAAAATATACTTAACTGAACAAAGTAACTCACAAGAGTTTGATAGCTTAGTTAATACTTTTAAGGCAAAAGAGCAATACCAAGTATTCCCACTTACGGCTGCTGCTGGACCTCGAGGAGAGTTCCCAGATGCACAAATCGATCAAGAAGCTTTTGCTCAAGCATGGAAAGACTTAAAAGATACACACGACTTTTATATGCTACTTGCTAAGTTTAAAGTAACAAGAACTCAAGCTTTACGCTTAGCTCCTGATAGCTACTATGCAAAGCAAATAAACAAAGATTCTATAGTTACAATGCTTGAAAAAGCAGTTGATACAAAAACACCTATTATGGTTTTTGTTGGCAATAAAGGAATCATCCAAATCCACACTGGACAAATTTTTAAAACAATGTGGCACCAACAATGGTTTAACATCATGGATCCAGATTTTAATATGCATCTTGCAATGGATAAAATCCACCAAGTATGGGTAGTAAGAAAACCAACTGTAGATGGAATAGTTACTTCTATCGAAGTATTTGACAAAGAAGGAGAGATAATTGTACAATTCTTTGGTCAAAGAAAACCAGGTATTCCAGAGTTAGAACAATGGAAAGATATCGTTGATACACTAGTATAAAAATAAAAAAGCGGGTTATACCCGCTTTTTTTTATTTACATCTAACAAGAGTATATAATTAGTAAAAAACATACCTTTCAAAAAACCATAACCTCCATTCACATTGGCACAAGCGAATTTTTGGAATTAGCAAAAATAGTTATTAACATTTATTTGATAACTATCCGGATTTATTTGAAAAAAAATTTGATATTGATAATAGCTAATTGTAGCTTAGCTAAAATAAGCTTTGGGATACTGGCAAAAATCAAACACATGTTAATCAAGTGTTTATAATTAAACCAAGAGTCAATATCCTATTTAAACAAGTTTAAGCTTAAAGAAAAAACAGAATTTAAAACATAATAATTGCTATGTCTATTTTTGATAAGAGAGTTAACTATAAACCGTTTGAATATCCAGGTGTTTACCAATTCACTGAGGCTATAAACAAATCTTTTTGGGTTCATAGTGAAGTAGATTTCACAGCGGACACTCAAGATTTTCATTCCCATCTAACTTCCCAAGAACAAAAGGCAATAAAGCATAGTTTACTAGCAATCGCTCAAATTGAAGTTGCAGTAAAGACTTTTTGGGGAAACTTATATTTACATTTTCCAAAGCCAGAATTCAATGGATTAGGAAGTACATTTGCCGAATGTGAGTTTAGACACTCAGAAGCTTACTCAAGACTTTTAGATGTCTTAGGCTATAATGATGAGTTTGAAGAGCTATTAACAATACCGGTTATAAAACAACGTGTAGATTATTTATCGAGTGTTTTAGAAAATTCTTCTAATAACACAGACAAAAAGAAATACGTAGTTTCTCTTATTCTGTTTTCCTTATTAATTGAAAACGTTTCTTTATTTAGTCAATTCGCGATCATTCTTTCTTTTACTAGATTTAAAGGATTAATGAAAAACGTAAGCAATATTATTGCTTGGACTTCTGTAGATGAACAAGTACATGCCAATGCAGGTATATACATCATTAATATTATACGTGAAGAGTTCCCAGATTTCTTTGATCAAGAGCTTATCGATCATGTAAATGATGTAATCAAAAAATCTATTGAAATTGAAAGTGAAATTTTAGATTGGATCTTTGAAACTGGAGAAATTGAAACGGTTAATAAAAAGGATCTATTGAACTTTATGAAGTTTAGAGTAGATGAAAGCATGCTAAAGATTGGTTTAGATAAAGTCTTTCATATCACTCAAGAACAATATAAACCAATGGCATGGTTTGAAGAAGAAGTATTTGCTAATAGCTTAGACGATTTCTTTGCAAAAAGGCCAGTTGATTATACAAAACACGATAAATCAATCTCTGCAGACGATTTATTTTAATCCACAATTCTTTAACCTTTTGAACGATACTAATATGAATACTTTACCTCTTATAGATCAAGAAAACACTAATTCTCAATTTGAAAAACTATGGTGGAAAAACTCCGAAAGTGAGCAAATTCTAAACCGTGGTTATTTATTAAAAGGAGAAACAGTAGAAGGTGCAATTGATCGAATTTGTACTGCAGCTGCTAAGCGACTATATAAGCCAGAATTAAAAGAATCTTTCCAAGAAATGATTGAACGTGGTTGGATGAGTTTAAGTTCTCCAATCTGGGCAAATATGGGTACAGAAAGAGGTTTGCCTATTTCATGCTTTAATGTACATATTCCAGATAGTATTGAAGGAATTACGCATAAATTAGGTGAAGTAATTATGCAAACTAAGATTGGTGGTGGTACATCAGGTTATTTTGGTAATTTAAGAGAAAGAGGTAGTGCAGTAACAGATAATGGAAAAAGTAGTGGAGCTGTTAGCTTTATGAAGTTATTTGATACAGCAATGGATACTATTTCACAAGGTGGTGTTAGAAGAGGAGCTTTTGCAGCTTACTTAGATATTGATCATCCAGATTGTGAGGAGTTCTTACAAATAAAAAATATTGGTAATCCAATCCAAAACTTGTTCTATGGAGTTTGTATTCCTGACTATTGGATGCAAGAAATGATAGATGGAGACCAAGAAAAAAGAAGCTTATGGGCAAAAGTTCTAGAAAGCAGACAACAAAAAGGAATGCCATATTTATTTTTCTCGGATAATGTAAATGGACATAAACCTCAAGTATATAAAGACTTGAACATGCGTGTGAACGCTAGTAACTTATGTTCTGAGATTATGTTACCATCCTCTGAAGATGAATCTTTCATTTGTTGTTTATCTTCTATGAACCTTGAGTTATATGATGAGTGGAAAGATACAGAAGCTGTTAAACTTGCTATTTATTTCTTAGATGCTGTTTTACAAGAATTTATTGAAAAAACGGAAGGTAACTACTACTTAGCTTCAGCTAATCGCTTTGCTAAAAGACATAGAGCACTAGGATTAGGTGTGTTAGGATGGCATTCTTACTTACAAAAGAACATGATTCCTTTTGAAGGTTTAGAAGCAAAAATGCTAACAAATAAGATCTTTGCAGATATTAGCGCTAAAGCAGATAAAGCATCTCAGGACTTAGCTAGAATTTACGGAGAGCCTGAATTATTGAAAGGTTATGGTAGAAGAAATACCACTACAATGGCTATTGCACCTACTACATCCTCTTCGGCTATTTTAGGACAAACTTCCCCTGGTATTGAACCTTTCAGTAGTAACTATTACAAAGCTGGTTTAGCTAAAGGTAACTTTATGAGAAAGAATAAATATCTAACAGCTTTATTAGAGCAAAAAGGTATTGACAATGAGGAAACATGGAGAAACATTATGTTATCTGGAGGAAGTGTTCAGCAATTAGCAGAACTAACGGAAGAAGAAAAAGCAGTTTTCAAAACATTTAAAGAAATCAGCCAGTTGGAATTAATTCAACAAGCTGCAATCCGACAAAAATACGTTGATCAATCTCAAAGTTTAAACCTTAATATTCCATCGGCTTTACCTATTAAAGACGTTAATAAGTTAATGATCGAGGCATGGAAACTTGGAGTTAAAACACTATACTACCAACGTAGTCAAAGTGTTTCTAAAGAAATGGTTACCAACTTAGTGAATTGTTCAGCTTGTGAAGCATAAAATAAAAAAGACAAAAGGTTATTTCTAAAAGAGATAACCTTTTGTCTTTTAAAAGCCTTTTAAGCAAGTTTTAAGCCTTGTTTAAAACAACAAACCCAAAGGGATGGCGAATTAAAATAAAGTCATTAAAAGCTAGATATATCGAATAAAAAAAGGAACCATGATTATGGTTCCTTTTTTTATATATATTGGTTTGCTTCCTATAGATCTAAATCCATTGAAACACCTAATTTCTTTCCGATAATAGCAGAAACTTTAGTTTTAAGTTCTGGTATACGAATTGACTCTAAAACCTCTTCTGTAAATGCATACATAAGTAAAGCTTTAGCTTCTTTTTTACCAATACCACGTTGGCGCATATAGAATAAAGCATCCATATCTAATTGTCCAATAGTACAACCGTGAGAACATTTCACATCATCTGCAAAAATTTCCAACTGTGGTTTAGCGTAAATAGTAGCCTTATCTGTAAGTAAGATGTTATTATTCTTCTGAAAACCATCCGTTTTCTGAGCAATCTTATCTACAAAAATCTTACCGTTGAAAACACCAACAGAGCTATCATCATATATCCCTTTATAATTTTGGTGACTCTCACAATTTGGTTGATTATGAGAAACTAAAGTATAATGGTCAACATGTTGTTTTCCACCAATCAAAGTAATTCCTTTTAACGTACTATCAATATGTTCTCCATTTTGGTAATAGTTTAAGTTATTACGAGTTACTTTACCTCCAAAACTAAATGTATGTACACTTACTCTTGTATCATCTTTTTGATCAATAAATGTATTGTCAATTAATGATCCTGTTAAAGCATCATCTTGAAGTTTATAGTAATCTACATTTGCTCTTTTTTCAGCAAAAATCTCAGTTACTGCGTTAGTTACAACGTTAGACTGACCGATATTTTGATGACGCTCATAGATTTGAACGAAAGCATTTTCTTTTACAATTACTAAGTTTCTAGGCTGTAAAAACAAAGCACTATCTTCCGATGTAGAAATATAAATGATTTGAATAGGCTTAGATACTTCTTTGCTCTTACCTACAGTAATAAATACACCTTCATTAGCAAAGGCAGTATTTAAAGCAGTTAAACTGTCTTGTTTATCTGTAGTTGTGTTATAGTATGTTTCAATTTCTTGCTTAAACTTATCTTGACTTAAAGCCTCAGACATCAAACAAATCTCTACACCTTCTTGCTCTGAAACTTCAGATAATTCTTTACAATAAACACCATTAATAAAAACTAGTTTATGGCTATCTGTATCTTGTAATACATATGGCTTAACTAATTCTAAATCGATAGATACTTCTTGTTTAGAAAGGTTAAATTCGTTATTCAATGTCGCGTTTAAGGAAGTAAACTTCCAAGCTTCCACTTTCTTTGTTGGAAAGCCTTTATCACTAAATGTTTTTAATGCTTGAGAACGAATATCTTTTAAAGCAGCATGTTCAGCGCTTAATGACTTTTCAAAAGCATCAAAAGAAGTTATTAATTTATCTTTAAATTCCATGTTTTTTCAATTAGATTAATATGATTAAAAATTTTAGATCTCAACTACTATAAAGAGTCTTTAATCCAATCATATCCTTTTTCTTCTAATTCTAACGCTAATTCTTTACCACCTGTTTTAACGATTTTTCCATCATATAAAACGTGTACAAAATCAGGTACAATATAGTCTAATAGACGTTGGTAGTGCGTAATTAAAATCACAGCATTATCTTCGCTTTTTAGCTTATTTACACCGTTTGCAACAATTCTTAATGCATCAATATCTAATCCTGAATCTGTTTCATCCAAAATAGCGATTTTTGGATCTAACATAGCCATTTGGAAAATTTCGTTTCTCTTTTTCTCACCACCTGAGAATCCCTCATTTAATGAACGAGATAAGAATTTTCTATCGATTTCTAATAATTCTGCTTTTTCTTTAATTTTCTTAAGCATCTCATTAGCAGGCATTTCCTCTAATCCTTGTGCTTTTCTTGTTTCATTAATTGCTGTTCTAACAAAGTTAGTAACAGAAACACCTGGAATCTCTACAGGGTATTGGAACGATAAGAAGATTCCTTTGTGAGCTCTTTCCTCTGGATCTAACTCTACTAACTCTTCATTATCTAAAATGATTTCACCTTGAGTAACTTCGAAAGCTTCATTTCCTGCAATAACAGCAGATAATGTACTCTTTCCAGCACCGTTAGGTCCCATAATAGCGTGAACTTCACCTGGTTTAACTTCTAAGTTAATTCCTTTTAATATTTCTTTATCGTCAACACTTGCGTGTAAATTTTTTATCTGTAACATAAGATTTTATATTTTTATTTGTGAGAATGTAGTTTGAAATTAATTAAAATGAGTTGGCTTATCCAACACTTCCTTCTAAAGAAATTTCTAATAACTTTTGTGCTTCAACAGCAAACTCCATTGGTAATTTATTTAATACTTCTTTAGAGAATCCATTTACAATTAAAGCAATTGCTTTCTCTGTAGAAATTCCTCTTTGATTACAGTAAAAAATTTGATCTTCACCAATTTTGCTAGTTGTTGCCTCATGCTCAATTTGACCTGTTGCATTTTTTGAGTCAATGTAAGGGAATGTATGCGCTCCACATTCATTACCCATTAAAAGAGAGTCACATTGAGAGAAGTTTCTAGCATTCTCCGCTCTTGGTCCAATAGAGACAAGTCCTCTATAACTATTTTGTGACTTTCCTGCAGAAATTCCCTTAGAGATAATAGTACTTTTAGTATTCTTACCTAAGTGAATCATTTTAGTACCTGTATCTGCTTGCTGGAAATTATTTGTAACTGCAATAGAGTAAAACTCTCCAATTGAATTATCCCCCTTAAGAATACAAGATGGATATTTCCATGTTACTGCAGAACCTGTTTCAACTTGTGTCCAAGAAATTTTTGCATTTTTCTCACAAATACCTCTCTTAGTAACAAAGTTGAAAACTCCACCAGTACCGTTAGAATCACCAGGGAACCAGTTTTGTACTGTAGAATATTTAATCTCAGCATCATCCAAAGCAATTAACTCAACAACTGCAGCGTGTAATTGGTTCTCATCACGAGAAGGCGCAGTACATCCTTCTAAATAAGAAACATAACTACCTTCATCTGCAATAACTAAAGTACGCTCAAATTGACCTGTACCTGCTTGGTTAATACGGAAATAAGTAGATAATTCCATTGGACATTTAACTCCCTTTGGAATATAACAGAATGATCCATCAGAGAATACTGCAGAGTTTAATGCAGCATAAAAGTTATCTGTTTGAGGAACAACTGTACCTAAATATTTTTTCACTAATTCTGGATGAGTCTGGATAGCTTCTGAAATAGAACAGAAAATAATTCCTTTTTCAGCAAGAGTATCTCTAAAAGTTGTAGCAACAGAAACCGAGTCAATTACAATATCCATTGCAACTCCTGCTAATCTCTTTTGCTCTTCTAAAGAAATCCCCAATTTATTAAAAGTATCGATTAATTCAGGATCAACCTCATCAATACTATTATACTTATCCTTTTTCATTGGAGCTGAATAATAAGAAATAGCTTGAAAATCTGGTTTAGTGTAGTTCACATTTGCCCATTCCGGCTCTGTCATACCTTGCCAAACTTTAAAAGCCTCTAAGCGCCATTGCGTCATCCACTCTGGCTCCTCTTTCTTCTTAGAAATAGCTCTAATAATATCCTCATTCAAACCTACAGGAAATGTCTCAGACTCTATATCTGTATAGAATCCATACTCATATTCCTTAGTTTCTAATTCTTTCTTTAAATCTTCTTCTGTATACTTGCTCATATTTTAATACTTAAAAGCAATCTTTTGTAATTGTGCCCTTAGTTAAACTATTTAATTACTTTGTAATAGAACAAGAGTGTGAGTTTGTTCCATTTTTCTTGTTGTTATTATAATGAAAAACTTTCGCCACAACCACAAGTTCTACTTGCGTTGGGATTATCAAAGTAAAAACCTTTTCCATTTAGTCCTCCAGAATAATCCAAAGTTGTACCTACTAAATATAAAAAGCTTTTCTTGTCTACAACGATCTTAACTCCGTTGTCTTCAAAAACCTTGTCGTTTTCGTTTGTCTCTTTATCAAATTTTAATTGATAAGAAAGTCCAGAACAACCACCACTGGTTACTCCGACACGTACATAATCTTCTGTTGGATTAAAACCTTCATCTTCCATAAGAAGTGCTACGCGTTTTCTAGCTAAATCTGAAACTTTTATCATACGTTGTTTTATCTAGATTAATTCTAAAAATCTATATGCAAAGGTATTATAAAAAAATGGTTTCTGGTAGTAACTAACATATTTATAACGATTGGAACTTTTAATACTATTATCATTAATTTCTATCGTAAGAAGCTTGCAATAATCAATAATTTTTGTTCAATACACTAGATTAAGTATTTATTCTCTAGTGACTTATATAACTAATAATAAGTTAATTTTAGTGTTTTTCTACTTATTGCTGCTTTTACACTAGTATATAATTTAGCTATTAAAAACAGATAAATCAATGGATTTAGTCTACTAGATAAACAATAAGGGCTTGTTGAGTTTTTTTATTGAACTACCTGATTTATATTGGACTACTTGTATTAATTGTTTATTTTGCGATACAAAACTATAAAACACCAATTTATGAAACTATATAGCGTTGAGAGTGGAAACTTTAAACTAGACGGAGGAGCAATGTTTGGCGTTGTCCCAAAAAGCATATGGAACAAAACAAACCCAGCAGATAACAATAACTTAATTGATTTAGGAGCGCGTTTATTATTGATAGAAGATGGAAATAAACTTACTTTAATCGATACCGGAATGGGAAATAAACAATCAGAGAAATTCTTTGGTTATTACAGTCTATGGGGAGATCATACTTTGGAAAAATCACTAAAAGCACATGGTTTTAGTACAGATGATATTACAGATGTTTTTTTAACTCACTTACATTTTGACCATGTAGGAGGCGCAGTAAATCACAACGCTACTAGAACAGGCTATGAAAATGCATTTAAGAATGCAAAATATTGGACTAATAAATCCCATTGGGATTGGGCAACAAATCCAAATGCAAGAGAAAAAGCTTCTTTTTTATCTGAAAACATTTTACCTATCCAAGAAAGTGGAGCTTTACATTTTATCGACCGCCCAGAATTAGATCTACTTGAAAATTCAGAATTAGGCTTCGATATATTTTTCGCTGATGGACATACAGAAAAACAAATGATTCCTATTATTAAGTACAAGGATAAAACCATTGCTTATACAGCAGATTTACTTCCTACTGCTGGCCATATTCCACTTCCATATGTTATGGGATATGATACAAGACCACTTTTAACCCTAGGAGAGAAACAAAAATTCTTACAATTAGCTGCACAAAACAATTGGTATTTATTTTTGGAACACGATGCCCATAATGAAATTATTACAGTACAGGACACCGAGAAAGGAGTAAGGCTAAAAGACGTTTATAAAGCCACGGATATACTAATATAATGTTAAGTTTTATAAAAGGACTCCGTATTTCCATTTTTTAAAACACTTTTACAAGACAAATTAAAACTAACTATAATGAGACTGATTAAACCAATCTATCTTTCGGCTACCCTTGCTATAGCATTAGCTAGCTGTGGTACCACAAAACAAGCAACTTCTGTATCCCCAATCGCAGATTTTGGAACTTTAACTAAGAGAAATACTAAGTTAAGTGAAACTGACTTTAATCGTTGGAGTCATTTAGATATTCAAACCGATTCTGTTCCTGGAATGTCAGTGGATAAGGCCTATAATCTTCTGTTACAAAATAAACCTCTACCAAGCAAAATAGTTGTTGCTGTAATTGATTCAGGAATTGAAATTGATCATGATGATTTAAAAGATCAAATTTGGATCAATACAAAAGAGATCGCTTCTAATAATAAAGATGACGATAATAATGGTTTTGTTGATGATATTCATGGATGGAACTTCTTAGGAGATGCAGTACATGAAAATGTGGAATTAACTCGTATAGTTAAACGAGGAGATGATGGATCTGAACAATACAAAAAGGCATTAGAAGAATATAATACAGAAAGAAATAAGGCATTAGAAATAAAAGTTAGAGCACAAATGCTTCAACGTGCAAATTTACGCCTAGCAGAATACTTTAACAATCCGGATTATACTTTAGAGCAAGTGGAAGCAATTCCTACAAGTGTTTCAGAAGATATTACTCATGCGAAAGAGTTAATTGAAAAAGTTCTAAAAGATGGAAGATCTTTAAAATGGGTTGCTAATTACGAAAGTAGCGTTGATGGTAAATTAAACCATCATTTTAATAAAGACTTTGATGGTCGCGCAATCATTGGAGATGATCCAGCTGATATAAACGATAGATTCTATGGTAATAATAATGTTATCGGTCCTGAGAGATCAGAGGCAGCTCATGGAACTCACGTTGCAGGAATCATTGCTCAAAGCCGTCATAATGACTTAGGTGGAGATGGTGTAGCTTCAGATGTTACAGAGATAATGGCTATTAGAGCAGTTCCAGATGGAGACGAATACGATAAAGATATTGCTTTAGCAATTCGTTATGCAGCTGACAATGGAGCAAAAGTAATCAATGGTAGTTTTGGTAAATACTATGAGCAAAATAGCCAATGGGTACGCGATGCAATTGTTTATGCCCAAGAGAAAGATGTTCTAATTGTTGTTGCTGCTGGAAATGATGGAAAAGACCTAAACATACCTGGAGGAGTTGATCGATTCCCTAATGACAATGTTGCTATGGGACCTGAAGTTGCAGATAACTTCTTAGTTGTTGGTGCTTTAAGCCCAGAATTAGGAGATAAGATGGTAGCAAGCTTTTCCAATTATGGACATTATGATGTAGATGTATTTGCTCCTGGAGTTCAAATCTATGCTACTGTCCCATTTAATACCTATGATAAATTTTCAGGAACTTCTATGGCTTCACCTAACACAGCTGGTGTAGCTGCATTAATTCGTGCATACTACCCTGAATTTACAGCTTCTCAAGTGAAGAAGATTTTAAAAGACTCTGGAGTAAAAATTGACATGGATGTAATTGTAGGAGGAAAAAAAGAGGTAAGAAACTTTAAAACAATTTCTACTTCTGGTTCTATAGTAAATGCATACAATGCACTATTGTTAGCTGATAAATTAGCTAAAAATAAAGTTTTATTTAAAAATTAAATAAACAAGCATTAGCTAGTATATCCTAAATGGCTATACTAGCTATGTTTTTTAAACTATTTATTATGAAAAAAATATTACTATCCTTAAGTATATCTATTGTAAGTTTTGTAGTTGCTCAAGCACAAAACAATCCTAATCCTGGATATTGGCAACAACACGTAGATTACAAAATGGATGTCAAAGTAGATGTTAAGAAATTTACTTACACAGGAAATCAAACTTTACTTTACACCAATAACTCGAATGATACCTTAAGCAAGGTGTTCTTCCATTTGTACTATAATGCTTTCCAACCAAATAGTGACATGGATGCTTTATTGTCAAGTATCGCTGATCCAGACTCTAGAATGGTAGATACTAAAACCCAAAGAGGAAGAACAATAAAAGAGAGTAGAATTACAAAGTTAAAACCAGATGAAATTGGTTTTTTAAAAATTAATAATCTAAAACAAAATGGGACACCACTACAAAGTAAAGTAGTTGGAACTATTTTGGAAGTTTTCTTACAACACCCAATACTACCACATTCAAGTACAGAATTTACTTTAGACTTCGAAGGTCAAGCACCTAAAATGATTAGAAGATCGGGTAGAGAATCTAAAGAGGGAGTCGCTTTATCTATGGCTCAATGGTTTCCTAAAATGGCAGAATATGACTTTGAGGGGTGGCATGTAGAACAATATTTAGGAAGAGAGTTCCATAGTGTTTGGGGAGATTTTGATGTAAAAATTACTATCGATAAGAACTATACATTAGGAGGAACAGGAGTTTTAGTAAACAATAATGAAATTGGTCACGGATACCAAGATAACCCGTCAGAACCAGTACCTACAACAAAAGATAAAAACTTAACATGGCATTTTAAAGCTCAAAATGTTCTAGATTTTACTTGGGCTGCTGATAATAATTACATTCATGATATTTATCCTGGTCCTAATGGAGTTAAACTTCATTTCTTATATAAGAATGAAGCTGACATTATTGAAAATTGGAAAAAATTACAGCCAATTACAGCTGATTTAATGACTTTTTTCAATAACAATGTAGGTTTATATCCTTATCCTCAATATTCTGTAATTCAAGGAGGAGATGGAGGAATGGAGTACTCTATGTGTACTTTAATTACAGGAGGAAGAAATCTTTCTAGTTTAATTGGAGTTACTGCTCACGAACTTGCTCATAGCTGGTTCCAACATGCTTTAGCTACCAATGAAACTAAACACGAGTGGATGGATGAAGGGTTTACTTCTTTTATTTCAGATTTAGCAATGGTAGAAATCTTACAGCAAGATCAACAAGAGGATACTAATCCATTTGGATCTACTTACAAAAGCTATTACAACTTAGTTTCAAAAGGTATGCAAGAACCTTTATCGACACATTCGGATCATTATCTGACAAATCGTGCTTATTCTACATCTGCATACAGTAGAGGATCTATCTTTTTGACTCAACTTTCTTATATCATAGGTTGGGACAATATGATGGCTACACTTCAAAAATTTTATAAAGACTATAAATTGACTCACCCAACTCCAAATGACTTTAAGCGTACTGCTGAGAAAGTTTCTGGGGCTAACTTAGACTGGTATATGATTGATTATACTTTAACTAACAATACGGTTGATTATGCTATTCAATTTGTAGAAGAGTTGCAAAAAGGTCAATCTTTAGTAACACTAGAAAGAATTGGAAGAGCTGGAATGCCTTTAGATATTTTAGTTACTTATACAGATGGATCAATGGAAACTTTCTATATACCTTACTCTTCAATGTTTTGGAATAAACCAAACCAATATGTAGAATTAGAAAGAACAATCCTAGAACCATGGGGATGGGCTCAACCACAATATAAGTTTGTAATTAATAAACCGAAAAGTAGTATTAAATCTATCATGATTGATCCAAGCCAATTCATGGCCGATGTAAATCAAGAAAACAATATTTATCAAAATTAAAAAAAGCCACGTATGTGGCTTTTTTTTATATTTATTGTTTTGTTTTTCTACCTTTGCATCTATTATGGAAAACACAAGTTTTAACTACCCTAAGCAAGAAAAACTTAAGAGCCACCACGTTATTGACTCTTTATTTATAGATGGAAAAACAGTTAGTAAATATCCGCTTAGGATCGTTTATGTAGCTGCACAGAACAAAGAGAATTTACCTCTAAAGGTTGGTGTATCTGTTTCTAAACGTTATTTCAAGAAGGCAGTAGACAGAAATTACTTCAAAAGATTGTTGCGCGAAGCATATCGCTTAAATAAACATTTGCTTATTCAGGATTTGGATCAACCTTATGCAATGATGCTTTTTTACCAATCCAAAGACAGATTGACTTTTGAGCAAATCAATGACAAAATGGTAAAGCTTTTTGAAAAATTCACTATTCAAATAAAACAAAACAACGCTAATAAATAAAATTTATCAGTAAAACCCCCTTATCTTAGCTAAAATATTCGTATTTTAACATGGTTATTCTTTTCTAAAATTTGATGTAACTATGATAAAACAAGATTATGCTTCTGATACTTTACAAATAGAAGATACAACTACTGATTTTCTATTACAAAGCCAACCAAATTTTAGGGATTTAGGTGGTTATGTAAATGAAAAGAACAAGAAAATAAAAACTGGACTTATCTATCGTTCAGGTCAATTAGACAATCTTACTTCCAAAGATATTCAAACCTTAAATGACATAAATCTGCATACCAATGTAGATTTTAGAAGTGAGCAAGAAATAGCAAATAAAAAGAATGAGCTGCCTACTAGTATAACCGAAGTAGTAGAGTTATGTATCAATCCAGGTAACCTATCTTTTGATAACCTACAACAGATCATCTCACAAGGCAATGCAAAGGCCGCAGAGCAATTTTTAATGAATATCAATCAACAACTCGTTTTAGATAATCAAGATCAATACAGAGCGTTTTTTGAGCTTTTACAACATGGTCATAATATACCAATGGTTTTTAATTGTACAGCTGGAAAAGATAGAACAGGATTTGCAGCTGCTTTGTTTTTAAGTGCTATGGATGTCAATAGAGAGTTAATCTATAATGATTATCTACAAACCAATAAAAGAGTACAGACTACTATAAAAGGTATTATAGAAGAACATAATTTAAAACAGCCTGATCAAATTCAGACTATTATTAATTTAATGAGTGTGAAGAAAGGCTATCTTCAATGTGCTTTTGAAACTATTACCCAACATTATACTAGTGTAGAAAATTACCTGCATAATATTCTCAATGTGGATATAGCTTTATTACAGAGAAAATACTTAGAAGATTAAGTAGAACTAGATTTATAAAAGTTAAAAGGGTATACTGGATTTTATTCCAGTATACCCTTTTACTTTTATATAGCATTTACGCGTAATTTCATTCCCGGTTGTAAAGCATCAGAATCCATCATATTATTCCATGACTTTAGCTTTGCTATAGTAACTCCACTAAATTTCTTACTGATAGAATATAAGGAATCTCCTTTCTTTACAGTATAAAAAGAATTACCAGTTGGTTGAGCTATAATAGACTTTCCTACCACTAACTTTTTACCTGGATAAATAAGATTACTCTTTAGATTATTCATGGTCTTTAACTGTGCCACACTAATACCATATTTTTTTGCAATTACACCAACGCTTTCACCTTTTCGAATCGTATGGTATTTAGAATTCACACTAGAACTTGTAGCCATATTGCTAACCATCTCGTAGTTTGGCTGTTCTTTTTGTGATTCTACAAGTGCTAAGTAATCGTATATTTTATCTTCATTACTAGTTAATATACCTATTTTATCTATTGGTAAACGAATGAAGTGTTTTTGCCCTTCTATATATGGTATAGTTTTTAACTTATAAGTAGGGTTTAAAAATTCAATTTCATTTTGTGGTACATCTAAAATAGAGGATAGCTGTTCAAAATTGATTACTTTCTTTAAAGAAACCGTATCGGTTTGCACTAATGAATAAAAAGTTGAATTGCTAGCTGATAATCCATGTTCTTTAGCATACTCAAAAATATACATTGTTGCATAAAATGCTGGTAAATAGTTTTGAGTTTCCCTAGGTAAATTAGGTCGTATATTCCAATAATTCTTTTGTCCTTGGGAGCGGCGAATAGCTTTTGCTACATTCCCAGGACCAGCATTATAAGAAGCAAGTACTAAGTCCCAATCTCCAAACATATTATGTAAATCAGATAAGAACTGTGCAGCAGCAATAGAGGATTTAACAGGGTCACTTCTTTCATCAATAAATGAATTAACTTCTAAATTGTATTGTTTACCTGTAGCATACATAAACTGCCAAAGACCTGTGGCACCTACTCTACTTCTTGCTTCTGGGTTTAACGCAGATTCTACAATAGCTAAGTATTTAACTTCTAATGGAACATTATATTGAGCTAATTTTTCCTCAAATAGAGGAAAATAATACTCAGATAATCCTAATAATCTTTCAAAAGAACGCTTTCTATTTTTTAGAAAAGATTTAATTACTTTTTCTAAAACAGGGTTGTATTCAATAGTAAAAGGCGTCTTCTGATTCATTGCCTCTAACCTTTGCTTTAAAACCTCTGTAGTTAACTCTTCGTATACAACATCGGAATGGTCAAAATCAGCCTGAGAAAGTTCTTGTTCCATTTCCAAGAAAAGATCTTGGTTTAATATTTCATTTAGCCAAGTTCTTTCAATAGCAGCTCCTGCAATGTGTTCCACAAAAGTTTGCTTAATAGAATCTAAATAAACTTCAGAATCCATTGTTATTTTATTTGGGATTTCTCCTTGTTGATCATTACTTTGTGCCGACACAAGTACCGAGCAAAAGCTCATAAACGACAAAATGAGTCCTTTGTAGTTCATACTAGCATGTATTAAAAAAAGATGCTCTAGTATAAAACTATAGCATCTTTTATATTGTAATTATTAATTTTCGATTGCTGCTATTCCAGGTAAAATTCTACCTTCTAACATCTCTAACATAGCTCCACCACCAGTTGAAACATAGCTCATTTTATTTGCTAAGTCAAACTGTTTTACTGCTGCAACTGAATCCCCTCCTCCTACTAAAGAGAAAGCCCCATTTTTAGTAGATTCAGCAATAAATTCACCTAATGTAATAGTACCATTAGCAAATTTTTCCATCTCAAAAACTCCTAAAGGTCCGTTCCAAAGAATAATTTTAGAATCCATGATAACAGGTTTTAAAGCTTCTAATGTTTTAGGACCAACATCTAATCCCATCCATCCATTTGGAATATCGTTAGCATCAACTATTTTAATATTTGCATCCGCAGAAAAAGCATCTGCAGCAATAATATCAATTGGTAAATGTACTTGTACATTTTTCTCCTTAGCTTTTTGCAGAATATCTAACGCTAATTCTAATTTATCATCTTCTACCAATGAATTACCAATATTACCACCTAAGGCTTTGATAAAAGTAAAAGTCATTCCTCCACCAATAATCATATGATCAATCTTATCAAGGATATTCTCGATAATAGTGATTTTTGAAGATACTTTAGACCCTCCTAAAACTGCAGTAACAGGCTTGGAAGTACTATTTAAAACTTTATTTAAACTCTCTATTTCTTTAGCCAATAAATAACCATAGCATTTAGCATCATTAAAAAACTGAGCTACAACAGTTGTTGAAGCATGTGCTCTATGTGCAGTTCCAAAAGCATCATTTACATAGAAATCTGCTAAATCAGCTAATTGCTTTGCAAAATCTGTATCTCCTTTTTCTTCCTCTGCATAAAAGCGTAGATTTTCTAATAAGATAATATCCCCTGCTTTAGCATTCTTAATTGCATCTTGTGCCTTATCTCCAATACAATCTTCTACAAATGTTACTGGTTTACCTAAGATTTCTTCTGTTTTAGAAACAATTTGCTTTAAAGAATACTTTGGATTAACTTCTCCTTTAGGACGTCCTAAATGAGACATTAAAATAGCTATTCCACCGTCTTTAGTGATTTTCTCGATTGTCGCTTTAGCAGCTTCAATTCTATTTGTATCAGTAACATTACCATTGTCATCTAAAGGAACGTTGAAATCAACACGAACAAGAACCTTCTTATCTTTGAAATTAAAATTATCTACTGTTTTCATTGCTTAAAATATTCTGCTTTTATATTAATGCTTACAAATATAATTATTTTTATTCACCAAACACTCCACAAAGCTAATACTCAATTGTTTTGCAATTTTATTTTTTCTATTTTTTAGTTAAATAACAAGGAAAACAGTATACATATAACCTATTTTACAACTATAAAATAAAACCAAAACAAGCAATTACAAACTTATTACATATTTTAAGTAAAAATTAGGTTCTCTCTGTCCAAAATAAATAAACATTCAGCACTAAAAGATTTATTTACAATCCACGAGGATTTACTTTATATTTGCTTTATGGAATTTTCACATATAATTGGTCAAGATCACATAAA
Organism: Myroides sp. LJL116; assembly: GCF_054871685.1. NCBI lineage: Bacteria > Pseudomonadati > Bacteroidota > Flavobacteriia > Flavobacteriales > Flavobacteriaceae > Myroides > Myroides sp. LJL116. Next base: position 162,506 of record NZ_JBTXLR010000006.1, read on the forward strand.
GAATGCATTAATGCAAAACGCACAAGTAGGTAGAATTCCTCATGCTCAACTTTTCATTGGGCCTGATGGAAGTGGAACCTTGCCTATGGCTATTGCTTATGCAAAATATGTATTGTGTAATTCAAAATTAGACCCAGCAACTTTTGATGCATGTAGCCTAAAAGTGGATAATCTTTCACATCCTGATTTACATTTTATATATCCAGTAAGTACAACGGATATGGTTAAGAAGAATCCTACATCCGATCTGTTTTTATCTAAATGGATTACCTTTTTAGATAAAACGCCTTATGGAAATTTATTTGATTGGTATACTCACATGGATATACAAAATAAACAAGGCCAAATAGGTGTAGATGAAGCAATTCAAATTTCAAAAAAACTAGCATTAAAATCCTATGAAGGTGGATATAAGATTTGCATCATTTGGATGGCAGATAAATTAAATATCGAAGCTTCTAATAAATTACTAAAGCTACTGGAAGAACCGCCTGCTAAAACACTGTTTATTCTAATTGCAGAAAACCAAAAAAATATCCTTCCTACCATTTTATCAAGATGCCAAATTGTAAATTTTAATAGCCTTGGTCAAAAAGACATTGAACAAGCTTTAATACAAAAACATAATTGTCCCCAAAATCAGGCCTTAATGCTATCCCATCAGGCTCAAGGAAATTATAATAAAGCATTAAAACTTTTATTAAGTCAAGATAGTGTGGAACCTTTTGAAAAATGGTTTGTTCAATGGGTTAGAGCAGCCTTTAGAGCAAAAGGAAATGCTGCTGTAATCCAAGATTTAATTCTATGGAGTGAGGAACTATCTAGTTTGGGAAGAGAACAACAAAAACAATTTTTAGAATTTTGTATTGAGTTATTCAGACAAGCTTTATTATTAAATTACCAAACACCCAACTTAGTATACTACCAAACTACAGTTGACAATTTCAAACTAGAAAAATTTGCTCCCTTTGTTAACGGGTCCAATATAATCTCTATTTATGATGAGTTATCTCAGGCCATCTACCATATAGAGAGAAATGGTAGTTCAAGAATGATATTTACAGATTTATCTATAAAACTAACTAGACTAATACATAAAAAGTAGTTAGAAATAACTTGATTTCTAACTACTTTTTATTGTAGAAATATCTTCACTTAGGCTTTAATAGAGCTTTGATAGAGTCTTAATTCTTCCCAAGAAAATTCATCTTTAACTTGAGCTTTAATCTCTGTTAAACTCATTTCTTGTCTGGAAGCAAACGCCTTGGCTAATGCCTCTAGTTTCTCAGGGCTAAGGACTTCTTTTATATCTATTTTTTCATCCTTTATCAACTTAGCAATATGCGAGTTAATAGTAGTTGTAGTTAACTTTCTTATTTCCGCGATTTCTTCAATACTTTTACCAGCTTTATAATAGTCGTAGGTTATAGTTACGGTTGGCTTTTTCTTCTGCTTAGGTTCGCTTTTACTAGAGCTATATAAAGATAAATCATCTTCATCGGAAGGATCTAAGTCTAAATGAGTACTACGAATTAAAGAGGCGATGTTTACTAAATGATTCATTTTATAAGAAGCAACATCTTCACTTTGTAAAGTATCTTTACAAACTTTTTGCCCGCTGTCGATAATCTCTAGCATCTTCAAAGCTTTTTTCATTTTTAAAACCCTTGCTAATAAATCATCTTCTAAAACGACTAATTCATCAAAAAAAGTTTTTAAATTTCTCTTCCCTTTAACTTGAGCAATGGTAAAAAGTAGTTCGAAAACCAAATGGTCCATCATAGGGAAAAAGTATTCATAAGCTTTTTGTACCCTTTGTTTAGTATACTCAAATCGAAAGGGTTCGCTGTTAAATAGAGCATGTAATTGCATGACAAACTTATTAGAATGTACAAGCATCGTATCAATTGTTACAATAGCCTTATCTGCCCAAGCCTTATAAGCACTTTTAGGACTTTTTTGGGTTTCAGAAAAATAAGTATTAGCATGTGTATGCCATAAATGCGATAAACTGTTCCAAGAAAAAGCATCCTTTAAAAATCCTTCTAAAAATTCTTTCGCATGAAGGGACAATTCACTTTCTAATTGCTCGTTTGTTGCCTTATTACCGGCAAACATCATAACATCCATATCATTTGTCAATCCATTCATTTGAATGGCTGAAAGTAGTACTAAACCTTTTAAACTACGTAATCTAGATAATGCTACATAAGCTTGGCCAGGTAAAAATACTCTTGAAACATCTAACACAGCCTTATCAAAGGTTAATCCTTGACTTTTATGTACTGTAATAGCCCAAGCTAATTTAATAGGATATTGGGTAAAAGTTCCTAATATCTCTTCCTTGATTTCCTTAGTATTTTCACAAACCGAATATTTAATATTTTCCCATTCGTATTTCTCTACTTCAATACTAAGATTCTCTTCGGGAAAATGAACGATTATTTGATCTTTTGACAAAGACTTTATCACACCCATTTTTCCATTATAAAAATTCTTTTCTACAGAAATATCATTCTTAATAAAAATAACCTGTGCTCCTACTTTTAAAGATAAAACAGCATCTAAAGGATAGATCTTTTCAGGAAAATCTCCTACTATTTCAGGTGTATAAGAGAACAGTTTTCCATCTAAGGATTCTAAAGCTTGTTCATTGATTGAATCGGCCTTAGCATTATGTGTACTTAAAGTAATATAACCTGGATTCTTCATTACATCAAAATCAGGCTTTATATAAGTATTAAGAGTTTGTAAATCCCCTTGGGTTACAGTGTTATTTCTAAGATTATTTAAAATGGATATAAAAACTTGGTCACTTTGTCGATATATTGTTTCTAACTCAATATATAAAGGTAAGTTAGATCGTAATGCCTCAGAATGAAAGAAGTGAACACCATCGTAATAACGTTTTAGAATTTCCCATTCCTCATTCTTAACCACAGGAGGCAACTGTAATAAATCACCAATAAATAAAACTTGAACACCCCCAAAAGCTTGTTTATTTTTACGTATAGATTGAAGCATAAAGTCCATTGCATCTAATACGTCACAGCGCAACATACTTACTTCATCTATAACTAATAAATCCATATTTCTAAATAAAGAACGTCGAGCATTATTCATACGCATATGCTTCTTTAAAGAAATTCTGTTTTCAATCTTCATACGATCGTCAAACATAGGTGGATTAACAACATCTGGAATAAAGGTTCCAAATGGAAGATGAAAAAATGAATGGATAGTTACCCCTCCTGCATTTAGAGCAGCAATACCAGTGGGCGCCACAATAACAGCATTTTTATGGGAGGTTTTGATAATCTCCTTTAAAAGAGTTGTCTTTCCAGTTCCAGCTTTACCCGTAAGGAAAATATTACGATTTGTTTGATTTACGAAATCTAAAACATATTGTGCTTCTTCAGAGAAAGTAGTCATTGTAAAAGTTTTTAGCAAAGTACAACAAAAAAATCCACAACTATAATACTTTATCCATTTATAGAATAGCAAAAAAAAAAGAGAGAAATAATATTTCTCTCTTTATATATACAAGGTATTCCTACTTTGCTGTTTCTGTATTTTCTTCTACAGGAGTTGCTCCCTTGTAGTTTGCATTTAACTCCTTAACAATAATATCTGTAATGTTATATTGCTCTTTAGCAAAAAGAACTGTAGACGCTTCTTCGGTATTAAAAACGTAATCTAAGTTATTTGTTTTAGCGTATTCAGCTATATGGTTTTTAACTTTGGTTATAACCTCTTCCATTGCTTGTCCGCTTTCTTGTTGTAAAGCTTGCATTAAAGACTGACGCTTATACTGTAACTCTTCTTCTTTTTGTTGAAGCTCATTTGCTTTACTTTGTGCCCAAGCTTGTCCTTTTGCAGCTGCGTTCTTTTGAAAATCTTGCACCTCTTTTTGGAATGCTGCAATTTCAGTTTCTAAAGCTTTTCCTTTTTCTTCAGACTTTGCTTTAAAATCAGCTTCAATATTCTTTACTTCGTTATATTCCTTTAATAGAATAGTTGAATCTACATAAGCAGTTTTAAACTCACTTGTAGCACTAGGATTATTACAAGCTACAAACATTGCAGCTAAACCTAACATTAAAATACCTTTTTTCATTTCCGTTTTATTTAGTACGTAAAAATAGTAAAAGTTTTAGACGAAAGTTAAAAAAAGTTATCTATCAAAAAAATCTATGATTGCAAAATAAAAAATAATTAAAAGCTATTATTAATGACCTTTTTTAAAGCCTTTTAATGCATTATCTAAAAAACCCCATAATTACTTGCCGGTGGATATGTAATAACTAAATAGGAGCCTTTAAAATCAATTTTAACCTTGGAAATATGAAATTATAAAAGATTAATCCCCTTTCTCTAGTTTTTCAAATATATAAGTGATAGAAGAGTAATTTAATGTTTGCTTAGCTTTTACATTTGATTTTAAACCAATGCAAAATGCTTTCCACCAATTCTTCTTTCCCGTTTTATATTCCTCAGAAAGTAGACTTACATAAAAACTATCAAAAACTAATGGATAAAGACCTTGAATTGAAAAATGATATTTCTCAAATAAATTAATTATTGAAGATCTAGAAAAATGCCATAAGTGACGAGGTACATCATAAGCTGCCCAAAATTGTTTATAGTATTGCGCATCATAAGATTCGTGATTCGGTACAGCTATTAAAATTATTCCATCTTTTTTTAAAAGTCTACGGAGTTCTTTTATTTGAAAATCTAAATCAGCAACATGTTCTAAAACATGCCACATGGTAATAACATCAAAAGAAGCATCTTTTAATTCACTACTATGTTCCACTAATTCCAGGCCTTTTTGTTTAGCTAAATTCTTTGCTTGATCGCTAGGTTCTAATCCAGTAGTTTTCCAACCATTATTTTTAGCATGTAGTAGAAACTCTCCTGTACCACAACCTATATCTAAAATACTTTTTGCTTGTGGACGTAAACTTTGAATGAATTGAAGTTTGCGTTGAATTGCATTTTTTTTGACTACTTGGTAAATGCGATTAAATAATCCACGTGAATTATCGGAATGAGAAATGTAGTTTTCACTTTGGTAGTATCTATGCATTTCCTCCACCTTTGGCTGAGGAATTGTTTTTAAAATATTTAATTCTTTATCTAAATAGATACTGAATTTTTCTTTAGATATACTATAATCCTCTACATCTAAAAACTTCTTATCATCCAATTTATTCATTTTGTTACTTTAAAAGAAAAACAAATATAACGAAGTAAAACAAATAGTACATCCTCCATTGCGAGAGAGTCCTAATTTATTTTGATACCCTAATTCAATATCACACTCAATAAAATATTACTAGAATAAATAGTTCTCTTAATAATAAATTACTTTCTACAACTTCTTTAAAGAATCTATTCTATATAAATCTAGAACAAGGCCTACTATTTTAGATGTAAAATAACTCCCAGAAATTATAAAAAAACAATCCTATAATTTATATCTAAAAGATAAAGAGGCTTCTTTGAAGCATCTAGATACAGACAAAAATAGAACCAAAGCACCTATTGATTTATAATTCAAACTATAGAATAAAATAACAAAGAAGCTCCCTTAAAGAACCAGGATATAGATTAAAATATAACCTATAGATCTATTGCTTCATAACTCTAACCATAGGATAAAAAACAAACAGAGTACTTCAAAGGTACAGGGCATAGACTAAAATACTACAACACATCTATTGATTCATAATTCAAACTATAGAATAGAATAACAAAAAAGCTCCTATAAAGAACCAGGATATAGATTAAAATATAACCTATAGATCTATTGTATCATAACTCTAACCATAGGATAAAAAAACAAACAGAGTACTTCAATGGTACAGGAAGATAGATTGAAATACTACCAACACATCTATTGCTTCATAATTCAAACTATAGAATAAAAAACAAACAGAGTACTTCAATGGTACAGGAGATAGATTAAAATATAACCTATAGATCTATTGCATCATAACTCTAACCATAGGATAAAAAAACAAACAGAGTACTTCAATGGTACAGGAAGATAGATTGAAATACTACCAACACATCTATTGATTCATAATTCAAACTATAGAATAAAAAACAAACAGAGTACTTCAAAGGTACAGAACATAGACTAAAATACTACAACACATCTATTGATTCATAATTCAAACTATAGTATAGAATAACAAAGAAGCTTCTTTAAAGAAACAGAATATAGATTAAAATATAACCAATGGATCTATTGCATCATAACTCAAACTGTAGAATAGAATAACAAAGAAGCTCCTTTAAAGAAGCAGGATATAGATTAAAACATAACCAATGGATCTATTACATCATAATTCAAACTGTAAAATAGAATAACAAAGAAGCTCCTATAAAGAACCAGAATATAGATTAAAATATAACCAATGGATCTATTACATCATAACTCTAACCATCCCTTAAAACAGCCTAAATGGTTCTATAAATCTTTTAAAGGAGCAATAGGTCAATACCTAAAAGATGAGCTTTTTTACTAAAGAAATAAAAAAAGAAAATGTAGATAGGCACTTTTAGGTAAGTAAATATACTACATAATAATACCAGCGAATTAGTGTAATTACAATTCGAATAAAATATAAAGAATAAAAAATAGGCTTATAGGACAAGAAAATATAAGTATCAATAAACCTTTAGAACAAGCCTTCTTACAACTAGACTTAAAGTATATCTTGGTAATTTACATCTTACCTGATTGGCTAGAAAGACAAGTATGGTTTAGTAAATAGGTTTACTTATTGGAATAATCTTGAATAAATTCTATCCGTTTAAAACTACAAATAAGGCTATCCTTCCTACCCTTAAACAAAAATACAATCTACTAAATAAGATTTTCTGAGAATTAAATTTTGATACGTAGAAGAAGGAAAACTTGCCAAAGTTCATCTATAATTACAATAAGCAAAATATTTTGAGACTTGATATCCTAACTAAGTAATATAGCTTATTAAAATACACCTAGAACATACTACTAAAAACCCTGCATATAATTCACTAGAAATAGTCTACAAAATATACTTAAAACCCCTTACTGATTACTTCAGATTAGGAAGTAAAAGTCCCCCCTTTCCTATATTTTGAGAGCAAAAAAAATAATAAAAAACACAGTAACTATACACCTGAGTATATCCATTCCCAAAAATAATATAAGAAAGATCTTTATTTACAGCATATAAAAAAGGGGTTTGTTCCACGTGGAACAAACCCCTTCAACTAAAATATGTTATTTATTTTATCTTCCCATATGAATCAAAAGAATCGAAATATCCGTAGGAGTTACTCCACTAATTCTAGATGCTTGAGATATAGTTACAGGTCTAATATTTTTAAGTTTCTCACGAGACTCAAATGACAATGAAACTATTTTATCATAATCAAAGTTCTCTGGAATCTTTACATCTTCTAAACGAGTAAGCTTATCCGCATTGTTTTTTTCCTTTTCAATATATCCGGAATACTTCACTTGAATTTCAGCTTGCTCTAAAATTTCTTGATCTAGATTGTTCTCTTCTATATATTGTTTAACCTTTTCGAACTTCAAAATATCTTCTAACTCTATTTGAGGTCTTGAAAATACTTTAAACATTTTATCTGGTTGAACCATTAAAGACGAACCTTTTTCTTCAAGAATTGGATTTGCTTCTTGAATTTTCACACTAGTCTCTTTAAAGAATTGTACGAAGTTTTCAGACTCTTTTAACTTGTGCTCCATTCTTCTTAAGCGAGCTTCGCTTGCAAGTCCCAATTCATAACTCTTAGGCGTTAACCTAAAGTCAGCATTATCTTGACGCAATAAAGTTCTATACTCAGCACGTGAAGTGAACATACGATAAGGTTCATCTGTCCCTTTTGTAATTAAATCATCAATAAGTACCCCTATATAAGCTTCGTCTCTTCTAAGAATAAAAGGTTCTTTATCGTTGATTTTTAAGTGAGCATTCATACCAGCCATCAAACCTTGAGCAGCTGCTTCTTCATAACCCGTAGTTCCATTTATTTGCCCAGCAAAATATAACCCTTCTACAAGCTTCGTTTCTAAAGTATGTTTTAATTGAGTAGGTGGAAAATAATCATACTCTATAGCATATCCTGGTCTAAAAATCTTTGCATTTTCAAAACCTGCAACAGAACGAATGGCTTTAAATTGCACTTCTTCTGGTAAAGAAGTAGAGAAACCATTTACATAAATCTCACATGTATTCCAACCTTCTGGCTCTACAAAAATTTGGTGTCTATCTTTATCGGCAAAACGATTAATTTTATCTTCAATCGACGGACAATAACGAGGTCCTATACTTTGAATTCTTCCTGTAAACATTGGAGAGCGGTCAAACCCCTCCCTTAATAAATCATGTACTTCAGGAGAAGTATAAGTCATATAACAGTCTCTTTGATGCTTTAATGGACTAGTTACATCTAAATAAGAAAACTTAGCCGGAACAGCATCTCCTGGTTGAACTTCCATTTTAGAATAATCTAAAGAACGACCATCTACTCTAGGTGGTGTTCCTGTCTTCATTCTACCTGAAACAAAACCAGATTGAATTAAGTCCTCCGTAATACCAAAGGCAGCTCCTTCTCCAGCTCTACCCCCTCCAAATTGTTTTTCACCAATGTGAATCAATCCATTTAGAAAAGTACCATTAGTAAGAATTACAGTTTTGGCCTTAATTTCTATTCCTAAATTTGTAACAACTCCTTTAACTTTATTGTCTTCGATCAAAATGGATTTCACCATATCTTGATAAAAATCCAAGTTAGGAGTCCCCTCTAACATTAGTCTCCAAGTTTCAGAAAAGCGCATGCGATCTGATTGAACCCTTGGAGACCACATAGCAGGTCCTTTAGATTTATTCAGCATTTTAAACTGTATAGCTGTCTGATCGGATACAATCCCAGAATAACCTCCTAAAGCGTCGATTTCTCTAACAATTTGACCTTTTGCAATCCCACCCATAGCAGGATTACAAGACATCTGTGCTATATTTTGTAAACTCATTGTAATAAGAAGAGTCTTTGATCCCATATTCGCAGCTGCCGCAGCAGCTTCCGAACCAGCATGACCAGCTCCTACAACTATTACATCATATGTATCTTGAAATATACTCATTGTTCCACGTGAAACATTAAAATTAAAAACTAAAAATATACTATTGTTCCACGTGGAACATAGCTATTTTCTCTTCCTCTTTACTACGCATTATTCTCTCTTCCTCTGCATCTTTATCTCCATACCCACAATAATGTAAAATTCCGTGCGCCATCACCCTAAGTAATTCGTGCTCAAATTCTACATCAAATTCCTTCGCGTTATCCATTACTCTTTCTACAGATAAAAAGATATCTCCAGAAATGGTATCTCCGTCCGTATAGTCAAAACTAATTATATCCGTTAAAGTATCATGATCTAAATACTCTACATTTATTTTATGTAAATATTCGTCATCACAAAAAATATAACTGATATCTCCTTCTATAAAAGACTCAGAAGAAATAATTTTTGAAATCCACTCTCTATATTTATTTTCGTTAAACAATTGAAAATCAGACTCGTAGTTAAAAATTATCATATGAATTTTTATCTTAAAATTATAATATATGCAAAGGTACGATGAAAATTAAAAAGGAGAATAAAAAAGAGACTAAAAATGAATTCTTTAACATAATCATAAGTAAATCAGCCTACTAAATATATTTAGTTTTGCAGTCTTACAGATAAAAAAAATATCCTGGATTAGATTCACCAGAATGCAAATTCCTTCCAGAGGAAACTAAATTAAAAAAATAGTTTCCTGAAAATTGCATATTTCGAAACGAATAAAAAAAAATTATAAATATGCTACTCTCAAAGCCTTCAAAAAATAAACTTTCTACTAGTAGACATAAGGTAAAATTAGTCTTTTAAAAATGAATAAAAGAATTTTCACCAAAAAAAATAACCTCTCCCCTATTCTCTAGGTGCAGAAATTAAAATGTGTTTAATCATTTTATTAATCAAAGTTCGAAAAGATCCAACTGGTAAAATATTTACCAAAAAGAATCCAAACTTATTTTTCTATTGCTCCTATTTTGCATAAAAAAGTTTTAGAAAAAAAAAAAATGAAATACGCTAACTATACGTAAGGGAATGGAAAATGTAATTTTATCTAAATGGCCTAATTTAAATAGCACATCATGTTTTCAATAAACTAGAAAAAAAAAACTATAAGACCTCTGTTATTAGCCACATAATCTTTTCCAACTAATTATATTATATAATTAGTTTTCTAATCCCTCTGTATTTTCTATAAAACACTCCGGTTATAAAAAAAAACAGAATAACCAAACTACAGACAGTCTTAAAAAAAAATAAATCAAACGCACTAAATTTTTGCAGCTTGTAATTTCAATAAACAAATTCCACTGTACAAAAAAACTAAATAGGACATTTATAGAAGCTACTTAAAAAAGATAAGTAAGCGTTTATATTTCGCGTAAAAAAAAAATTATGAGAAATAAAATCAAATATGATAGATACAAGAACTACTTACTAGTAGCATATAAGTATTTGCTTTGATCCATATAATAAAAACTCCATTCCACAACTTTGATATTTCTAATTTTAAAAATAAAAATATCAAATATCAAATATCAAAGTTTTAAAATTCTCTTCATTGGATGGCAACAGATCTATCCTTTTTTAAAAAAAATCAAGCCCATTTGTTTGTCATATAAAAAATTAAGTAAGCCTTGTGGCCAGATAACAAAATTATGGGGCTCCATTTTCCCTTTTAAAAAAAATACTAAAACAACTAAACGTATACTCTTGCAATTTTTTTAATCTACAAGCCTTTATACTTGCGATATTTAAAATTACTCCAAGTGTATGTCCAAATAACGAAATTATAACGGCTATTTTTTTTAAAAAAAAAGTAGTATGAAACCGGCAAAATTTATACTTCTACAGCCAAAAAAAAAAAAAGCTTTTTAAGGCCTTCTAAGGGCTTATTTTTTTTTTTAGCGAAAAAGTTTTTTTTCACTTATTAACCTTATCAACAATACTAATAATAAATAATAAAAGATTTTTAAAAATAAAAAAAATGGTATGGTATATATAGCTTGTTAATATGTACAATAACTTTTTTTTGAAAATTTCTTTATATTAATTATTAAATCTTATCAACAGATTATCATTTTTTAGTTTTTTGACTAACAGTGCTTTAGATAAGTTATTAACAGGCCTTATTTAGCTTATCAACAGGTGTTTTTTGATAATTTGTTACCCCTTTTTTTGTGGATAAGTGTGTATAACAGTATGGATATCTCCACAACTCTTTTTTGTAAATAAATTTGGAAATGTCCTTGTATGTAGTGTATTGCAAAAATTTTGAATAAAACAAAAAATAGTTATTGTTTTGTTTCCATAGTTATCAACAAAATTGTTGATTTATTATAAGCTTGAAAACTAAGCATTTAGAGAATTGGACAAACATAGTTGTTGATAAGTGTTACAATGCTTTAAATCAACTATATAGCATTAAAATTCAAAAATCAACTTTTGAATAGTTTTAGATTAAAAAAAGGCTGTATATGTAAAAAATGGAAATAAAAACAACCCTTTTTAGAGACGATATTTACGAGTATTTTAATATTAAGTTGGAATTTGAAAAGTGTTTTTCCTCTCTTTTGTAGGTTCTATTTTACTTTTGATTTAAAACTATTGGAATTAAAGATTTTAGGATAATTTTCGAAATAATGTCCTTGTAATTATTTTGTATATTATCTTTGTAAAAATTTAAAAGATGGCTAATCAAGTTCGTGTGCGTTTTGCACCTAGTCCAACTGGACCTTTACATATAGGAGGAGTTAGGACTGCGTTGTTTAATTACCTATTTGCTAAGCAAAATAATGGAATTTTTTATGTAAGAATTGAAGATACTGACCAAAATAGATTTGTTCCTGGCGCAGAACAATATATTATGGAAGCTTTAAATTGGCTAGGTATTTCTCCTGACGAGACTATTGGATTGAATGAAAAATTTGGACCATATAGACAAAGTGAGCGTAAAGAATTATATGCAAAATATGCCAAAGAGTTAATTGAAAAAGGTTGGGCATATTATGCTTTTGATACTGCACAGGAGTTAGATGCTATGCGTAGCGAAAAAGAAAAAAATGGAGAGACCTTCATTTATAATCACACAGTTAGAGAAAATTTAAAAACTTCTCTAGTGTTAGACTCTCAAGAAGTTGCTAATAGAATTGAGAAGGGAGAACCTTATGTAATCCGTTTCAAAACGCCTGTAGGAGAAACTCTAGTTTTAAATGATCTAATTAGAGGTGAAGTGAAATTTGACACTAGCTTGTTGGATGACAAGGTTTTATATAAAAGTGATGGTATGCCTACTTACCATTTAGCTAATATTGTAGATGATCATTTAATGGAAACTTCTCACGTAATTCGTGGGGAAGAATGGTTACCTTCTTTACCTTTACATGAATTACTTTATAAAGCCTTTGGTTGGGAAGCTCCAAAATTTGCTCATTTACCATTGATTTTAAAGCCTGTTGGAAATGGGAAGCTATCTAAAAGAGATGGAGACAAATTAGGATTTCCTGTATTCCCATTAGATTGGAAAGATCCAATTTCAGGGGAACAATCTAGTGGATATAGAGAAAAAGGCTATTACCCAGAGGCAGTGGTAAACTTTTTAGCATTACTTGGTTGGAATGACGGAAGTGAGCAAGAAATTTTTTCACTAGAAGAATTAGTGGAGAAATTTGATTTATCTCGTGTACATAAAGCAGGAGCTAAATTTGATCCAGAGAAAAATAAATGGTTCAATCAACACTATTTAAAGTTACAATCGGATAAGGATCTAGCTCAAGAGTTTTTAAAAGTATTAGAAGATAAAGAGTTAAGTCCATCTATAGAATATATAGAAAAAGTAGTTTCCCTAATTAAGGAAAGAGCTACTTTTGTAAGTGATTTCTATGAATTATCTGACTTTTTCTTTGTAGATCCTACCTCATATGATCCTAAAGCTTTAAAGAATTGGAAAGAGGATACACCTGATATTTTAGGTAATGTAGCCAATGAAATTCAAAATATTGAAGACTTTTCAGCTACAAATATAGAAGCTTCTTTAAAACAATGGATTAGTGAGCAAGGAATTGGTATGGGGAAAGTAATGCAACCATTAAGAGTTTGTATGGTTGGAGCATTAAAAGGACCTGATTTATTTGAAATCATTGAAATGATTGGAAAAGAAAAAGCAATCCAAAGAATTCAAAATGCTATAAATACAATAAAGTAATCTTATTACTTTATCTGTCAAGTCCTGAAATAACGATACAGGATTAATATTATAAAAATACTAAAAAATGGTAGTAGACATCTTAGTTTACTACCATTTTTTTATAGGTCTTAAACTTTTGATTTCTAGTTGCGAACATCTG